>NZ_FYDH01000015.1:0-189323 GCF_900187475.1 Pseudomonas sp. Irchel s3h9 | reverse complement strand
TCTTTTTTCAACTTCCTTCTGGCTTCGATGAACTGAAGCAACCTGCCGCCGAAACCTACATAACCCATTGAATCTCAAGGAGTTTTCCGTTTCGACTGCGCCGGAAGTGGGGCGAATTATAGACATCTGAAATTCGCCGTCAACACTTATTTTCAGCAATCACTCAGATTTCAGAGTGATACGCGCAAACGCCTTCTTGCCAGCCTGGCAAACGTGAGTCGCGCCCAGTACATATATAAAGGAGCGATCAACGACTGCACCATCGACGCGCACACCACCAGACGCCAACAGATCACGCGCTGCCGCCGAGTTCTTGACCAACCCCGCCTTATTAAGAACAGCAGCGATCGGCATATCTTCAGTAGATACCAACTCGATCTCTGGCAGATCATCCGGCAGCTCGCCATCCTTCATGCGATTGCCCGCTGCACGATGAGCATTAGCCGCAGCCTCTTCACCATGGAAACGCGCGACGATCTCTTCCGCCAGTTTGATTTTGACATCACGCGGATTGGCACCGGCTTCTACATCAGCACGCAGCGCATTGATCTCATCCATCGAGCGGAAGCTGAGCAGCTCAAAATAACGCCACATCAATGCATCCGGAATCGAAACCAGCTTGCTATACATGACGCCCGGCGCCTCCTGGATACCGACGTAGTTGCCCAAGGATTTGGACATCTTCTTCACGCCATCCAGACCTTCGAGCAGCGGCATGGTCAAAATGCATTGAGCCTCTTGACCGTAACCACGCTGCAACTCACGCCCCATCAGCAAGTTGAATTTCTGATCGGTACCACCCAGCTCGACATCCGCCCGCAGCGCAACCGAATCGTATCCCTGCACCAGCGGATAGAGGAACTCGTGAATAGCGATTGGCTGATTGGTGGTGTAGCGCTTATCGAAGTCGTCACGCTCAAGCATGCGCGCCACGGTGTACTGAGAGGTCAGGCGGATGAAGTCCGCCGGCCCCATCTTGTCCATCCAGGTGGAGTTGAACGCAACTTCGGTTTTCGCCGGATCAAGAATCTTGAACACCTGCGTCTTGTAAGTCTCGGCGTTTTCCAGAACCTGCTCACGAGTCAACGGAGGACGCGTAGCACTCTTGCCGCTCGGATCACCGATCATTCCGGTGAAGTCACCTATAAGGAAGATAACTTGATGCCCCAGCTCCTGGAACTGGCGCAGCTTATTAATAAGCACCGTGTGGCCCAAATGCAGATCCGGAGCGGTCGGATCGAAACCAGCCTTGATACGCAGCGGTTGGCCGCGCTTGAGCTTCTCGATCAGCTCGGACTCGACCAATAGTTCTTCCGCACCACGTTTAATCAGCGCTAGCTGCTCTTCAACCGACTTCATAACAGACCCGCAAGGCTCAGATTCAAAGGGAACCAACCATACAAGATCGTGCACCAATTACAAGTTTTGCCCGGCGCACGGACACCAATCCACAAACGCGGCGTCTGCAGACTTGCTTCAGAGATGATTTGGTTATATTTTATACAGTTATTTCATCTTCATCATGTCATTCATCTTTTCCAATTCATCTTTTTTCAAAGTCAAAATTACTTATGACCACAGAACCGTCTAAAGCGCCTCCGCTTTACCCGAAGACCCACCTGCTCGCCGCAAGTGGAATCGCCGCCCTTCTCAGCCTGGCACTCCTGGTATTCCCTTCCAGTGATGTTGAAGCCAAAAAGACGACCCTGAGCCTTGAACTGGAAAGTCCTGCCGAACAACTGACACAAGATCAAGACGCTGCTGACGCAGCTCAAGCCACAAATGAGCCAGTAGCTTCGCCATTTGCTCAAATCGAAAACAGTAGCGAAAACACCCCGCAAACCGCAGAGGCTGCACCTACGCCAGCCGCCGAAAAGCCAAAAGCGCCTGGCCATCGCGAAGTCATCGTTGCCAAGGGCGATACCCTGTCGACCCTGTTCGAAAAGGTCGGCCTGCCGGCTGCCTCCGTTCACGAAGTCCTGGCCAGCGACAAACAAGCCAAACAGTTCAGCCAACTCAAGCATGGCCAGAAACTCGAATTCGAATTGAATCCTGAAGGCCAACTGACCAGTTTGCACAGCAAGGTCAGCGACGTCGAAACCATTACCCTGACCAAGAATGACAAGGGTTATGCCTTCAACCGGGTTACCGCAAAACCAACCGTTCGAACTGCTTACGTCCATGGCGTAATCAATAGCTCGCTCTCACAATCAGCAGCCCGTGCCGGTCTCTCCCATAGTCTGACCATGGATATGGCCAGCGTCTTTGGCTACGACGTCGATTTCGCTCAAGACATCCGCCAGGGTGACGAATTCGATGTGATCTACGAGCAGAAAGTGGTCAACGGCAAAGCCGTCGGCACCGGACCTATCCTGTCCGCTCGCTTCACTAACCGCGGCAAGACCTACACCGCCGTGCGCTACACCAACAAGCAAGGCAACAGCAGCTACTACACCGCTGACGGCAACAGCATGCGCAAGGCGTTCATCCGTACTCCGGTGGATTTCGCCCGCATCAGCTCGAAGTTCTCAATGGGCCGCAAACACCCGATTCTCAACAAGATCCGCGCCCACAAAGGCGTGGATTACGCTGCGCCACGCGGTACGCCAATCAAGGCTGCGGGTGACGGTAAAGTGTTGCTGGCCGGACGTCGTGGTGGCTACGGCAACACGGTGATCATCCAGCACGGCAACACTTACCGCACGCTGTACGGCCACATGCAAGGCTTCGCCAAAGGCGTGAAGACTGGCGGTTCCGTTAAGCAAGGCCAAGTCATCGGCTACATCGGCACCACCGGCCTCTCGACCGGCCCGCACTTGCACTATGAGTTCCAGGTCAACGGCGTTCACGTCGATCCGCTGGGACAGAAGCTGCCAATGGCTGATCCAATTGCCAAAGCCGAACGCGCTCGCTTCCTTGCACAGAGCCAGCCGCTGATGGCGCGCATGGATCAAGAGAAAGCCACCATGCTGGCTTCGAGCAAGCGCTAAGTCATGGCCCTGTATATTGGCGTGATGTCCGGAACCAGCCTCGACGGTCTGGACATTGCCCTGATCGAACAGACCTCGGCGATCAAACTGGTCGCCACGCATTACATTCCCATGCCTGAATCCCTGCGCACCGAGCTGCTTGGCTTATGCGCCAGCGGCCCTGACGAAATCGCCCGCTCGGCGATTGCCCAGCAGAACTGGGTGACACTCGCTGCGCAGGGCATTCATACCCTCCTCGATCAGCAGCGACTCAAGCCGCAGGACATTCGGGCGATAGGCAGCCACGGCCAGACCATTCGCCATGAGCCTGCACGCGGTTTCACCGTGCAGATCGGCAACCCCGCTCTGCTGACCGAACTGACCGGTATCACCGTAGTCAGCGATTTCCGCAGTCGTGATGTGGCGGCCGGTGGCCAAGGCGCTCCGCTGGTACCTGCATTTCATGAAGCGTTATTTGAAGAGCGTACCGGTAACCAGGCCGTCTTGAATGTCGGCGGTTTCAGCAATCTGAGTCTGATTGAGCCGACCAAACCTGTAGCCGGTTTCGACTGCGGCCCCGGGAATGTGCTGATGGACGCCTGGATTCACCAGCAGCGCGGCGAAAACTATGATCGCAATGGCGACTGGGCTAAAACAGGTACAGTCGAGCCGACACTGCTAAACGCACTCCTCAGCGATCCGTTCTTCGTCACCAAGGGGCCGAAAAGTACCGGCCGAGAAGTGTTCAACCTGCCCTGGCTGGAACAACATCTCTCGCACCTGCCAGCCTTTGCTGCCGAGAACGTGCAAGCGACGTTGCTTGAGCTGACCGCGTTGACGATCACTGAATCTTTGCAAAACGCTCAAACCGATACTCAGGAACTGTTGGTCTGTGGCGGCGGGGCGCACAACGCCACGCTGATGAAGCGTCTGGCCGAGCTGCTGCCGACCACCAAAGTCACCAGCACTGCCACTCACGGCGTTGACCCCGACTGGGTCGAAGCCATGGCCTTCGCCTGGCTGGCCCATTGCTGCCTAGAAGGCATCGCCGCCAACCGCCCAAGCGTCACCGGCGCACGCGGGCTGCGGATACTTGGCGCTATCTACCCCGCTTAAAGATTAAGCACAGCAAAACGCCGCAGAACCGTGAGGCTCTGCGGCGTTTTGTTATCTGGAGCGAGGAGCAATCAGATCGAGAACGAAGACCCGCAACCACACGTCGTGGTGGCGTTAGGGTTCTTGATCACGAAGCGCGAACCTTCCAGACCTTCCTGGTAGTCCACTTCAGCACCGGCCAGGTACTGGAAGCTCATCGGATCCACCACCAGACTCACGCCTTCGCGCTCGACGATGGTGTCGTCCTCGGCCACATCTTCATCGAAGGTGAAACCGTACTGAAACCCTGAACAACCGCCGCCCGTAACGAATACGCGCAGCTTCAAGCGATCATTCCCCTCTTCATCGACCAGGCTCTTCACCTTGTGCGCGGCACCGTGGGTGAATTGCAAAGCCGTGGGGGTGAAGGATTCGACGCTCATGCTGACTATCTCCCGGCGTTACGCCGCCATAATGCGTGATGACGCGCATTATCCGCTTGTCCGAGAAAATCGGTCAACTATTGTTACGGTATATCAATAAACCCGACGAACTGTTCAGAATGCAAAAAGGCCCGCTTAACGGGCCTTTTGGCTGTGCTGCTTAAAGTGTTACGGCAGCATACCGGCGTGGGACAGACCGAAACGCTCGTCCAGCCCGAACAGGATGTTCATGTTCTGCACCGCTTGACCCGACGCACCTTTGACCAGGTTGTCGATCACCGACAGCACCACCACCAGATCGCCATCCTGCGGACGATGAACGGCGATACGGCAAACGTTGGCACCGCGCACGCTACGGGTTTCCGGATGGCTGCCGGCCGGCATCACATCGACGAACGGTTCGTTGGCATAGCGCTTTTCAAACAACGCCTGCAGATCCACCGAGCGATCAACCACGGTCGCGTAGAGCGTCGAGTGAATGCCACGGATCATCGGAGTCAGGTGCGGTACGAAGGTCAGACCGACATCCTTGCCCGCTGCGCGACGCAGACCCTGGCGAATTTCCGGCAGGTGACGGTGACCTTTCACCGCATAGGCCTTCATGCTTTCTGACGTTTCGGAGTACAGCGAGCCGACAGCCGCACCGCGACCAGCACCGCTGACGCCGGATTTGCAGTCGGCGATCAAGCGCGAAGTATCCGCCAGACCAGCCTCGAGCAACGGCAGAAAGCCCAGCTGCGTAGCGGTTGGGTAGCAACCCGGCACCGCGATCAGGCGGGCCTTCTTGATCTGCTCGCGATTGACTTCCGGCAGACCGTAAACCGCTTCGTCCAGCAACTCAGGCGCGCCGTGCGGCTGACCGTACCACTTGGCCCACTCTTCAGCGTCTTGCAGACGGAAGTCAGCCGACAGGTCGATGACCTTGGTGCCCGCTGCCAGCAATTCACCGGCCAACGCATGAGCCACACCGTGCGGAGTGGCGAAGAACACTACGTCGCAAGCGCCGAGGGTCTTGATGTCTGGGACGCTGAAGGCCAGGCCGTCGTAGTGTCCGCGCAGGTTCGGGTACATGTCAGCCACGGCCAGACCGGCCTCGGATCGGGAAGTGATCACTACCACTTCTGCCTGCGGATGCTGCGCCAACAGACGCAGCAGTTCGACACCGGTGTAACCCGTGCCGCCGACGATACCGACCTTGACCATAACCTGCCCTCAAAGAACCCACTGGAAAGCCGTCGATAATAGGGGCCGCGCGGCCCTGCGACAACCGTCAAGGTGACGTGCGGACGCTCAAGCCTCTACTATCCGGCTTACCGTGAACCTGGAATAACTAAAAATGCTCTATCTATGGATCAAAGCTTTTCACATTGTCAGCATCGTTTGCTGGTTTGCCGGGCTGTTCTACTTGCCGCGTCTGTTCGTGTATCACGCGCAAAGCGAAGACACGATCAGCAAAGAGCGCTTCAGTGTCATGGAGCGCAAGCTGTATCGCGGCATCATGGGCCCGGCGATGATTGCGACGCTGATCTTCGGCGGCTGGCTGATTTACCTCAACCCGAGCATCTTCAGCATGGGCGGCTGGATTCACGCCAAATTGACCCTGGTCGTCTTGCTGATCGGCTACCACCACATGTGCGGTGCGCAGGTAAAACGTTTCGCCCGTGGCGAGAACACCCGCAGCCATGTCTTTTATCGCTGGTTCAATGAAGTGCCGGTTCTGATATTGCTGGCTATCGTAATTCTGGTCGTGGTCAAGCCGTTCTAACTTCAACAAGTACAGATCCTTGGGGTGTTCATAATGTCGCTGCCCGCTTTGCTCGAACAACGTCTGCGTTTGCCTGTAGTGGCGGCGCCGATGTTTCTGATTTCCAACCCTGAGCTGGTGCTCGCCTGCTGCCGTAATGGCGTGGTCGGGAGTTTTCCTGCGCTGAACCAACGCGAAAGCAGCGGATTCAAAGCCTGGCTGGAACAGATCGAAGCGGGCCTGGCGACACTGGACAACCCGGCGCCGTACGCGGTGAACCTGATCGTGCACAACAGCAACCCGCGCTTGCAGGCAGACCTGAACATCTGCGTCGAACACAAAGTGCCGATCGTCATCACCAGCCTCGGCGCGGTGAAGGAGTTGGTCGACGCGGTACACAGTTATGGCGGCCTGGTCTTCCATGACGTCACCACTCGCCGACATGCCGAGAAAGCGGCCGAGGCCGGCGTCGACGGATTGATTGCTGTGGCGGCCGGCGCCGGGGGCCATGCCGGGACCTGGAGTCCGTTTGCGCTGATCGCCGAGATCCGTCAGTTCTTCGATAAAACCCTGCTGCTTGCAGGATGTCTTAACCACGGGCATGAGATTCTCGCCGCACAGCTGCTCGGCGCGGATCTGGCCTACTTCGGTACGCGATTTATCGGCACCACGGAAAGTCATGCGCCCGACGCCTACAAGGAGATGCTGCTGACAGCCAAGGCGTCCGACATCATCCATACTCCAGCGGTCTCGGGAGTGCCGGCGAGCTTTATGCGGCAGAGCCTGGAAGCGGCCGGTTTCGACATGGCCGCTCTGCAAGGCAAAGGCGAAGTGAATTTCGGTGACAAGCTCAAGCCAATCAATGATGAAGCCAAAGCCTGGAAGACTGTGTGGTCGGCCGGACAAGGCGTCGGACAGATCGATGACCTGCCGAGCGTGGATCAATTGATCGCACGGCTGGACGCTGAATACCGGCAAGCCCAGGAACACGCAGCACAATTGCCAAAACGCTGGCCGCGCGAATAAAAAAACCGGGCAAGTCGACTCAAGACTGGCCTTACACTGACGACCTTTCAAACCATTCGCGACAAGGATGCCTCGGCCATGAGCGAACCCCGTTACAAGATCGTATTCGACGGTGCTTTGCAGCCCGGTGTCGATATCACTACGGCCAAGCTCAATCTGGCTGATCTTTTCAAAAGTGAAGTGGCGGCCATCGAACGCCTGTTCAATGGCCGCGCCGTAGCACTCAAACGCGACCTGTCCCACAACGATGCACAGGCTTATCTACAAGCTCTGAGCAAAACCGGGATTGATGCACGCATTGAAGCAGAGACGGCAATCGAACTGAATCTATCGGACGTCCAGGAACACTCCACTGTGGTGGCAGAACCGGACTCCCCGTATGCACCGCCTCGCGCCAATGTGGGGGAACATCTTCCGGCGTTCGCCACGCTCAAGCCGTTCAGCGTCGAAGGCCGCATAGGTCGCCTGCGTTTTCTTGCATGGACGATGGTACTGAGCCTGGTCACGCTGCCCATTATCGGGGTATTCGCCCTGTTGGCGCTTGGCCTGGTCAGCGGCGATTCCACCACCGGCCTGATCATCGGCGGAATCTTCGCGTTCTTCCTGTTTATCGCCTTCCTGATCGTCAGCATTCTGTTCAGCGTCCAGCGCCTGCACGATATCGGCTGGTCGGGCTGGCTCTGGCTATTGAACCTTGTACCGTTCGTGGGCAGCTTCTTCCCGCTGGTGATCATGGTCGTACCGGGCAACACCGGCGCCAATCGCTACGGCCCTCCCCCGCCGCCAAACAGCACCGCCGTGAAAGTGCTGTGCTCACTGTGGATCGTGTTCTTCGCACTGATTTTTGTCGGTGGAATGCTCGGCGGCATCTCAGCCATCCAGCAGGAATATGAAAGCAATCTGGAAAGCAGCTACGAAAGTGGCTCGGTGACCACTGATGAAGTCGAAGTAGAGGTCGAAACGCCTGCGGATTCCGCCGACGAGGCAGCCGAAGCGGCGCAGGCCCCTGTAGACTCTGCGAAAGAATGAACAGCGCTCCCCGCCGTGACACCCGCGTCGCCGGCGCGGAGCTGTTGCGATGGAGAATTGCATGACCCGTTACGCACTGATCACCGGCGCCTCCAGCGGCATCGGCCTGGCGATGGCCGAAGCACTGGCCCGGCGTGGCCGCAGCCTGATTCTGGTGGCCCGACAGCGTGATCAGCTCGAAAGCATTGCGATCGAATTGACCCAGCGTTTTGGCGTCGAGGTACTGTTCCGCGCCTGCGATCTGGGCGAGCCATTGCGTCTGTCCGGCTTCCTGCTGGAACTGGAAGAAGGTGACCGACAGATCGACTTGCTCGTCAATTGCGCCGGCATCGGCACCTGCGGCCCGTTTCTCGCACAGGACTGGATGACCGAGCAGGATCTGATCGAAGTGAACATCCTCGCCCTCACCCGTCTCTGCCACGCCATCGGCAACAGCATGGCGCTGCAGGGTGGCGGGCAGATTCTCAATGTCGCCTCGGTGGCCGCCTTCAATCCCGGCCCTTGGATGAGCACTTACTACGCCAGCAAGGCGTATGTGCTGCACTTCTCCGAAGCCTTGCGGGTTGAACTGAAACAAAGTGCGGTGAAGGTCTCGGTACTCTGCCCCGGCCCGACACGCACGGCATTTTTCCGCACGGCGCAGCTGAACAGCGACAAACTCAAAGACAGCAAGTTAATGATGAGCCCGGAGGAAGTCGCGCTATACACCGTACGCGCCCTCGACAAGAACCGCGCAATCATCATTCCCGGACGACGCAACCGCTGGTTCGCGTTCTTGCCGCGACTGGGCTCGCGCTGGCTCAATCGCACCATCGTCGGTATGGTCAATAAAGCTTACTGCCCGCGCTGAAGAAACCGGATTCAACGCGGTACACTCGATTCAGCCCAAACAGCGGAGAAAACAGCAGTGGATACTCTGTTCACCAAGATCATCAACCGGGAAATCCCGGCCAAGATCATTTACGAAGACGACCAGGTTTTGGCCTTCCATGACATCGCCCCTCAGGCACCGGTGCATTTCCTGGTGATCCCGAAAAAACCGGTGCGCACCCTCAATGACCTGACCGAAGATGACAAGGCATTGGCCGGGCACATCCTGTTCACTGCGCAGCGTCTGGCACTGGAACTGGGTTGCGAAGAAGGTTTCCGCGTAGTGATGAACTGCAATGAGAAAGGTGGGCAGACCGTCTACCACATTCATATGCACGTACTCGGTCAGCGTCAGATGAACTGGCCACCGGGCTAAAAAGCCCCCTGCGGGAGCGAGCCTGCTCGCGAAGACGTCGGCACGTTCAATATACCAGTGCCTGACACCACGCCTTCGCGAGCAGCATCGCTCCCACAAAAAAGCATGACCGCGCAGCAAATGACCCAGCGCAAACCTTCCCCGGCCGATTCGGTTAAACTGGCCGTCGAGATTCTTCCCGGAGGTCAGCATGACTACCCAACGTCACTACTCGCCAATTGACCGTCTTCTGCTGCAAGCCGATGCCGCAATGCGTACCCTGCTGCCCTTCAGTGGCCAACCGTACCGTCCGTCGCCGGCGATTTTGCAGCCGGACACGCAAATGAGCGACGAAGACACCCGCCACGTTGCCGGCCTGATGCGCATCAACCATACCGGTGAAGTCTGCGCCCAGGCGCTCTATCAGGGACAGGCGCTGACCGCCAAGCTGCCTCAGGTGCGCGAGGCCATGGAGCACGCCGCCGAAGAAGAGATTGATCATCTGGTCTGGTGCGAACAACGTATTCATCAGTTGGGCAGCCATACCAGCGTTTTAAATCCGCTGTTTTACGGGATGTCGTTCGGTATTGGTGCGGTGGCCGGGTTGATCAGCGACAAGGTCAGCCTTGGATTCGTCGCGGCGACCGAGCATCAGGTGTGCAAGCACTTGAACGAACACCTGGAGCAGTTGCCGGCTGAGGACGAGAAATCCCGGGCGATTCTGGAGCAGATGCGCATAGATGAAGAACATCATGCGGAAAGTGCGCTGGAGGCTGGGGGTTTTCGGTTTCCGGCGCCGGTGAAGTTCGGGATGAGTATTCTGGCGAAGGTGATGACCAAGAGTACTTATCGGATCTGAGATCTGTGTGGGTGCTGAAGGCCTTATCGCGAGCAGGCTCGCTCCCACAGGGTGCTTTGTTCCAGCAATAAAAAAGGCGACTGTCCTGAGACAGTCGCCTTTTTTTTGTGCCCGGGAATCTTAAGTCGGCATGTTGCGCGCGTAGAAGATTTCGAGCATTTCGTGTTTCACCCGATCGGTCACCTGAGCACGCTGCTCGAGGGACAGATTGCTGGTGGCGTCGCCGAACAGGTAGTTGTCCAGTTCGAAGTTCTTCAGCAGCATTTTGGTGTGGAACAGGTTTTCCTGATACACGTTCACGTCGGTCATCTGGTACGCGTCGCGGGTGTCTTCAGAGAGGTAGTTCTGGATCGAGTTGATCTCGTGGTCGATGAAGTGCTTGTTGCCTTCAACGTCACGGGTGAAGCCGCGCACACGATAATCCACAGTCACTATGTCCGAATCGAACTGGTGAATGAGGAAATTGAGCGCTTTAAGCGGTGAAATGACACCACAAGTCGACACGTCGATGTCCACACGGAAAGTTGCAATACCGTCGTCCGGATGAATTTCCGGGTAGGTGTGCACCGTGATGTGACTCTTGTCGAGGTGGGCCAGGATAATTTCGGGCAACGGGCCCGGCGACTCTTCAATCTGGCTTTCAGTCGGGGTTACCGGCTCTTCAGAAATCAGAATCGTGACGCTGGCGCCCTGAGGTTCATAGTCCTGACTGGCAATGTTCAGGATGTTGGCACCAATGATCTCGACAACTTCTGTGAGAATCTGCGTCAGGCGTTTCGCGTTGTACTCTTGATTGATGTACTCAACGTAAGCCTGCTGGTCTTGCGGGGTTTCCGCGTAGCAGATGTCATAGATGTTGAAGCTCAAGGTCTTTGTCAGGTTATTGAACCCGTGGAGCTTGAGTTTGCTTTTCACCGTTAAAAACTCTCTATGTATGCGGCCCGGCCGCGTGATCAAGCATGCCCGTCAAGTGCGAACAACGCACCTGCGTAGGACGGTTAACACCTCTTCGCGATGGCGATTTTGGTTATCTGTTCAGGCGGCTGATCCGTCGGCTGACCGATCACTGCCCTGAAAAAAGTGGCGCATTATGCAGACGTCAGCGGGGGATCGCCAGAGTCTGCACTGCTTTTATGATAGTTGAATGTCGGTTCAACCGAGTTCGACGATTTCGTAGTCGTGAGTGATCGCCACGCCAGCCGCGCCAAGCATGATCGAAGCGGAGCAGTACTTTTCGGCGGATAGTTCGATGGCGCGCTTGACCTGGGCTTCTTTCAAGCCACGGCCCTTGACCACGAAATGCATGTGAATCTTGGTGAACACCTTCGGATCTTCGGTCGCGCGCTCGGCCTCGAGAAAGGCCTCGCAGCTTTCAACGGCCTGACGGGACTTCTTCAGGATGCTGACCACGTCGAAGTTGCTGCAACCGCCGACACCCAGCAGAAGCATTTCCATGGGACGAACACCCAGATTACGACCACCAGCGTCCGGCGGACCGTCCATCACCACGACATGACCGCTACCGGATTCGCCGAGGAACATGGCTTCGCCAGCCCATTGGATGCGTGCCTTCATCGCCCAGACTCCACTGTAAAAAAAGGGTCGCCAGCTTAGCACAGGGCTTTGCCCGGACAGCGAGCAACGTTCCTAGGACAGGATGCCTCCACGCTGTAGGTAATTTCTCGAATTTGCGACGAAGTGTCTGTTAAGCTGGCGCCAATTCGCTGGCGCCCATGTCAGCCCGTGTAGCGACCGCCTTCAGCGCCTCATAAAAAATCAAACATCACCGTGCAGTCTTTTCGGGATACAACCATGGTTGCTATTACCCCCACACCCAAAATCAAGAATCTCGACAAGCTGTTGATGCATTGCCAGCGCCGTCGCCATGCGGCCAAGAGCAACATCATCTGTGCGGGCGATCGCTCGGACACGCTGTACTTCATCATCAAGGGTTCTGTGACGATCCTGATCGAGGATGACGACGGTCGGGAGATGATCATCGCTTACCTCAACGCCGGGGATTTCTTTGGTGAACTGGGCCTGTTCGAGCAAGCGGGACAGGAACAGGAACGCAGCGCCTGGGTGCGGGCCAAAGTTGAATGCGAAACAGCGGAAATCAGCTACGCCAAGTTCCGCGAATTGTCGCAGCAGGATCCGGACATTCTTTACGTACTCAGCGGACAAATCGCACAACGTCTGCGCAACACCACGCGCAAGGTCGGCGATCTGGCGTTCTTCGATGTAACCGGTCGAGTCGCGCGTTGCCTGCTGGAACTGTGCAAACAACCGGATGCGATGACCCACCCGGACGGCATGCAGATCAAGGTGACCCGTCAGGAAATCGGCCGGATTGTCGGTTGTTCGCGGGAGATGGTCGGTCGCGTGCTCAAGGATCTTGAGGAACGCAACCTGGTCGATGTGAAAGGCAAGACCATGGTGGTCTTCGGTACGCGCTAAGCCCGAAAGTCAGGCGCTGTAGATCTGCGCCAGCATCAATCGAAACAGCTCATCGAGACGCGCCAAGGCATGTGGCGCGTTGAATTTCTCATGCAGGCCGATGTGGCTTTCAGCCCGCACGCGTTGCTCCAGGCCGCACACTTCATTGAAGCGATTGACCGCGGCGACCATCGATTCGCGCTCGTTATCCATCAGCATCGCCCCGTGCACCAGACCGACCGGACGCTGGCCGCCCTGGCTCTGGCGCCAGCGCTGGGCGGTGCCGACCATTTTGCGGCCGTCGAGATTGACGTTGAAGCGGCCGTCGCAGAACGCGCCATCGATTTCGCCCAACGATGATGTGCCGCCCAATTCATCCAGCAACTGACAGATCGGATCGCAGAGACGGTGGTAGCCGGTTTCGATGCGGTTCAGGTCGCCTTCGCTGCGTGGTGGCGCATAGACCAGGGCGATGTTGATCGTCGCCGCTGATTGCGGGACGGGTTCGCCACCGGTTTCGCGTAGCAGGACGGGCCAGCCAGCGGCGGCTGAGACTTCGCAGGCGTGGTCGAACGCGGCGAGGCGATTGAGGCGGCGAGGCATGACCAACGCACGATCGCTGGGTTGCCAGAATAGAAGGCCGAATTCTGCGTCGCCGGCGCAGACCGAGGCCAGCAAGTCTTGTTCGGCTTGCAGACCGGCTTCGATGGTCAGGGAGGTTGGCAGCGACATAACAGGCTCCGGCAACATGGAAATCATTAGCGGTTTCGATGGACCCTTCGCTAGCAAGCTCGCTCCCACATTGGAATGCATTTCCCCTGGGGGAGTGAGCCTGCTCGCGATGGTCTCGACTCGGTCTAGAGCGAATCAGTCGAGGGTCGAACCGCTGATGGAAGTGCCACGCTCCGGGAAGAACAGTCGCTGCAGTTCAGTGCCCGGATTCTCCGCACGCATGAACGCTTCACCCACCAGGAACGAATACACTTCGCTGATTTCCATCAACTCGACATCGGCACGATTGAGAATACCGCTCTCGGTAATCACCAGGCGATCGCGCGGAATGCGCGGCAGCAGGTCGAGGGTGGTTTCCAGGCTGACGTCGAAGGTGTGCAGGTTACGGTTGTTGACCCCGACCAGCGGCGTGTCGAGGGTTTTCAACGCACGCTCCAGCTCATCGCCATCGTGCACTTCGACCAACACATCGAGACCGACGCTTTTGGCGACAGCGGCCAGCTCGGCCATTTTCACGTCATCCAGTGCGGAGACGATCAGCAGCACACAGTCAGCACCCAGCGCGCGGGCTTCGACGATCTGGTAAGGATCGATCATGAAGTCCTTGCGAATCACCGGCAGTTTGCACGCGGCCCGGGCCTGTTGCAGATAAGCATCGGCGCCCTGGAAGTAATCGATGTCGGTCAGCACGGACAGACAGGTCGCCCCGCCCTTCTCGTAGCTTTTGGCGATGTCGGCCGGAATGAAGTTCTCGCGGATAACACCTTTGCTCGGCGAGGCCTTTTTGATTTCGGCAATGACCGCGGGCTGCTTCTTCTTGGCTTGCGCCAGCAACGCCTGGGCAAAACCACGGGGTGCATCGGCCGCCTTGGCCAGACTTTCCAGCTCACTCAGGCTCACACGGGCGCTACGCTCGGCGACTTCCTGAACCTTGCGGGCCAGAATGTTTTCCAGAACCGTCGGTACACTCATCCCTCATTCTCCACTTTGAATACCGCGGTAAAGGCACCCAGCTCCTCGAGTTTTTCCCGAGCGAGGCCGGTGTGCAGGGCGTCGTGCGCAAGCTCCACACCCTGTTTCAAACTACTCGCCACGTCAGCGGCATACAGCGCCGCACCGGCATTGAGCACAATCATTTCGGCGGCTTTCTGGCCGTTTTCGGTTTTGCGCTTGCCGAGAGCATCACGGATCAGCGCCAGCGACGCCTCCGGGCCTTCGACCGACAGACCGTGCAGGCTCTGGCTCTTCATGCCGAGATCTTCCGGCTCGACCCAATACTCGGTGATTTCGTTGTTCTTCAACTCGGCAACAAAAGTCGGCGCGGCAAGACTGAACTCGTCCAGGCCGTCTTTCGAATGCACCACCAGTACATGCTTGCTGCCCAGGCGCTGCAAGACTTCGGCCAATGGCCGGCACAATGCCTGAGTGAACACGCCCACCACCTGATGTTTCACACCGGCCGGATTCGTAAGCGGGCCGAGCATGTTGAACAGCGTACGCAAGCCAAGATCGCGGCGCGGGCCGGCGGCGTACTTCATGGCTTTGTGGTGGGTCTGGGCAAACATGAAACCGATGCCGACGTTGTCGATGCAACGCGCGACTTGCACCGGCGTCAGGTTCAGATAGATGCCGGCGGCTTCCAGCAAGTCGGCGCTGCCGCTCTTGCCCGATACCGCGCGGTTGCCGTGCTTGGCCACGGTGCAACCGGCTGCCGCTACGACAAACGAAGAGGCGGTGGATACGTTGAAGATGTTCGCGCCGTCACCGCCGGTGCCGACCACATCGACCACGCCGTCGAGGGTTTTCAGTTCAACTTGATCGGCCAGCTCACGCATCACCGACACGGCGCCGACGATTTCGTCGATGCTCTCGCTCTTCATGCGCATGGCCATCATGAACGCGCCGATCTGCGCGTCGGTGCATTGGCCGGTCATGATTTCGCGCATCACGTCGCGCATTTCATCGGTGCTGAGGTCGAGGTGATCGACGATACGGCTCAGGGCTGTCTTGATATTCATGGGAAGTCCTTAGCGCGTGCCGCCGGTTTGTTTGAGGAAGTTGGCAAACAGTTCATGGCCCTGCTCGGTCAGGATCGACTCGGGGTGAAACTGTACGCCCTCAATGTTCAGGGTCTTGTGACGCAGGCCCATGATTTCGTCGACCGAACCGTCATCGTGCTGGGTCCATGCGGTCAGTTCCAGGCAATCGGGCAACGTGTCGTGCTTGACGATCAGCGAGTGGTAACGGGTGACGGTCAGCGGATGATTGAGGCCGGCGAAAACGCCCTTGTCCTCGTGGAATACCGGACTAGTCTTACCGTGCATCACTTGGCGGGCGCGCACCACGTCACCGCCAAACGCCTGGCCGATGGACTGATGGCCAAGGCAGACACCGAGGATCGGCAGCTTGCCGGCGAAGTGTTTGATGGCTTCGATGGAGATGCCGGCTTCAGTCGGCGTGCAAGGACCGGGGGAAACCACAATGCGCTCAGGCTTGAGGGCTTCGATTTCAGCGATGGTCAGCTCATCGTTGCGCACCACTTTGACTTCGGCACCCAGCTCGCCGAGGTATTGCACAACGTTGTAAGTAAAGGAGTCGTAGTTGTCGATCATCAGCAACATGGCGTGTCGAACCTCTTGAATTCTGATTTGAAAACAGCCTTCAGATCACTTGCCCGCAGGGCGCTGCACGATGTCGGACGCAGATAGATGCGTCGGCACAGCGGCATTTCAAACAGGCAAGGAAGGCAAAGCGATACAGATCCGGCGGGGCCGGCAGAAAAGATTCAGGCGCGCCAACGCCAGCGGGCGTGTGCCTTGATGACTTGATCCAGAAGTTTGCTGGTGATCAACACGGGGAAGGTCTCGTTCATACGTTCCGGCACAGTAACTTAGCTGGGCGGAGCGTGCAATATGGCCGGGGCTGCGGCAGATAAAACCGGGGGAGGATTCGCGACCGATGGCAAAACGCCGGGAGTTTTTGGTACTGTCGTTTCGTTCACCTACAACAATAACTAAACGGACTTGCTCATGATCAAACAGACGTTGTTTGTACCGCTGGCCGGCTGCCTGCTCGCACTGGCCTGCGCTCAGGCCAATGCTGCACCCAATCCTTATTCCAGTTTCATTGTGTTTGGCGACAGCCTCAACGACGCAGGCACCTTCACCGACACTGGCGGACCGGCCGGCTCCACCGAGCGTTACACCAACCGGACCGGGCCGGTGTATCAAGATGGCAGCGGTGAACTGTATTCATTGAATTCCACGCAGTTGCTCGGCGGACGCCTTGGCTTTTCGCCAGACCAGACAGCCTCCTCCAGCTCCGCCGTGCGCGCCGAAAACGGCCAGCCGGACGGTAACAACTGGGCGGTCGGCGGTTATCGCACCGACCAGATCCTCGACTCGATCACGACGCAATCCGCTACCGGCGAACGCACCCGCGCCGGTTACCTGCCATCGAACGGCTTCCGCGCCGACCCGAAGGCGCTGTATTACATTTCCGGCGGCGGTAACGACTTCCTGCAAGGTCGCATTCTCAGCCTGCCGCAAGCCAACGCCGCCGCCGATCGACTGGCCGACAGCGTGCAAACCCTGCAAACCGCCGGCGCCAAATACGTGATGGTCTGGCTGTTGCCTGATGTTGGCCTGACGCCAGCGATCAACGGTACACCGCTGCAAGCTTTCAGCAGCCAGCTCGCCACTCAGTTCAACAGCCAGTTGGTCACGCGCCTGCAAGGCATCAACGCCGAAATCATTCCGCTGAACATTCCGGTCCTGTTGTCGGAAGTGTTTGCCGATCCTGGGCGCTTTGGCCTCGCGACCGACCAGAACCTGACCGCGACCTGCTTCAGTGGCAGCGGTTGCACCGAGAACGCGCGATACGGGATCAACAGTGCAACGCCCGATCCGACCAAGCTGATCTACAACGACGGCGTGCACCCGACCGAGGCCGGGCAAAAGCTGATCTCCGATTACGCTTATTCCCTGCTCGCCGCGCCGTGGGAGCTGACGCTGCTACCGGAAATGGCCCACGCCACCGTGCGTGCGCATCAGGATGAACTGCGCAATCAATGGCAGGCGGACTGGGAGAACTGGCAAGCGGTAGGTCAATGGCGCGCCATTGTTTCGGCGGGCGGCCAACATCTTGATGTCGACAGCCAAAGCAGCGGCGCCAGCGCCGATGGCAGCGGTTACAACCTTAACGTCGGCGGCAGCTACCGCTTGAATGAAGCCTGGCGTGTCGGTGTGGCAGGAGGTTTCTACCGGCAGAATCTGGAGGCCGGTCACAACGACTCGGATTACAAACTCAACAGCTACATGGCCACTGCATTTGCCCAGTACCAGCAGAACCGCTGGTGGGCTGACGCGGCGTTGACCGGTGGCAAACTCGACTACGACAACCTCAAGCGCAAATTTGATCTGGGCGTCAGCGAAGGTGCTGAAAAAGGCGACACCGACGGCAGCCTCTGGGCCTTCAGCGCCCGCGTCGGTTACGACATTGCCCAACCGGGCAGCGAGTGGCACCTGTCGCCATTCGTCAGCGCCGACTACGCCAGCGTCGATGTCGACGGCTACTCAGAGAAGGGCAACCGCGCCACGGCGCTGACTTTCGATGATCAGACTCGTGACTCGAAACGCCTGGGGCTGGGCTTGCAGGGCAAGTACAACATCACCCCGCAAACCCAGGTATTCGGCGAGTACGCTCACGAGCGTGAGTACGAAGACGACGTGCAGAAGGTCAACATCGCGCTCAACACCTTGCCGGCGAATGACTTCAAACTTGAGGGCTACACGCCGCAGAGTCATTTGAACCGTTTGAGCCTGGGCGTCAGCCACAAACTCACGGCGGATCTGGCGCTGCGTGGCGGCTACTCGCTGCGTAAGGATGATGACTTTACCCAGCAGGGCGTTAACGTCGGGGTCGTTCTGGACTTCTAAATCGCAGGCAAAAAAAAGCGGCGCTCTCACAGGCGCCGCTTTTTTATGACCGAACACAGATCAAATGTAGGAGTGAGCCTGCTCGCGATTACGGTGGTTCAAACAACATATCCGTTGAATGTTAATCCGCTATCGCGAACAGGTTCACTCCTACAGGGGGTTTTGCGTGAGTTCAGGCTTCCGGGGTTTGCTCGGCCAGGGCCACGGCGCGGAACATCGCGCGGCGTTTGTTCAGGGTTTCTTCCCATTCCAGTGCCGGCACCGAGTCGGCGACGATACCGCCACCAGCCTGCACGTGCAGTTCGCCGTTCTTGATCACCGCCGTACGAATCGCAATCGCGGTGTCCATGTTGCCGTTCCAGGCGAAGTAACCCACCGCGCCGCCATACACTCCACGCTTGACCGGCTCCAGTTCGTCGATGATTTCCATCGCGCGAATCTTCGGCGCGCCCGACAAGGTGCCTGCCGGCAGAATCGCTCGAAGTGCATCCATCGCCGTCAGCCCGGCTTTCAACTGGCCGGTGACGTTGGAGACGATGTGCATCACGTTGGAATAGCGCTCGATAACCATTTTCTCGGTGAGCTTCACCGAGCCGATTTCCGACACGCGCCCGGTGTCGTTGCGACCCAGATCGATCAGCATCAAGTGCTCGGCGATCTCCTTGTCGTCCGACAGCAAGTCCTCTTCCAGCGCCACATCCGCTTCTTCCGTGGCGCCACGTGGGCGCGTGCCGGCAATCGGGCGCACGGTGATCAGGTTGTCTTCGACCCGCACCAGCACTTCCGGCGAACTGCCAACGACGTGGAAGTCGCCGAAGTTGAAGAAGTACATGTACGGCGTCGGGTTGAAGCAACGCAAAGCGCGGTACAGATCGATCGGCGCAGCCTTGAAGTCGATCGACATGCGCTGCGACGGCACGACCTGCATGCAGTCACCGGCAAGGATGTACTCCTTGATGGTGTCGACGGCTTTTTCGTAATCGTCTTGAGTAAAACTCGAACGGAACACCGGATCAGCCGATTGCTGCTTGCTGAAGTCCAGGCCACGGCGCGGGGTGATCGGCTGACGGAGCTTTTCCAACAATGCCTGCAGTTGCGCCTGACCTTGTTCGAAGGCATCCGCCTGCGCAGGGTCGGCGAGCACGATCGCGTGCATCTTGCCGGCGAGGTTGTCGAACACCACGACGGCGTCGGAAACCATCAGCAGAATGTCTGGCACGCCAAGTGGATCCGGGTTCGGGCACTTGCCCAGGCGCTTCTCGACATAACGCACGCAGTCGTAACCGAAGTAACCGACCAGACCACCGTTGAAGCGCGGCAGACCGGCGATGGTCGGCACGTTGTAGCGCGCCTTGAAGGTTTCGACGAAGGCCAACGGATCTTCAACATCGTGGCTTTCGGTCTCGACGCCATCAACGGTGATGCTCACGTGATGGTCGTGAACGCGCAGCACAGTGCGGCACGGCAGGCCGATGATCGAATAACGGCCCCATTTCTCGCCACCCTGCACCGATTCGAGCAGGTAGGAGTTGGGCTGGTCGGCCAGTTTCAGGTAGATCGACAGCGGCGTGTCGAAGTCGGCCAGGGTTTCGCAGGCCAACGGAATGCGGTTGTAGCCGTCAGCGGCCAAGCGCAGGAATTCTTCGCGGATCATAAGGTGCCTCGTGGTGTGAGGGGCAAATCAGTCAGGTATGCAAACGCGCCGGCAGGCCGGCCAGGAACAAGTCAGGCGCGCCAACGCCAGCGGGCCAGGGCCTTGATGACTTTCATCCAGAGTTTGCGAGTGACCACCACGATGGCGTTTCCAGAATGGGATTGAGCAGCGTCGGGCAACGTTATCTCAGCGGCCGAACCTAGGCAACCGGGAATTAGCTTGCGCAGATCGTCGATGACCAGCGCCGGTGATTCTTCGGCAATCGGTCGACCGTGGTTGTAGCCATAGCTCAGCGCCACGCATTTGACCCCCGCCGCTTTCGCCGCCAGCACATCGCTGCGCGAGTCGCCGACGAAGAGCGATTGCGAGGCCGGGATGTTGGCCATTTTCATCACAAAGAACAGCGCTGCCGGATCAGGCTTTTTCTGCGGCAGGGTATCGCCACCGATGATCCACTTGAAGTAGCGGCCGATCTTCATCTGATCCAGCAGCGGCGCGACGAAACGCTCCGGTTTGTTGGTAATCAGCGCCATGGCCACGCCTTGCTTGTGCAGCCACTTGAGAGTGTCGCGCACGCCGGGATAGACCACGGTCAGCTCATGGCTGGCGCCGTAGGCTTGCATGAACACTTCCAGCGCGTGCTCGGCTTCGACGTCATCCACCGCCGAATGATCGATACCACCGGCCAACGCACGGCGCACCAGTACTGGCGCGCCGTTGCCAACCCACTCGCGCACCGAATCGATGCCCGCCGGTTGACGGCCGAGGGAGAGCAGCATGGTGTCCACGGCGGCTGCCAGGTCCGGAACCGAGTCGATCAGTGTGCCATCCAGATCGAACATCACCAGCCGTGGCAGTTTTCCCGGGAACAGCTGCTCAAAACCGCTCATGGGCGCGCCAGCGCCAGTTCGGAACGCATCTTGTCGATGACTTCCTGATAGTTCGGCGCATTGAAGATTGCCGAGCCGGCAACAAAGGTGTCAGCGCCAGCAGCGGCGATTTCGCGGATGTTGTTGACGTTGACGCCGCCATCGATTTCCAAGCGGATGTCACGGCCCGAGGCATCGATGATCGCCCGCGCTTCGCGCAGTTTATCGAGGGTGCCAGGAATGAACTTCTGCCCGCCGAAGCCCGGGTTGACGCTCATCAGCAAGACCATGTCGACCTTGTCGATCACGTACTTGAGCACATCCAGCGGGGTCGCCGGGTTGAATACCAGACCGGATTTGCAGCCACCTTCGCGGATCAGTTGCAGCGAACGATCAACGTGCAGCGTGGCTTCCGGGTGGAAGGTGATGTAGGTGGCGCCGGCTTCGATGAAGTCGCCGACAATGCGATCCACCGGGCTGACCATCAGATGCGCGTCGATCGGCGCGGTAACGCCGTACTTGCGCAATGCCGCGCAGACCATCGGACCGATGGTCAGGTTTGGCACGTAGTGGTTGTCCATGACGTCAAAGTGGACGAAGTCGGCGCCAGCGGCGAGAACGTTGTCTACTTCCTCGCCGAGGCGGGCGAAGTCGGCGGAGAGAATCGACGGAGCAATTACGAAGGGCTGCATGACGCACCTTTTCTGAGCTAAATCACGATGGCGCGCATTGTATACCTCAAGTTTCCAAGCGCGCACCGTGACCGCGATGATTGGGTTATGCCATGACGGATGACCGGCGCTGACTCAATACGCCGCGCGGTAGATCTTCTCGATATCGACAGCACTGAGTTTGCGCGGGTTATTGCGCATCAGCCGCTCAATGCCCGCGGCTTCCACGGCCATCGCCGGGATCGCCTCTTCCGGCACGCCGAAACTACGCAGCCCGGCCGGGATTTCCACGGCCGCGCACAAATCGGTCATCGCTTGCACAGCTTTGTCTGCCGCTTCGGCTGCACTCAAATGAGCGGTCTTCACCCCCATGGCTTCGGCAATATCCTGCATGCGTTCGACGCAGGCCATCTTGTTCCAGGTCATGACATACGGCAGCAGCAACGCATTGCTCACGCCATGAGCGATGTTGAAGCGCCCGCCCAGCGGATACGCCAGCGCATGCACCGCGCCGACCCCGGCGTTGCCGAACGCCATGCCGGCCATCAGGCTGGCGGTGGCCATGTCTTCGCGGGCCTGCAGGTTGGCGCCATTGGCGTAGGCCTTGGGCAGCGCTTTGGCGATCAGCTTGATGGCGCCAAGGGCCAGAGAGTCGGTGATCGGCGAGGCATTCACCGACAGATAGGACTCGATGGCGTGCACCAGCGCGTCGATGCCACTGGCGGCGGTGACACTGCGTGGGCAGGTCAGGGTCATCTGCGGGCTGACCAGCGCCACGTCCGGCAATAGAAAGTCGCTGACGATGCCTTTCTTCAACTGTGCGACTTTGTCCGAGAGAATCGCGACGTTGGTCACTTCGGAGCCGGTGCCAGCGGTGGTCGGAATCGCGATCAGCGGCGGACCTTTGCGTGGTACCTGGTCAACACCGAACAGATCTTCCAGCGCGCCGTGATATCCAGCGTAGGCAGCGACACTCTTGGCGATGTCGATGGCGCTGCCGCCACCTAGACCGATCAAACCGTCATGCCCGCCTTCGCGGTAGACACGCATGCAGTCTTCGACGATGGCAATTTCCGGGTCTGGCAGCACACGGTCGAATATTTCGTAGTCGCGCCCACCGAGTTGCACCAACGCTAGCTCGACGGTGCCGGACTTGACCAGCGCGGCGTCGGTGACGATCAGTGGATTGTCGATGTCCAGACGCGTGAGCTCAGCGGCCAGTTGTTCGATGGCGGCGGCGCCGGTGATCAGTTTATGAGCGATTTTGAACTGGGACAGACTCATCGTGCGCAGCCTCTTATAGATGTGGGAGCTGGGCACAAGATTAGCTGGGGATTTGGGGTTGTCTGCTATTCAGGTGGTGAATGACCTATCGAGCGCAAGAGCAAGAGCCCCTCACCCTAGCCCTCTCCCAAAGGGAGAGGGGACTGACCGAGGTGAATGTAAGAGGTACACCGACGTGCGATACCTAGTCGAACTCGGATTTTGAAAAGCACAACGATCTGCTCCCTTCTCCCCAGAAGGTAAAAAGACTGACCGAGGTGCATGGAGGAGATACACCGACGTGCGATACCAAGTCGGATTCAGGTTTTGAAAAACATGAAGATTTGCTCCCTTCCCCCTCGCCCCCATGGGGGAGAGGGTTGGGGTGAGGGGGTGGCTTTTGACCTGGCCCTTAAACCTGAGCCGTACGCAGTTTTTCGCTACGCCCGCGCAGCCATTCCAGGGTCAGCAGCAAAATGACGGAGAAGGCGATCAGCAACGTGGCAGCAGCGGCAATCGTCGGACTCAGGTTCTCACGAATCCCGCTAAACATCTGCCGAGGCAACGTCGCCTGCTCAGGCCCGGCGAGAAACAACGTCACCACCACCTCATCAAACGAAGTCGCAAACGCAAACAACGCCCCGGAAATCACCCCCGGCGCAATCAGCGGCAAGGTCACCCGGCGGAACGCCGTCAGTGGCGATGCACCGAGACTCGCCGCCGCCCGCACCAGGTTGTGGTTAAACCCCTGCAATGTCGCCGACACGGTGATGATCACAAACGGCACACCCAACACCGCATGCACCACAATCAGCGAGAAAAAGCTGTTACCCAAACCCAACGGCGCGAAGAACAGATAACTCGCCACGCCGATGATCACCACCGGCACCACCATCGGCGAAATCACCAGCGCCATCACCAGCGCTTTGCCGGGGAAGTCACCGCGAGTCAGACCAATCGCCGCCAGCGTACCGAATATCATCGCCAGCACCGTCGCCGCTGGGGCAACAATGATGCTGTTCTTCAGTGCGCGCATCCATTCCGCCGAGGCGAAGAAGTCGTGGTACCACTGCAGCGAGAAACCCTGCAGCGGATAGACCAGAAAACTCCCCGAGTTAAATGACAGCGGAATAATCACCAGCACCGGCAGAATCAGGAACAACAGAATCAGGCCGCAGAGGATCCGCAGGCTGTAGAACCACACCCGTTCAATGGGCGACATGTAAGGACTCAGCATTTCGAATTCCCCTTAGCTCAGGCGCAGGCGACTGGCGCCGACCAGCCAGCTGTAAATCAGATAAAGCACCACGGTCGCCAGCAGCAACAGCCCGCCCAGCGCGGTGGCCATGCCCCAGTTGATGCTGGTGTTGGTGTAGAAAGCGACGAAGTAGCTGACCATTTGATCGTTCGGGCTGCCGAGCAGCGCCGGGGTGATGTAGTAGCCGATAGCGAGGATGAACACCAACAGGCAACCGGCGCCAACACCGGCGTAGGTCTGCGGGAAGTACACCCGCCAGAAACTGGCGAACGGGTGGCAGCCGAGGGAAATCGCCGCGCGCATGTAGGTCGGCGAGATGCCTTTCATCACGCTGTAGATCGGCAGGATCATGAACGGCAGCAGAATGTGCACCATCGAGATGTACACGCCGGTGCGGTTGAACACCAGTTCCAGCGGTTTATCGATGATGCCCATGGCCATCAGCCCACTGTTGATCAGACCGCCCGATTGCAGCAGTACGATCCACGCGGCGACGCGCACCAGGATCGATGTCCAGAACGGCAGCAGCACGAGGATCATCAGCAGGTTGCTTTGCCGCGACGGCAGGTTGGCCAGCAGGTACGCCAGTGGATAAGCCAGCAGTAGGCAGATCACGGTGATGACCAGACCCATCCAGAAGGTGCGGGCGAAGATGTCGAGGTAGATCGCCTGATCCGGGGTGGCCGGGGCGATTTCGCCGAGGTCGTCGATACGGTGATCGACCGCTGCCAGCAAGTAGTAAGGCGTGATGCTGCTGGTGTTGCGTTTGACCGCTTGCCAGTAGGCCGGGTCGCCCCAACGCTCGTCGAGGCCTTCCAGTGCTTCTTTATAGGAGGCCGGTTCGCTGGCGAACGGCAGCGCCCGGGCGGTTTTGGTCAGCAGGCTGCGATAGCCGGCCAACTCCATGTTCAAGCGCTTGGACAAATCGCCCAGCGTCTGGTTTTTACGTGCTTCGGCGAGGTCTTCGCCAGCGGCTTTGTAGACCGGTTCAGCGGGCAGGCCACGGCCGTCCCAACTGGCGATGGCCGCCACGGTGCGCGGCATGCCGCCGACCACTTCGGGGTTGCCGACGCTTTTGTAGAGCAGCGCCACGATCGGCACCAGAAACACCAGCAACAGAAACAGCACCAGCGGCGCAATCAGCGCTTGAGCCTTCCAGCGGTTGACCCGCTCGGCGCGCTTGAGCTTCTGCTTCAAGGTGGGGCTGGTGCCCTCGTTCAGGGGAACGGCGATGGCCATGACGTACTCCGCAAATCTTTGATCGTTACAGAGGTGGCGAACGCTACCTCGAACTTTGGGTACTGATCGTTCCCACGCTCTGCGTGGTAACGCATCCAGTGACGCTCTGCGTCACAGGGACGCGGAGCATCCCGGGCGGCATTCCCACGCAGAGCGTGGGAACGATCATCCGGAAAGCCCTCGGTCCGTATGCTCGGGTTACTTCGCAGCCCAGGAATTGAAGCGCTGCTCCAGTTGCTCGCCGTTGTCAGCCCAGAAGCTGACGTCGATCTGCACCTGGTTGGCGATGTTTTCCGGGGTGGTCGGCATGTCTTTCAGGACGTCCTTGGCCAGCAGAGGCACAGCCTGGGTGTTGGCCGGGCCGTAGGCGATGTTTTCCGAGTAGGTTTTCTGCTGCTGCGGCTGTACCGAGAAGGCGATGAATTTCTTCGCCGCTTCGGCGCGCTTGGCGTCCAGACCTTTCGGGATGGCCCACGCGTCGAAGTCGTAGATGCCGCCGTTCCACACCACTTTCAGGTTGGATTCTTTCTGCACCGCCGCGATGCGACCGTTGTAGGCCGAACTCATCACTACGTCACCGGAAGCGAGGTATTGCGGCGGTTGTGCGCCCGCTTCCCACCATTGGATGCTTGGCTTCAGCTCATCAAGCTTCTTGAACGCACGATCCTGGCCACCCTTGCTCGCCAGCTCTTTGTAGACGTCTTTCGGCGCCACACCGTCGGCCATCAGCGCGAATTCGAGGGTGTACTTGGCGCCTTTGCGCAGGCCACGCTTGCCCGGGAATTTCTTGGTGTCCCAGAAATCCGCCCAACTGGTCGGTGCGGTTTTCAGCTTGTCGGCGTTGTAAGCCAGTACGGTCGACCACACGAAGAAGCCCACGCCGCATGGCTGAATCGCGCCTTTGACGTAGTCTTCAGTCTTGCCGAACAGTGCCGGGTCGAGTTGTTCGAACATGTCTTCGTCGCAGCCACGGGACAGCTCTGGCGATTCAACTTCGACCAGATCCCACGACACGCTCTTGGTGTCGACCATGGCTTTGACCTTGGCCATTTCACCGTTGTATTCGCCGGCGACGATCTTGCCGTTGCCCGCCGCTTCCCACGGTGCATAGAAGGCTTTGACTTGCGCCGCCTTGTTCGCCCCGCCAAACGACACCACGGTCAAATCCGGGCCAGCGGCCATTGCGCTGGCCGCACCCATCAGGCCCAGGGTCAGGGCGGTGAACTTCAGGGATCTCAACATTTATTGTTCTCTCCACGTGCAGGGTTGGTGTTGGTATTGCCGGGGCGATTAATGCGCCTCTAGAAGTGGATCGAGTGCGCGTACGTGCTCGACCTGCCAGCCAAGCGGAACCACGTCACCGACCGCGAGCGCAGGATCGAGCTCGGCAATCGGCTGTTTCACGAAGAAGTCGGTCTTGCCACAGACTTCCAGGCGCACCCGGACGTGGTCGCCCAGATAGATGAATTCCGCCACCCTCCCTGAGAAGCGGTTAACGCATTGATCGCTCGAACCGTTGAGGCTGACGCGCTCCGGACGGATCGACAGGGTTACCGGTTCGCCGGTCTGGCCGACATTGACCGCCAACGCCTCGACCTTTTCGCCACGGCCCAACTCGACCACGCAGCGCTCACCGCTCTGGCTGAGCAGGCGACCGTTGAGGCGGTTGTTCTCGCCGATAAAGTTGGCGACAAAGGTGTTTTTCGGCTCTTCGTAAAGCGTGCGCGGTGGGGCGATCTGCTGGATTTCGCCTTGATGGAACACCGCGACGCGGTCAGACATGGTCAGCGCTTCACCCTGATCGTGGGTCACGTAAACCACGGTCACGCCGAGGCGCTGGTGCAGGTGTTTGATTTCCATCTGCATGTGTTCACGCAGTTGTTTGTCGAGGGCGCCGAGGGGTTCGTCCATCAGCACCAGTTGCGGTTCGAACACCAGCGCGCGGGCCAGCGCCACACGCTGCTGCTGACCACCGGACAGCTGCGCCGGGTAGCGCGAGGCGAACGCGTCGAGCTGAACCATGCTGAGGACTTTTTTCACGCGGTCACTGACATCGCTTTTGTTCAGGCCACGGACGGTCAGTGGAAACGCGAGGTTTTCCGCAACGGTCATGTGCGGGAACAGCGCGTAGTTCTGGAACACCATGCCGATGTCGCGCTTGTGCGGCGGCACGTTGTTGATCGAGCGCCCGGCCAGCAGAATCTCGCCAGCGGTCGGTGTTTCGAAACCGGCGAGCATCATCAGGCTGGTGGTCTTGCCGGAACCGGACGGCCCGAGCAGGGTGAGAAACTCGCCTTTGCGGATGTCCAGGTTGAGGTCTTTGACGATCAGGTTCTCGCCGTCGTAGCTCTTCTGCACTCCACGAAAGCTGACCAGCACATCACTGGCCCCTGCGTTTGTTTCGACCTGGCTCATACCCACACCTTTGTTGTTGATGACTGCTTGTGGATTAAGCCTAGTGGTTGCTGACAGCCACGCAAATCGGGGCGCAGGAGAGAATCGCCTCAGCCGGATGGAAGGTTGGGGGTAGGGATTGCCCTACAAGGATGGCGCTAATGGATAAGGCAGTGGCGAGGGTTGAGCTGCAAGCTGCAAGAACAAGCAAAAGCGCGTGTCGCTAACAGATATGCTCAAAATTTCTGGCGCTATGGAGATCCCCTGTAGGAGTGAGCCTGCTCGCGATAGCGGTGGATCAGCCACCACAGCAGTGAATGATCCACCGCTATCGCGAGCAGGCTCACTCCTACAGTTTTGATCGCGGTGATCTTTAGAGGAGTTTGTGTTCCATCGCGTATTTGACCAGTTCGGCCAGCGAGGTGATATTGAGTTTCTGCATCAAACGCGCCTTGTGGGTGCTGATGGTTTTGCTGCTCAGGGCCAGTTGCTGGGCGATGTCGTTGACGTTGGCGCCTTGGGCCAGGCGCTCGAACACCGAGAATTCGCGCTCCGACAGCAACGAATGCAGCGGCCGCGCATCGGTCAGGCCGACTTCGAAGACCATGCGATCCGCCAGATCCGGATCAATGTAACGCCCACCGGCCGCGACCTTGCGAATGGCGGTGAGCAACAACGCCGGATCACTGTCCTTGGTCGCATACCCGGCAGCGCCAACCTTCAGCGCCCGAGCAGCCATCTGCGCTTCGTCATGCATCGACAGCACCAGAATCGCTGGCGGATTGTTCAGAGCACGGATGCGCGGGATCGCTTCGAGGCCATTGACGCCGGGCATGGAGATGTCGAGCAGCACCACTTCGCACGGCACATTGCGCAGGGTTTCGAGCAGTTGCTCACCATTGCTCGCCTCGCCCACCACTTGCAGATCCTTGGCCAGGCCAATCAATTGCTTGATGCCTTCGCGGACAATGGTGTGGTCTTCGGCTACCAGTACTCGGATCAAATCTTTTCTCCAGATTTCAGGTACACACCAATCCCTGTGGGAGCGAGCCTGCTCGCGATAGCGTCAGCCCAAACACCACAAACCTTCAAACCTCACTCACCGGCACCCGCACCACCAGACTGGTGCCCTCCCCCGGCTCACTTTCCAGCGTCAGCCGCCCGCCCATGATCAGCACCCGCTCACGCATGCCCACCAGCCCAAACGAAGTCGGCCGACCGGCAGCAGCGACGAATCCTACGCCATCATCGGCGACCGTCAGACACAATTCGTCGCCTTCCAGCGCCAGCGTCAGTTCCACAGTATGCGCCTGGGCATGGCGCATCACATTGGTCAGCGCCTCCTGCAGGATCCGGAACAGGCCAATCGCCTTGGCATCACTGAGCGCCGGCAGATTGTCCGGCACCTGCACCAGGCATGGAATCTGCGTACGCGCCTCGAACCGCCGCGCCTGCCACTCGATTGCCGACGCAATCCCGGCATCGAGAATCGGTGGTCGCAGCGCCGTCGCCACATCACGCACCAATTGAAATAACTGCGCGATCAGGCGCTTCATGCTGTTCAACCGTTCGTTCAGACCGGGATCGAGTTGCGCGTAGGCCAGTTCGCACATCGATGTTTCCAGTTTCAGCACCGTCAACATCTGCCCCAACTCATCGTGAACCTCGCGGGCAATTCGCGCCTTCTCTTCTTCACGCACGCTTTCAAGGTGCGCCGACAGTTCGCGCAGTTGCTCGCGGGAGGCCGCCAGTTCCAGCTCGATACGCTTGCTCTCGCTGATGTCCCAGACGATGCCGTCCCACACGTACGCGCCGTCCTCCAGTTGGCGAGTGATCGCTTTGATCTCGGCCCAGCGCTGCTCGCCCTGACGCGTGAGGATCCGGCCTTGCCATGACCAGTCACTGTCGGTGTCCAGCGCCTGATCCTGAGTGCGGTGATAACTCGCCTTATCTTCGGGATGCACCAGGCTGCGCAGGCCCATGTCGCGATGGGCAATGGTGGCCGGGGCATAACCGACCAGACTTTCGCTGCCCTCGCTGATGTAGGCAAAGTCGATCTGCCCGGTCACTGGCGCCCGCTCCAGACGGAACACCAGCCCCGGCACATTCGCCGCAATGCCTTGCAGACGCGCCTCGCTTTCCTGCAACGCCGCCAGTGCACGGCGGCGCTCGGTGACATCCGTGAGGTAAACCACCAGGTATTCGCTGTCGCGAAAGCGCAGGAAACTCAGCGACACGTCCGCAGGCAAAACACTGCCATCGGCGCGCACGCAACTGGTTTCGAAACTCAGCGGCCCTTCTTCGCTGGCCCGCGCGCGCTTCCACAGATTGAGCCAGCGATCCATGTGCAGTCCCGGCTCGAAGTCGATCAGGGGACGCTCGATCAATCCGCCTGAGGGGTAACCGAGCATGTTTTCCGCCGCACGATTGGCGTAGCGCACATGGCTGTCCCAATTGACCCAGAGGATGCCGACGGTGCTTTGATCGATGGAGAACTGCGTCAACCGCAGCGCTTCTTCGCTGGCTGCGCGCAAGGCGATGTCTTCCCGGGCGGCCAGCAATCGCTGCTCAAGGCTGTGCTGTTGGCGGCGCTGCCAGAGCACGATCGCGACACAACTGAGCAGGATCACCGCAAACAACAGACTGAGGTTCTGCCAGAAGCCGGGCGACTCCGACAGTCGCGGGTATTTCGGTTGCAGCCATTGGTTGTGCAGTTGCTCCAGATCTTTGGCCGGGATCGCGCGCAAAGCACTTTGCACAATGCCGGCCAGCTCCGGCCAATCGCGGCGCGAGCCGACTCGCAGCAGTTGCGGCAGGCCGATATCGCCCACCACCACCAGTTCGGCGAACTCCGGCTCTACCGACAACCGCCCGAGTTGTGCCTCGTCGACCACGGCGTAGGCGGCCTGCTGCGTCAACAGCAACTGCAAGGCTTGACGCTCTAGCGGCACGCCTTGCAGGTTCAGGTGTGGATAGTTGCTGCGCAGATAGTCCGCGGTGCTGCTGGGCATGCGCACGGCGACGCGGACCTGGCTGTCGAGTTTCTCCAGATCGACCACGCCACTGGCCTTCTGCTCACTGACCACCAGTTGCGGCACGCGCATGTAGGGATCGGAAAACTGCCACAGACGCAACGCACTCGGGGTTTGACTCAGGCCCGGAGCGATATCGATCTCGCCCTCGCGCACGGCGGTTTCCAGTTGTGCGAGATCCTGAAAGTTACGCCAGCTCAGTTCGACATTGAGCGTCTTGGCCAACAACTTCATCAGTTCGACGTTAGCCCCGGACAGCCGCTGCAAACGCCGGTCGTATTGCGCATACGGTGCTTGCAGGACCAGACCGACGCGCAGTTCATTGTGCTGCGCCAGCCATTGCTGCTGGCCCGCCGACAATTGCGCAACGTGGGCCGGGGGCGCAGGCGCCGCCCAGCCCATCAAGGGAAACCACAAACAGCCGATAACCCACAGGCAGCAAAATCGCTTCATTGAAGTCTCATACACTGACAAATTCTGACCAACCCATTAGGCTGCCGGGATACTTTCTGGCCTGGAATAACCGATGCCCTCTGTTTACCGCCTGGCAATGCCAGCATTGTGCCTGTCGCTGATCCTGCCCTGTGCGTTTTCCGTCAACGCCGCCGACCCCACTCCTGCGGCGGAAAAACCGGCAGAAGAAAAACCGGCCGAACGCCAGCCACTGCTAGAGCGTAGTCAGGAAGAGGCCGCCGCACTGGAACGTAAAGTCCCGGCGCAAGAACAGCAACAATTGCAGGCCGGCAGCGACAGCTTCCTCGCCCTGTGGAAACCGGCCAACACCGCCGAGCCCAAAGGCGCGGTGATCATCATCCCTGGCGCCGGCGAAACCGCTGACTGGCCGCAGGCAATCGGCCCATTGCGGCGCAAACTGCCGGATGCACAATGGAGCAGCCTGAGTATCACCCTGCCCGACCTGCAAAGCGACGCCATCGCACCGCGCGTGGTTGAAGCGCCGGTTGCGCCGAAAGCACCGGAGTCAGGTAGCAAGGACTCCACCACCGCGCAGCCAATTGAACAAGCCGCTGGCGGTGAAGCCGAAGTGGCGGATCAAGTGGTCGCCGAAACCACTGAAGAACAATCCAAGGCTGACGCCGAACGCATCTTCGCGCGCATCGACGCCGCGATTGCCTACGCCGAACAGCAGAGCGCACGCAGCATTGTCGTGCTCGGACACGGCACTGGTGCCTATTGGGCCGCGCGATACCTGAGCGAGAAACAAACGGCGCAGGTAGAGAAATTCGTCATGGTCGATGCACAGATGCCAGCCAAGGCCAAACCGCCACTGGCCGAGCTGACGCCAACCCTGAAGCTGCCGACCGCAGATATTTTCTACATGGACAAGCCGCTGGATCGCAACGCCGCGCTGGAGCGCATGCAGGCGAGCAAGCGCTTGAAGACTTCGGCGTTCAGCCAAGTGGCGCTCAGAGCCTTGCCAGACAACAAGGCTGAGCAGGAACAGTTGTTCCGCCGGGTGCGTGGCTGGCTGAATCCGCAGAACACAGACTGACCGACAAACCGCGTCGCTCCCTTCGCGAGCAAGCTCGCTCCCACATTGGATCTGCGTACACAATCCATTGTGGGAGCGAGCCTGCTCGCGAAGAGGCCAGCGCAGACGATACACATCTAACGTTTAGCGAAAATCCCGCCGCTCACGAATCAACGTATAAGCATTGTGCAGCTCCCGGGTTCTATCAGTCGCCTCACGCACCTGCGCTGGCGTCGCCCCCGTTCCGGCAATCTTGTCCGGATGATGACGACTGAGCAGGCGCCGATAGGCCCGCTTGATCTGCGCCGGTTCACTGGACGCCGACACGCCCAATAAACGCATCGCCTCCTGATAGCTCACTGCAGCACTGACGATCGGACGCTTGCCCGGTTCGTAATCACTGGCCAGCGCCTGCACCTGATGCGTTGTCCAGCCCAGCCATTTGCCCCACTGCGCCAACAATTCACGCTCGCTGACGCCGGCACGACCATCGGCCCAGACCATCCGCCAGCACGCACGCAAGACACCCTCGGCCGCATGGGGCTGCGCGCTCAAGCGCCGCAGATAACCGCGCAGATTGTCATTTTCAGACTTGCCACGGTTGAATGCCGCGATGGCGCGGCGCGTTGCCGGCTCACTCATCTCCAGCGCACGCATCTCGTTGCGCGCCTGCTGGATATGCCCGTCGGTAACCCGACCATCACTCTTGGCCAGACGCCCGAGCAACACAAACAACAGTTCGTCGTTGCGCAGCATCGGCCGACCGCCGAGTTTTTCCCGCAAGTGTCCCCAGCTCTGCAAGTGCAGACGCCGATCCAGCGCCTGCCCCAACAATGCCCCAAGCATGGCCCCCGGAATGCTGGCGATTGCAAAACCCGCTCCGGCTCCAATCAGAGTCCCTGGCCACAACATGTCAGCGACTCGCTTCTATCAATGTTTCAGCTTCGGCCAGACGCTCATGCGTACCGACATCGACCCAGTGCCCTTTCAGGCGTTCGCCACTCACTTCGCCAGCCGCCATGGCTTTGCGCAGCAGCGGTGCCAGCTTGAACGCGCCGTCGGTGCAGCCATCGAACAGTTGCGGATGCAGCACAGCGATGCCGCTGTAGGTCAGGGTTGCAGCGTCGGGCTGGCCATCGATCACCTGGCCGTCGGCCAACGTGAAATCACCGTTCGGGTGATGCGTCGGGTTGTCCGCAAGGACCAGATGCGCGAGTCCGTTGATCGGCTGGTGCAGGACGCTGAAGTCATAATCGGTCCAGATATCACCGTTGACCACCAGGAACGCATCATCGCCAAGCATCGGCAGCGCCCGGAAAATCCCGCCGCCGGTTTCCAGTGGCTCGCCTTCGGGCGAGTACTGAATGCTCACACCAAATCGCGAGCCGTCACCCAGATAATCCTCGATCTGCTGACCGAGCCAGGCGTGGTTGATCACGATCTCGTTGAATCCTGCGGCCGCGAGGGCGCGCAGGTGATATTCGATCAGGGGAACACCGCCGGCACGCACCAGTGGTTTCGGCGTGGTCAGGGTCAGCGGACGCATGCGCTCGCCTTTGCCTGCCGCCAGAATCATTGCCTTCATGCTGTTGCTCCACCCCGCAGGCTGGTGAACAGCGCTTGCAGTTCGGCCAATTCCGGACGTCGCGCAATCACCGCTTCTATATAGGAGAAGAAACGTGGCACGTCGGCCAGGTAACGCGGCTTGCCGTCACGGTGGCAGATGCGCGCGAAGATGCCGATGACTTTCAAATGGCGCTGCACGCCCATCAGATCGCTGGCGCGCAGGAAGTCTTCGAAGTCCGGCTGCACTGGAATGTTCAGCGCCGAAGCTTGCTGCCAGTAATTTTCCAGCCAGCCGTGCACGCGCTCTTCGGGCCAGCTGAGGAAGGCGTCCTTGAACAGGCAGGTCACGTCGTAGGTCACCGGGCCATAAACCGCATCCTGGAAGTCCAGCACGCCGGGATTCGGTTCGCTGAGCATCAGGTTGCGGGGCATGTAGTCGCGGTGTACCAGCACTTTGGGTTGAGCGAGTGCGCTGTCGATCAGCAGATCACTAACCTGCTGCCACTGCTGTTGCTGAGTCGAATCGAATTCGACACCGAGTTCACGCTTCACATACCACTCAGGGAACAGTTCCAGCTCACGGCGCAGCAAGGCAACGTCGTAGCTCGGCAACGGTGCAACCATCGGCAACTGCTGAAAAGCCAGCAGCGCTTGCAAGGCATCGGCGAACAATGCGTCGGCATTTTCGCCATCGATCACGTCGAGATAGGTCTGGTTGCCCAGGTCATTGAGCAAAAGAAATCCGCGCTCGAGGTCCTCGGCATAAATTTTCGGCACATTTATTCCGGATTTCGCCAGCAAAAAAGCGATATCCACGAACGGTTTGCAGTTTTCCTGGGGGGGCGGCGCGTCCATCACGACGAAGCTGCGCCCCTCGCCTTCCCAGCGGAAGTAACGGCGGAAACTCGCGTCGCTGCTGGCCGCAGTCAACGTGGCCGGGGGCACGGTGCCCCAGCCCTGATCTGCAAACAGGATTGCCAACTGCTCATCGAGCCAAACTTTCAGGTGTTGCAAGCGTACATCTTGGTCAGGCATTGCAAGGGTCTCCGACGGCGCTAGCCGTCAAGCGGGTCATGCTTTATTATCCAGCATCTTTTTCAGACCATCGAGAGGCGTGCGGCCCACACCGCGGGCAGATGGCACGCAGGAAGCCCGGACTAATAAGATGGCATTGAAATCCCCCGCGTTTCGTAAAAAATTTCCGTTGTTGGTAACCGGCAGTCTGCTGGCTATGCAACCTCTGGCCAGTCAATTCGTTGTTGCCGCCGAGCAGTATGACTGCTCCGTCTCGGCTTCGGGTGGTTGGGCCTGTGCGCCCAAATCAACCGCTGCTGCGTTGCCGCCGCGTCCGGTGCATGACGGCAGTGCCGTCAGTGCTACCGGCGAAGCGGCGACCGAGAACGGTTCGGCTGCCGACACAGCGCCAAAAACGGCGCTGGTCACCGAAGCCAAGGGCCGCGGTTTGAAATCCCGTAGCGAAGACTTCAGTCACCTCGACTGGGTTCCGCGCGAGAAGCTCACCGCCGCCCAATTGGCCGAGACCGGGCCTTACTGCTCTGGTGCCTATATCGAACCGATTCGTCCTGGCATGAATGACAAGACGAACAAAAGCGATGCTCCGACCTTTATCGGCGCAAAAGCCTCGCGCTATAACACCGATGATCAAGTCGGTACGCTGGCCGGTGATGTTGTCCTGCGTCAGGGCAGCATGCAGGTCGAATCCGACGAGGCCAGCCTGTATCAGGCCGAGAGCCGCGCCGAACTCAATGGCGATGTACGTATCCGCGACAACGGCGCGCTGATTGTCGGCGACCACGCCGATGTGCAGCTCGACACCGGTGAAGCCAAGGTCGACAACGCCGAATACGTGATGCACAAATCGCGCATCCGCGGTAACGCGCTGTACGCCAAGCGTGCCGAAAACGCGATCATCCGCCTGAAGGACGGCACGTACACCACGTGCGAACCGAACAGCAACGCCTGGCAGCTCAAGGGCAACAACATCACCTTGAACCCGGCCACCGGTTTCGGTACCGCGACCAACGTGACGCTGCGCGTAAAAGACATTCCGATTCTGTACACGCCGTACATCTACTTCCCGATCGACGACCGTCGTCAGTCGGGCTTCCTGCCGCCGACCATCGGCAGCGGCAGCGATACCGGCTTCATGCTGGTGACCCCGTACTACTTCAACCTGGCGCCGAACTATGACGCCACGTTGTACCCGCGCTACATGAGCAAGCGTGGCATGTTGGTGGAGGGTGAGTTCCGTTACCTGACCAAGTCGAGTGAAGGTCAGTTTGGTGCGGCGTATCTGAACGATGACGATACCGAGCGCAGCAAGCAGACCGACTACGAAAAAACCCGCTACATGTACAACTGGCAGCACAAGGGTGGTCTCGACTCCCGTGTGCTCACCGAAGTCGACTACACCAAGATCAGCGATCCTTATTACTTCCAGGATCTGCAGACTGACCAGATTGGCGTGAAATCCAGCGACTTCGTGAACCAGCAGGGCGCGGTTACTTATCGTGGCGACAGCTATACCGCTCGCTTGAATGCTCAGCAGTACCAATTGGCTACTGTTTCGAACATCACGCCGTATGGTCGTCTGCCGCAGATCACCTTCAATGGTCAGCTGCCGTATCATCCGGAAGGTTTGAATTTCGATTACGAGACCGAGATTGTGCGGTTTGATCGTGATTTGAAAACTGGCAACTTCATCGATGAAAACGGTAACGCGTCACCGCGTCTGGATACCAACGTTCAAGGCCTGGCCCGTGCCAACGGCGACCGTCTGAACTTGAAGCCGGGTGTCAGCCTGCCGATGAACTGGACCTATGGCTTCTTGAAGCCATCGCTGAAGTATCAGTACACCCAGTATCAGCTGGATCTGGACGGTACCGGTAAGTCGCAGATCGTTGCTCAGCAGAATGCTGCAGCTGCGGCAGGCACCGACTACGTAGGTGGCAAGTTCGGTAGCAATCAGAACCGTGGCGTGCCAATCGCCAGCATCGACAGCGGCCTCTACTTCGACCGCAACACGTCTTTCTTCGGCAAGAACTACCGTCAGACGCTGGAACCGCGACTGTTCTACCTCTACGTGCCCGAGGAGAATCAGGAAGACATTCCTGTATTCGACACCAGCGAGTACTCCTTCAACTACTCGTCGCTGTTCCGTGACAACCGCTTCTCCGGCTCCGACCGCGTCGGCGACGAGAACAAACTGTCGCTGGGCGTGACCAGCCGCTGGATTGAAGACGACGGTTTCGAACGTCAACGCATCAGTGTCGGCCAGGCTCTGTACTTCAAGGATCGCGAAGTTCAACTGCCAGGTATCGATGCCAAAACCCGTGACGACGCGAAATCTAACGTTTCGCCATATGCACTGGAATACGAATACCGCTGGAACCGCGATTGGCGCACCACGGCCGACTACAACTGGGATCCGGACAGCCGCAGCCCACGTTCCGGCAGCGCGATGTTCCACTATCAGCCTGAAGACAACCCGAACAAGGTTATCAACGCCGGCTACCGCTATCGCAATGACCAGGTCCGTTATGACCAAAACACCGGCAAATGGTCGGTGGGTGGTGGTGACTACGGCACTCCGGGCACACCTGGCTACGTGAAGGACTACTACAAGATCCAGCAGCATGACTTCTCGGTTATCTGGCCGATCGTTCCACAGTGGAACGCGATCAGCCGCTGGCAGTATGACTACAACCGTAACCGTACCTTGGAAGCCTTCGGTGGTTTCGAGTACGACAACTGCTGCTGGAAACTGCGCCTGATCAACCGTTACTGGGTTTCCTATGACGAGTTCAGCCAGGAAGCTCCGCAAAACGAAAAAGGCGACCATGGCGTCTTCCTCCAAATTGTTCTGAAGGGACTCGGCGGCCTCACTGGCGCCAAGGTAGAGAGCTTCCTCGACAAAGGCATTCAAGGTTATCGTGAACGTGAAGACCAAGCTTTCTGATTGTCTGCGCCCGCTGATGCTGGGCGCGCTGTTCCTGGGTACTGCGGCGAACGCCGCAGTTCAATCCATCGACAAAGTGGTAGCGATCGTCGACAACGATGTGGTCATGCAGAGCCAACTGGATCAACGCGTCCACGAAGTACAGCAGACCATCGCCAAGCGTGGCGGCGGCTTGCCGCCTCCTGGCGTACTGGATCAACAGGTGCTTGAGCGCCTGATCGTCGAAAACCTGCAACTGCAGATCGGCGAACGTTCCGGCATCCGCATCACCGATGAAGAACTGAACCAGGCGGTCGGCACCATTGCCCAGCGCAATAACATGTCGGTTGAGCAGTTCCGTGCTGCTCTGGCTCGCGACGGCCTGAACTATGACGACGCCCGCGATCAGATCAAACGCGAGATGATCATCAGCCGCGTGCGTCAGCGTCGCGTGGCAGAACGCATTCAGGTTTCCGAGCAGGAAGTGAAGAACTTCCTCGCTTCCGACCTGGGCAAAATGCAACTGTCCGAAGAGCTGCACCTGGCCAACATCCTGATCCCGACGCCGGAAAGCGCCAACTCTGAAGCGATTCAGAGTGCTGCCCGTCAGGCCATGGAGGTTTACCAGCAGCTCAAGCAAGGCGCTGACTTCGGCCAGATGGCCGTTGCCAAATCCGGCAGCGACAACGCTCTGGAAGGCGGCGACATGGGCTGGCGTAAAGCCGCGCAACTGCCACCGCCGTTCGACCGCGAGCTGAGCAGCATGGCCGTCGGCGACATCACTCAACCTGCACGCACGCCGGGTGGTTTCATCATCCTCAAGCTGCTGGCAAAACGTGGTGGCGAAGCGCAGATGCGCGACGAAGTGCATGTACGTCACATTCTGGTTAAGCCGAGCCCGATTCGCGATGAAGCGAAGACCAAGGCACTGGTTCAATCCTTGTACGAGCGCATTCTGGCCGGTGAAGATTTTGCCACTCTGGCGAAAAGCTATTCCGAAGACCCGGGTTCGGCGCTCAACGGCGGCGACCTGAACTGGATCGACCCGAACGCACTGGTACCGGAATTCCGCGAAGTGATGGCCAAGACCCCACAAGGTCAGCTGTCCAAGCCATTCCAGACTCAATATGGCTGGCACGTTCTGGAAGTCCTTGGCCGTCGCGCCACCGACAGCACTGAACAGGCCCGCGAGCAGCAAGCCATGACCGTACTGCGTAACCGCAAATACGACGAAGAGCTGCAAACCTGGCTGCGTCAGATCCGTGACGAAGCGTACGTAGAGATCAAACTCCCTGGTGCAGACCAGGCAGCGCAGTGAAACCCCAGCGTTTCGCGCTGACACCCGGCGAACCAGCCGGCATCGGTCCCGACCTGTGCCTGCTGCTCGCCTCGCAAGCCCAGCCACATCCCCTGATTGCCATCACCAGCCGCGACCTGCTCTCCGAGCGGGCCGCGCAGCTGGGGCTGGCCGTCAACTTGCTGGATATCGGCCCGAATCACTGGCCGGACGCCCCGGCACCCGCAGGCAGCCTGTATGTCTGGGATACGCCGCTGAGCGCCCCCGTGGTTGCCGGGCAACTGGATAAGGCCAACGCTGCGTTCGTCCTCGAAACCCTGACCCGCGCCGGCAACGGCTGCCTCAACGGCGACTTCGCCGGGATGATTACCGCCCCTGTACACAAAGGCGTGATCAACGAGTCGGGCATCGCGTTCTCCGGACACACCGAATTCCTCGCTGACCTGACCCACACCGCCCAAGTGGTGATGATGCTCGCCACCCGCGGTTTGCGCGTGGCACTGGTCACCACTCACCTGCCCCTGCGCGAGATTGCCGATGCGATCACACCAGAACGGCTGGAGCGGGTCACACGGATTCTGCACAGCGACCTGCAAAACAAATTCGGCATCGCCCAGCCACGCATCCTCGTCTGCGGACTCAACCCGCACGCCGGTGAAGGCGGCCACCTGGGCCATGAAGAAATCGACATCATTGAACCGACATTAGAGCGCCTGCGCGGCGAGGGCATGGACCTTCGTGGCCCGCTGCCTGCCGACACTCTGTTTACCCCCAAATATCTGGAGCACTGCGACGCAGTGCTGGCGATGTACCACGACCAGGGTTTGCCTGTGCTTAAGTACAAAGGCTTCGGCGCTGCCGTCAACGTGACCCTTGGTCTGCCGATCATCCGCACGTCGGTCGATCACGGCACCGCCCTGGATCTGGCCGGCAGCGGCAAGATCGATACCGGCAGCCTGCAAGTCGCCCTGGAAACCGCCTACCAGATGGCCGAGACCCGTTTATGACCGAGCAATACCAACACAAGGCGCGCAAACGCTTTGGCCAGAACTTCCTGCACGATGCCGGCGTCATCGACCGCATCCTGCGCTCCATCAGCGCCAAGTCTGAAGATCGCCTGCTGGAAATCGGCCCGGGCCAGGGCGCACTGACCGCCGGCCTGCTCAACTCCGGCGCACAACTCGACGTGGTGGAACTGGACAAGGATCTGATCCCGATCCTCAACCAGCAGTTTGCCGGAAAGAGCAACTTCAACCTGCATCAGGGCGATGCACTGAAGTTCGACTTCAACACGCTCAACGCCGCGCCAAACAGCCTGCGTGTGGTTGGCAACCTGCCGTACAACATCTCCACGCCGCTGATTTTTCACCTGCTGAACAATGCCGGCATCATTCGCGACATGCACTTCATGCTGCAGAAAGAAGTGGTTGAGCGTCTGGCCGCAGGCCCTGGCGGTGGTGACTGGGGTCGCCTGTCGATCATGGTTCAGTACCATTGCCGTGTGGAACACCTGTTCGACGTTGGTCCGGGTGCGTTCAACCCGCCGCCGAAGGTCGACTCGGCCATCGTCCGCTTGGTGCCGCACGCCGTACTGCCGCACCCGGCCAAGGATCACAAGCTGCTGGAGCGCGTTGTGCGCGAAGCGTTCAACCAACGCCGCAAGACCTTGCGCAACACTCTCAAGCAACTGCTCAGCAATGCCGAGATCGAAGCCGCCGGCGTCGATGGCAGCTTGCGTCCGGAGCAACTGGATCTGGCCGCGTTCGTACGTCTGGCCGACCAGCTCGCGGTACAAGTCCCGGCCTCCCCCGCCGCCGACTGATAAACGATGAACGCTATCGGGCAGGACGCCACTCTGGTTTACTGCCCGATACTTGCCTAGACTGAATCCCCATCAGCTACGCCCCGCGTTCCGCTTCGTTTAAGGCCTCTTGCATGTCCGATTCCCGTTACCAGGTCGATGTCAGCGTCGTCACCCGCTATCTGGCAGACCAATCGCAACCCGAGCACGACCGCTTCGCCTTCGCCTACACCATCACTGTGCAGAACAATGGCGCAATCCCTGCCAAGCTACTTTCGCGGCACTGGGTGATCACCGACGGTGATGGTCATGTAGAGGAAGTACGCGGCGCTGGCGTGGTCGGCCAGCAACCGTTGATCGATGCCGGCAAAAGCCACACCTACAGCAGCGGCACAGTGATGACCACCAAGGTCGGCACCATGCAAGGCACTTACCAAATGGTCGCCGACGACGGTAAACATTTCGACGCCATCATCAAGCCGTTCCGCCTCGCCGTGCCCGGGTCTTTGCACTGATGGCGACGTATGCCGTCGGCGACCTGCAGGGCTGCCTCGAACCGCTGAAATGCCTGCTCAAGCAAGTGGCGTTCGACCCACAGCTTGATCGACTGTGGCTGGTCGGTGACCTGGTCAACCGTGGCCCGCAATCACTGGAAACCCTGCGTTTTCTATATCGCATGCGTGAATCGCTGGTCTGCGTGCTCGGTAACCACGACCTGCATTTGCTGGCAGCGGCTAGAAATATCGAGCGCTTGAAGAAGTCCGACACCCTGCGCGAGATTCTCGATGCCCCGGACAGCGCGGAACTGCTGGAGTGGGTACGCCAACAAAAGCTCATGCACTACGACGAGCAGCGCGATGTCGCCATGGTTCACGCTGGCATTCCACCGCAATGGTCGCTGAGCCGCGCACTGAAGTGCGCCGCCGAAGTCGAAACGGCCCTGCGAGACGACAACATGCTGCTCGCCTACCTCGACGGCATGTACGGCAACGATCCGGCGAAATGGGACAACGATCTCAAAGGCGTGACACGCTTGCGCGTCATCACCAACTACTTCACCCGCATGCGCTTCTGCACCGCCGAAGGCAAACTCGACCTCAAGAGCAAGGAAGGCCTCGACACAGCACCCGCCGGATATAAACCGTGGTTTCAGCACAAGGATCGCAAGACCAAAGGCCTGCGCATCATCTTCGGCCACTGGGCGGCACTCGAAGGCAATATCCATGAGCCAGGTATCTCGGCGCTCGACACCGGTTGTGTCTGGGGCGGCAGCCTGACCCTGATGAATGTCGACAGCGGCGAACGGCTGTCGTGCAAATGCGACGAACACGGTGGACTCGCGCCAACTGTCGCACCACTTATCCCCCAAACTTCGCCAGTCAGCGCACCGCGTTAGACTGCGCTTTCAGCCGAGCAACAGGAACCCGCCATGAGCGAATTCAAACGAATCCCCCCGGAACAGGCCCAGGCCCTGCGTGAACAAGGCGCCGTCGTCGTCGACGTACGCGACCCGGCGACTTTCGCCGCCCTGCACATCAGCGGCTCGAAGCATCTGGACAATCATTCCCTGCACGCTTTCATTCAAGGCGCTGACCTTGATGCACCGACCGTGGTCGTCTGCTACCACGGCAACTCCAGCCAGGGTGCTGCGGCCTACCTGATCAGCCAAGGCTTCTCCGACGTCTACAGCATGGACGGCGGCTTCGAGTTGTGGCGTACGACTTATCCTGCGGAAACTGCGCAAGGCACCGCCGAATAATTTTTTTGTCACGCGCAGGCCCCGGCTGCCGTGGGCCTGCGCGGGCAGACGAACGGTCTTGCCACAACTAATTACGTATCTCGCCTTTACCTCCCGAATTCCCAACTATCCTTAAGCCCAGGCCATCCAAATCAGGGGAGAGCCGGTACACCGGCGCACGGGTCATCGGGAGTGACTTTCACGATTGTCGATCGTGGAAGTGTTCTGGGGGGTAAACAAACAGCTGCCAAAACGGTTGTTTGCCAGCATCGACTGAGTGATCCGGCGTCGGCTCCACGTATCGAGCGAGGTGACGTCATGAGTATCTTTAGCCACTTCCAACAACGCTTCGAGTCCACACGCCAGGAAGAACTCTCGCTGCAAGAGTACCTGGAGCTGTGCAAGAAAGACCGTAGCGCCTACGTTTCTGCCGCCGAGCGACTATTACTGGCCATCGGTGAACCGGAACTGCTCGACACCTCGACCAATTCGAGGCTGTCACGCATCTTCTCCAACAAGGTGATCCGTCGCTATCCGGCCTTTGAAGACTTCCACGGGATGGAAGAATGCATCGACCAGATCGTCTCGTATTTCCGCCATGCCGCCCAAGGCCTGGAAGAGAAGAAACAGATCCTTTATCTGCTCGGTCCCGTCGGTGGCGGTAAATCGTCCCTGGCCGAGAAGCTGAAACAACTGATTGAAAAAGTGCCTTTCTATGCGATCAAGGGCTCACCGGTATTCGAATCGCCTCTGGGTCTGTTCAACGCCACCGAAGATGGCGCGATTCTCGAGGAAGACTTCGGCATTCCACGGCGCTACCTGAACACCATCATGTCGCCATGGGCGACCAAACGCCTGGCCGAGTTCGGCGGTGACATCAGCCAGTTCCGCGTGGTCAAACTGTACCCGTCGATCCTCAACCAGATCGCCGTGGCCAAGACCGAACCGGGGGACGAGAACAACCAGGACATCTCCGCACTGGTCGGCAAGGTCGACATCCGCAAACTCGAGGAATACCCACAGAACGACGCCGACGCCTACAGCTACTCCGGTGCGCTGTGCCGGGCCAACCAGGGCCTGATGGAATTCGTCGAAATGTTCAAGGCACCCATCAAGGTGCTGCACCCATTGCTGACCGCGACGCAGGAAGGCAACTACAACAGTACCGAAGGCCTCGGCGCGATTCCGTTCACCGGGATCCTGCTCGCCCACTCCAACGAATCGGAATGGCACACCTTCCGCAACAACAAGAACAACGAAGCGTTCATCGACCGGATCTATATCGTCAAAGTGCCGTACTGCCTGCGCGTCAGTGACGAAGTGAAGATCTACGACAAACTGCTGTTCAACAGCTCCCTGGCCAAAGCGCATTGCGCGCCGGACACCTTGAAGATGCTCGCACAGTTCACTGTGCTGTCGCGCCTCAAGGAGCCGGAAAACTCCAACATCTATTCGAAGATGCGCGTCTACGACGGCGAAAACCTCAAGGACACCGATCCAAAGGCCAAGTCGATCCAGGAATACCGCGACTCGGCAGGCGTCGACGAGGGCATGAACGGGCTGTCGACCCGCTTCGCGTTCAAGATCCTCTCCAAGGTCTTCAACTTCGACCCGCATGAAATCGCCGCCAACCCGGTGCATCTGCTCTATGTGCTGGAACAGCAGATCGAACAGGAGCAATTCCAGGCCGAAACCCGCGAGCGCTACCTGCGCTACCTGAAGGAATACCTGGCGCCGCGTTATATCGAATTCATCGGCAAGGAGATCCAGACCGCGTACCTCGAGTCTTACAGCGAGTACGGCCAGAACATCTTCGACCGCTACGTGCTGTACGCGGACTTCTGGATTCAGGATCAGGAATACCGCGATCCGGAAACCGGCGAGATTCTCAACCGCGTCGCGCTGAACGAAGAACTGGAGAAAATCGAAAAACCGGCCGGCATCAGCAATCCGAAGGATTTCCGCAACGAGATCGTCAACTTCGTACTGCGCGCACGGGCCAACAACAACGGCAAGAACCCGACCTGGCTCAGCTACGAGAAACTGCGGGTGGTCATCGAGAAGAAAATGTTCTCGAACACCGAGGACCTGCTGCCAGTCATCAGCTTCAATGCCAAGGCCAGCAAAGAGGATCAGCAAAAGCACAACGACTTCGTCACTCGAATGGTCGAACGCGGCTACACCGACAAACAGGTACGGCTTCTTTCCGAATGGTACCTACGGGTACGGAAGTCGCAGTGAAGCAGCTGCAAGCTTCTAGCTACGAGCTGCAAGAACAAAGCGCGTAACCCACTGATGCCCGGGAACCTGCTTTTACTTGCAGCTTGAAGCTCACAACTTGAAGCTGCCCGGAGGGCTTCCTATGAGTTATGTGATCGACCGACGTCTCAATGGCAAGAACAAGAGCACGGTAAACCGTCAGCGCTTCCTGCGGCGTTACCGTGACCACATTAAGAAGGCTGTCGAAGAGGCGGTCAGCCGGCGCTCCATTACCGATATGGAGCACGGCGAACAGATCAGTATTCCCGGTCGCGACATCGACGAACCGGTGCTTCACCACGGCCGTGGCGGCAAGCAGACCGTGGTGCATCCTGGCAACAAGGAGTTCACCGCCGGCGAACACATCGCCCGCCCGCCGGGAGGCGGTGGCGGACGCGGCCCGGGCAAGGCCGGCAACTCCGGCGAGGGCATGGACGAATTCGTCTTCCAGATCACTCAGGAAGAATTCCTCGAATTCATGTTCGAAGACCTCGAACTGCCAAACCTGGTCAAACGCAACCTGAGCGGTACCGACACCTTCAAAACCGTGCGGGCCGGGATCAGCAACGAAGGCAACCCGTCGCGGATAAATATCATCCGCACGCTGCGTTCGGCCCATGCTCGGCGCATTGCCTTGTCCGGCAGCAGCAGGGCAAAACTGCGTGAAGTGAAAGAAGAACTTGAACGTCTAAGACGCGAAGAGCCAGATAACTTCGGCGATATTCAGGAGCTCGAGGCAGAAATCGAGAAACTCAGCGCGCGCATCCATCGTGTGCCGTTCCTCGACACCTTCGACTTGAAATACAACTTGCTGATCAAACAGCCCAACCCCAGCTCGAAAGCCGTGATGTTCTGCCTGATGGACGTCTCCGGCTCCATGACCCAGGCGACCAAGGACATCGCCAAACGCTTTTTCATCCTGTTGTACCTGTTCCTGAAACGGAACTACGACAAGATCGAGGTCGTGTTCATCCGCCACCACACCAGTGCCCGGGAAGTCGACGAAGAAGAGTTTTTCTATTCACGGGAAACCGGCGGCACCATCGTTTCCAGCGCCCTGAAACTGATGCAGGAGATCATGGCCGAGCGTTACCCGAGCAACGAGTGGAATATCTACGCGGCGCAGGCTTCCGATGGTGATAACTGGAACGACGACTCGCCAATCTGCCGCGACATCCTGATCAACCAGATCATGCCGTTTGTGCAGTACTACACTTATGTGGAGATTACCCCGCGCGAACATCAGGCCTTGTGGTACGAGTACGAACGCATCGCCGAAGCCTTTTCTGACACTTTTGCCCAGCAGCAACTGGTCTCGGCCGGGGATATCTATCCGGTCTTCCGTGAACTCTTCCAGCGCAGGTTAGTGACATGACCGCCAAAGAGCAGAAGCGCCAACCCATTTCCACCGGCTCCGAATGGACGTTCGAGCTGATCCAGACCTATGACCGCGAAATCGCCCGGATCGCGGCCCGCTATGCGCTGGATACCTACCCCAACCAGATTGAAGTGATCACCGCCGAGCAGATGATGGATGCGTATGCCTCGGTGGGCATGCCACTGGGCTACCACCACTGGTCCTACGGCAAACACTTCCTCAGCACGGAAAAGTCGTACAGCCGTGGGCAGATGGGCCTCGCCTACGAAATCGTGATCAACTCTGACCCGTGCATCGCCTATCTGATGGAGGAAAACACCATCTGCATGCAGGCGCTGGTAGTGGCCCATGCCTGTTACGGGCATAACAGTTTCTTCAAGGGCAATTACCTGTTCCGCACCTGGACCGACGCCAGCTCGATCATCGACTACCTGGTATTTGCCAAGCAGTACATCATGCAGTGCGAGGAGCGTCACGGCATCGATGCAGTAGAAGACCTGCTCGACTCCTGCCATGCGTTGATGAACTACGGCGTCGACCGCTACAAACGTCCTTATCCGATTTCCGCCGAAGAAGAACGGCGTCGGCAGAAGGATCGTGAAGAGCACATGCAGAAGCAGATCAACGATCTGTGGCGCACCATTCCCAAAGGCGCGGATAAATACAGCGACAAGGATAACGCCCGCTTCCCCGCCGAGCCGCAGGAAAACATCCTGTACTTCATCGAAAAACACGCGCCGTTACTGGAACCGTGGCAGCGCGAGATCGTGCGGATCGTGCGCAAGATCGCCCAGTACTTCTACCCGCAACGCCAGACCCAAGTGATGAACGAAGGCTGGGCAACGTTCTGGCACTACACGCTGATGAACGACTTGTACGACGAAGGGCTGGTCACCGACGGCTTCATGATGGAGTTCCTCACCTCGCACACTAGTGTGGTGTTCCAGCCAGGTTTCGATAGCCCTTACTACAACGGCATCAACCCCTACGCGCTGGGTTTCGCAATGTATCGCGACATCCGGCGCATGTGTGAAGAACCTACCGAAGAGGATCGTCACTGGTTCCCGGAAATTGCCGGGAGCGACTGGCTGTCGACCATCAAATTCGCCATGAGTAGCTTCAAGGATGAAAGTTTCATCCTGCAGTATCTGTCGCCAAAGGTGATCCGTGACCTGAAACTGTTCAGCATCATGGATGACGATCAGAAGGACGACTTGTTGGTGCCTGCGATTCATGACGAACCCGGCTACCGGATCATCCGCGAAACCCTGGCCGCGCAATACAACCTCGGCAATCGTGAACCGAACGTGCAGATCTACAGCATCGATCGGCGCGGCGACCGCTCACTGACCTTGCGTCACCAACAGCACGATCGCAAACCGCTGGGAGACTCCACTGACGAAGTGCTTAAACATCTGCATCGCCTGTGGGGCTTCGATATCCATCTGGAAACCCTGCAAGGCGACCAGATCATGAAAACCCACCACGTTCCCCCCCGCAGTGAACACAGCGAAGGGGATTACGGTCGACTTGACCTTGCCGTCATTCATCTTTGATCCGGTTCCGGCCTCCGAAAGTCTGACGCAAGGGTTATTCTGTCGGGCTAACGGAGGTTTTTTATGCAGATTTTCAAGGTTGGCGGTGCCGTACGTGATCGCTTGCTGGGCAAACCAGTCACTGACATCGATTGGGTCGTAGTCGGTGCCACCACGGAAGAAATGCTCGCCCAGGGTTATCGCCCGGTCGGCGCGGATTTCCCGGTGTTTCTTCATCCCAAAAGCGGCGAGGAGTACGCCCTCGCTCGCACCGAACGCAAGAGCGGGCGCGGTTATGGCGGTTTCACTTTTCACGCCAGCCCCGAAGTGACGCTTGAAGAAGACCTGATTCGTCGCGACCTGACCATCAACGCCATGGCCGAGGACAATGAGCACAATCTGACCGATCCCTACCATGGCCAGCGCGATCTGGAAGCCCGGATTCTGCGCCACGTTTCTCCGGCGTTCGCCGAAGATCCCCTCCGTGTATTGCGGGTTGCCCGTTTCGCAGCGCGCTATGCCGGGCTGGGTTTTACCGTCGCACCGGAGACGCTGGAATTGATGCATGAGCTCAGCGAGTCCGGTGAGCTGGAGGCGTTGACCGCCGAACGTAGCTGGAAAGAAATCTCCCGGGCACTGATGGAAGATCAGCCGCAAGTGTTCATTCAGGTGCTTCGCGACTGCGGCGCGCTGAAAGTACTGATGCCGGAAGTCGACGCGCTTTTCGGTGTGCCACAACCTGAAGCGCATCACCCGGAAATCGATACCGGCCTGCACACCCTTAGCGTCCTGGAGCAATCGGCGCGGCACAAACAACCGCTGACGGTTCGCTGGGCTTGCCTGCTGCACGATCTCGGCAAAGGTCTGACCCCGGAAGAAGAGTGGCCGCGACACATCGCCCATGAGCACACGGGGTTGAAGCTGATCAAAGCGGTCAACGAACGCTTTAAGGCACCAAAGGATTGTCAGGAGTTGGCCTTGTTGGTCGGCAAGTACCACACCCACAGCCACCGGGCGCTGGAGTTGAAGGCCTCGACGCTGCTTGACCTGCTGCAGAGTTTTGACGTGTATCGCCGACCGCAGCGGTTTGAAGAGTTTATCGCCGCATGCGAAATGGACGCCCGAGGCCGTAAAGGGCTGGAGCAGAGAAGTTATCCACAGGCGGATTATTTGCGCGGTGCGGCGAAGGCTGCGCGAGAGGTTGCGGTGCAGTCGTTGCTGGAGAAGGGATTCAAAGGGCCGGAGCTTGGCGAAGCGCTAAAGCGTGAACGGCTCAAGGCGTTGAAGGCCTACAAAGAGAACGCCTGAAGCAAGATCAGAAGATCGCAGCCTGCGGCAGCTCCCACACGGGAATATGCGTTTCTCTGCAGGACCTGCCGCAGGCTGCGATCTTTTGCTTTTAAAGATTCGGCGGGGTTAACTGCTCACCCCGCCATTCGAACGGCACTGGCGCCAGCACCTGATCAATCTGCGCTTCAGCCCACAAAGTCGCGAAGCTCTTTCCCACACCCGGATGCACGCGATCCGGCGCAATCAGCGACAGCGGCCACAGCACAAAAGCATTCTTCAGAATCTCCGCGCGCGGTAGAACCAGTCCGTCGAAATTCCCCGCCAGATCACCATACAACAGCACGTCGATATCCAGCGGCAAGCCCTTGCGATCCGGCGCGTAACGTCCGTTATCCGCCTCAATGAATTTCAAGCGTCGGTCCAGCTCCATCAACGGCAGATCGGTATACGCCGACACCACGAAGTTGAAGAACGGCCCGCTTTTGATCCCCACCGGTTGGCTCTCGAACACCGCCGAACAGCGGATATCCACCAGAAACGTCGCCAACGCTTCAAGCCCTGCGCGCAAATGGGTTTCGCGCTCGATATTGCTACCGAGCCCGAGGTAGACCTGAGTCAGCGACATCCGCGCTCGATCTCCACACCCACGCCGCCCTTGGCAGCCGGAACGGCGCCGGGCTTGGTCAGCTTCAGGCGTACCCAAGTGATCTTGAATTCGCTCATCAGCACTTCAACCAGACGTTCGGCAAAGGTCTCGACCAGTTGAAACTGCGCTTGCTCGGCAAACGCCTGAATTCGCGTGGACACGCTGGCGTAGTCGAGCGCCAGGGTCAGGTCATCACCGGCCGCGGCCGGGCGATTATCCCAGGCGAAGCTCAGATCAAGCCGCAGGCACTGGCGGATGCCGCGCTCCCAGTCGTAGGCACCAATCACGGTGTCGACTTCCAGGCCTTCGATAAACACTCTGTCCAAGCACTTCTCTCCGCTGCACGACAAGGGCGCAATGCGCCGTTAGAATCAGGGCGTCCTCGCCCGGAATAGTTAGCATGTTTTGGTTACTGGCGACTCTCGCCTACCTGCTCGGCTCGCTGTCCTTCGCCATTTTGCTCAGCCGCCTGACCGGAAACCCGGATCCGCGAATGAGTGGCTCGGGTAATGCCGGTGCCACCAACATGCTGCGCCTGGCCGGTCGCAAACTGGCGATCCTGACCTTGCTGGGTGATCTGTGCAAAGGCCTGGTGCCGGTGCTGATCGCTTCGACTGCCGGCCTTTCGCTGCAGGATCAGGCGTGGATCGGCGTGTGCGCCGTGATCGGTCACCTGTTCCCGCTGTATTTCCGCTTCCGTGGTGGCAAAGGTGTTGCCACCGCCGCCGGCATGCTGCTGGGCCTGTATCCGCCCGCCGCGCTGCTGGCCATCTGCGCCTGGCTGCTGACGTTCTACCTGACCCGCACCAGCTCGCTGGCGGCCCTTATCGCTACGCCCCTGACCTTGCCTTTGCTGGCCTGGCAGGAACCGGAAGCGCTGCTGCCGATGAGCGCGCTGACACTGCTGATCGTCTGGCGCCACCGCGGCAATCTACGCGACCTGTTTGCCGGGCGCGAACGGCATTTTTAAATACCGGCCATGAGCGCCACTCATCACAACGCCGACAATTGCTCCATCGGCCAGCGCGCCTGCACGCTGATTGCCAGACTTTCCTGCTGACCGGCCTGCAAACGCTGGCAACCGGCAAACGCGATCATCGCGCCATTGTCGGTACAGAACTCCGGGCGCGCATAAAACACATCGCCCTTCATGTCGCCGAGCATCTTTTCCAGCGAAACACGTAACGCCTTATTGGCGCTGACGCCGCCCGCAATCACCAGACGCTTCATACCGGCCTGCTTCAGGGCACGCTTGCACTTGATGGTCAAAGTCTCCACCACGGCCTGCTGGAACGCCAGCGCGATGTCGCAACGGGCTTGCTCGCTGTCGTCCCCGGCGTTGACGCACTGCTGCCAGGCGTTGAGCGCAGAGGTTTTCAGACCACTGAAGCTGAATTGCAGACCCGGGCGATCACACATCGGACGCGGGAAGGTAAAACGTCCTGCGACGCCCTTCTCGGCCAGTTTGGCGATTTCCGGCCCCCCCGGATAATTGAGACCCATCATCTTCGCGGTTTTGTCGAATGCCTCACCAGCGGCATCATCCAGCGTCTCGCCGAGCAGACTGTATTGGCCGATGCCATCGACCTGAACCAGTTGCGTATGACCGCCGGAGACCAACAAAGCGACGAACGGGAATTCGGGCGGTTTCGGCTCCAGCATCGGCGCCAGCAAGTGGCCTTCCATGTGGTGCACGCCGAGCGCAGGAATGCCCCAGGCAAACGCCAGCGCCTGAGCGCAGGAAGCGCCGACCAGCAACGCGCCAACCAGGCCAGGACCCGCGGTGTAGGCGATCGCATCGATCTCGGTCGGCACGCAGTCGGCTTCTGCCAACACCTGACGAATCAAGGGCAGCATGCGCTTGACGTGGTCACGCGAGGCCAGCTCCGGTACCACACCGCCATAAGCGCGGTGCAGGTCGATCTGGCTGAACAGTGCGTCGGCCAGCAGGCCGCGTTCGCTGTCATATAATGCGACACCGGTTTCGTCGCAGGAGGTTTCTAATCCCAGTACTAGCATGGGTTTGCGCCTTGTTTAGGCTGAATTCGAAGGCGCGCATAATAGTCGCCGCGTGATGCCCCGACCAGCGGTTTTCGATCAGAGGCTTTGCATTCCGAGCGATGAGGGGTTAACATCCGCAACCCTTAAAAACCGACGTCTTCAAGTGCTCTTTTGCCGCGAGGATGTTGACCCCGGTAATGAATGAAGGTAGCTCTGGATGCCAGCCGTCAAAGTTAAAGAGAACGAACCCTTCGACGTAGCTCTGCGTCGTTTCAAGCGCTCCTGCGAAAAAGCCGGTGTACTGGCTGAAGTTCGTAGCCGCGAATTTTACGAGAAGCCAACTTCTGAGCGTAAGCGCAAAGCAGCAGCCGCTGTTAAGCGTCACGCCAAGAAAGTTCAGCGCGAACAGCGCCGCGCCGTTCGTCTGTACTAATACACAGACGTTCGTAGCAAGCTTCTTGCCTAAGCCCGGCTCTCAGCCGGGCTAATGGCATTTGCGTAAAACGCTTGATGCTTCACCGTCGAAGCCGCACACGCGACCGAGACAAATCTGCTTCACGCGTCAGACCTGGCTCTTTTGCCAGCGGTGCACGTCTTTTCTGACGAGCCTTTCAAGGCTACTGACGAGCACACCCACTGATTCCTCTTACGACGATCAGCCCAAGGCACCTGCATGCGTGCCCGCTTTATTGAGCGATCCGAGGCCCTGAACCGGCCGTCAGCGGATTCAGCGCAACACTTTCAAATAGTCGACGACTGATGAGTACTAACGTCAGTGGATTTTCGGCAGATACACTTCCCGACAGCGATTACGCAGACGACACCGGTCGAGCCGCATATTTTGCGTGCTTCAAACAATGACCCGCGTCCGGCAGCATTTCGCATCGGACTTATTACAGCGCAGACGACGAGAACGCCATGGCCGGGCTGATTCCCCAGAGCTTCATTGACGACCTGCTGAACCGCACCGACATCGTCGACGTGGTCAGTTCGCGCGTGCAATTGAAGAAGGCCGGCAAGAACTACACCGCCTGTTGCCCGTTTCACAAAGAGAAAACCCCGTCTTTCAGCGTCAGCCCCGACAAGCAGTTCTATTACTGTTTCGGCTGCGGCGCCGGCGGCAATGCCCTCGGCTTTCTCATGGATCACGACAACCTGGATTTCCCCCAGGCTGTCGAAGATCTGGCCAAAGCCGCCGGTATGGAAATCCCCCGCGAAGAAAGCGGCCGCGAGCGCAAGCCACGGCAGCCGACCGATTCGCCGCTGTATCCGCTGCTCACCGCCGCCGCCGACTTTTACCGGCAGGCGCTTAAGAGCCATCCAGCACGCAAAGCTGCGGTGGATTACCTAAAAGGACGCGGCCTGACTGGCGAGATCGCCCGGGATTTCGGCCTCGGTTTCGCGCCGCCGGGCTGGGACAATCTGTTCAAGCACTTGAGCAGCGATACATTGCAGCAGAAGGCCATGATCGACGCTGGCCTGCTGATCGAGAACGCCGAAACCGGCAAACGCTATGACCGCTTCCGCGATCGCGTAATGTTCCCGATTCGCGACACCCGCGGGCGGATCATCGCTTTCGGTGGCCGCGTACTCGGCGACGACAAGCCGAAATACCTGAACTCACCGGAAACCCCGGTATTCCATAAAGGCCAGGAACTCTACGGCCTCTATGAAGCACGCAAGAACAACCGCAACCTCGACGAAATCATCGTCGTCGAAGGCTACATGGACGTCATCGCCCTCGCACAGCAGGGGCTGAAGAATGCCGTCGCGACGCTGGGCACCGCGACCAGCGAAGAACATTTGAAGCGCCTGTTCCGCGTCGTACCGAACGTGTTGTTCTGTTTCGACGGCGACCAGGCCGGCCGCAACGCCGCGTGGCGCGCCCTGGAAGCAACGCTTTCAAGCCTGCAAGACGGCCGCCGGGCGCGCTTTTTGTTTCTGCCCGAAGGCGAAGACCCGGATACCCTGGTGCGCGCCGAAGGCACTGACGCCTTCAAGGCCCGGATCAATCAGCACGCTCAGCCACTGGCGGATTACTTCTTCCAGCAACTGACCGAAGAAGCCGATCCGCGCTCGCTCGAAGGCAAGGCCCACATGGCCACTCTCGCCGCACCGCTGATCGACAAAGTGCCGGGCGCCAACCTGCGTATTCTGATGCGTCAGCGCCTGACCGAAATTACCGGCCTGAGCAGCGAAACCGTCAGTCAGCTGGCACAAAGCGCACCGCAGGAAGCGCCTCCTGCCTACGATCCGGGCATCGATTACGATGCGATGCCGGACTACAGCGACTACCATCAGCCGCAGGCACAGGACATGTATGTGCCGCAGCAGGAGTGGACGCCGAAAAAGCCCGGTGCTGGCGGCAAGAAGTGGGACAAAAAGCCCTGGGACAAGAACGGCAAACGTGGCGGTGATCGCGATCAGCAGCGCCCGCGCACACCGATTGGCGTCGAGTCGCCAACCCTGACCGCCCTGCGCACACTGCTTCATCACCCGCAATTGGCCAAGCGCGTCGAAGATGCCGGGCACATTGCGGACGAGAATCAGACCAACGCCCAGTTACTTGTGGCCCTGCTCGAAGCTGTACAGAAGAATCCCAAGCTAAACTCATTTCAGTTGATCGCGCGATGGCACGGCACTGAACAGGGACGCTTGCTCAAGGCTTTGGCAGAAAAGGAGTGGCTGATTGACGGCGATAACCTTGAACAACAGTTTTTCGACACCATTACTAGCTTGTCAGCCCGCCAACGCGAGCGAAATCTGGAACAGTTGCTCAGGAAAGCGCGTCAAAGCGAACTGAGCGTTGAAGAGAAAAACCAACTGCGCGACCTACTAAGTCGCAATGTTTCCGCATCAAACCCGACCTCAACTGGCGCGTGAGGTCATAGCTCAGGTATAATCCTCGGCTTGTTTTTTGCCCGCCAAGACCTTCAGTGGATAGGGTGTTATGTCCGGAAAAGCGCAACAGCAGTCTCGTATTATTGAGTTGATCAAACTGGGTCGTGAGCAGAAGTATCTGACTTACGCCGAGGTCAACGACCACCTGCCCGAGGATATTTCAGATCCTGAGCAGGTGGAAGACATCATCCGCATGATTAACGACATGGGGATCCCCGTACACGAGAGTGCTCCGGATGCGGACGCCCTTATGTTGGCCGACGCCGATACCGACGAGGCCGCTGCGGAAGAAGCAGCCGCCGCGTTGGCAGCGGTGGAGACCGATATCGGTCGCACCACTGACCCTGTGCGCATGTACATGCGTGAAATGGGTACGGTCGAGCTTCTGACTCGTGAAGGCGAAATCGAAATCGCCAAGCGTATCGAAGAGGGCATCCGTGAAGTGATGAGCGCAATCGCGCACTTCCCTGGCACGGTTGACCACATTCTCTCCGAGTACACCCGCGTCACCACCGAAGGTGGTCGCCTGTCCGACGTTCTGAGCGGTTATATCGACCCGGACGACGGCATTGCGCCGCCTGCCGAAGTGCCGCCGCCTGTCGAAGCCAAAGTGGCGAAAGCCGACGACGACACCGACGACGATGAAGCCGAATCTTCCGATGACGAAGAAGAAGCCGAAAGCGGTCCGGATCCGGTCATCGCTGCCCAGCGTTTCGGCGCCGTGGCTGACCAGATGGAAATCACCCGCAAGGCCCTGAAAAAGCACGGTCGCAACAACAAGGCAGCGATTGCCGAGTTGCTCGCACTGGCCGAGCTGTTCATGCCGATCAAACTGGTGCCGAAGCAATTCGAAGGCCTGGTCGAGCGTGTCCGCAGTGCCCTGGATCGTCTGCGTCAGCAAGAGCGCGCGATCATGCAACTGTGCGTACGTGATGCACGTATGCCACGCGCCGATTTCCTGCGTCAGTTCCCGAGCAACGAAGTCGACGAAAGCTGGTCCGACGCCCTGGCCAAAGGCAAGAGCAAATACGCCGAAGCCATTGGTCGCGTGCAACCGGACATCATTCGTTGCCAGCAGAAACTGATCGCGCTGGAAACCGAAACCGGTCTGACCATCGCAGAAATCAAGGATATCAACCGTCGCATGTCGATCGGTGAGGCCAAGGCCCGCCGCGCGAAGAAAGAGATGGTTGAAGCCAACCTGCGTCTGGTGATCTCGATCGCCAAGAAGTACACCAACCGTGGCCTGCAATTCCTCGATCTGATCCAGGAAGGCAACATCGGTCTGATGAAAGCGGTAGACAAGTTCGAATACCGTCGTGGTTACAAGTTCTCGACTTATGCCACCTGGTGGATCCGTCAGGCGATCACTCGCTCGATCGCCGACCAGGCCCGCACCATCCGTATTCCGGTGCACATGATCGAGACGATCAACAAGCTCAACCGCATTTCCCGGCAGATGTTGCAGGAAATGGGTCGCGAACCGACCCCGGAAGAGCTGGGCGAACGCATGGAAATGCCTGAGGACAAGATCCGCAAGGTATTGAAGATCGCTAAAGAGCCGATCTCCATGGAAACCCCGATCGGTGATGACGAAGACTCCCATCTGGGTGACTTCATCGAAGACTCGACCATGCAGTCGCCAATCGATGTCGCCACTGTTGAGAGCCTAAAAGAAGCGACTCGCGAAGTGCTGTCCGGCCTCACTGCCCGTGAAGCCAAAGTACTGCGCATGCGTTTCGGTATCGACATGAACACCGACCACACACTCGAAGAAGTGGGCAAACAGTTTGACGTAACGCGTGAGCGGATCCGTCAGATCGAAGCCAAGGCGCTGCGCAAGCTACGCCACCCGACGCGAAGCGAGCATCTGCGCTCCTTCCTCGACGAGTGATACCAGAACCCCCGGCCCAGGCCGGGGGTTTTGTTTATATGGCAGATTAAGTCCTTCGCAACGCCCCTCCCCCGCATACCCCGTCTACACTCGAAACAATCATCCCCGAGCCATAACGAGAGCGTTATGCCCAGATTGGCGTCCGTGCTTTTTTTGCTGTCACTGATGATCTGGACCGCAACGGCTGACGCGCTGACTCTGACCGATGAAGAACGTAGCTGGCTGGCGGCTCACCCGGACTTGCGCCTGGGTGTCGATGCGTCGTGGCCGCCCTTTGAGTTTCGCGACGACCAGAGCCGCTATCAGGGCCTGGCGGCGGACTATATCGACGTAATTCGCCAACGCCTTGCAATCAAATTGACGCCCATCGAACCGGTGAGCTGGACGGTGGTGCTCGAACAGGTCAAATCAGGCAAGATCGACCTCCTGCCCGGCATCATGTCCACACCGGAGCGCCAGACTTACCTGTCGTTTACCCGCCCTTATCTCGACTTCCCTATCGTCATCCTCTCGCACATCGGCGGTGCACAACCGCGCAAACTTGACGACCTGTACGGCTTGAAGATCGCCGTGGTGGAAAACTACGCGCCCCACGAACTGCTGCGCACCCACCACCCCGATCTGAATCTGGTGGCCATGCCCAATGTCAGTTCGGCATTACAAGCGTTGGCGACCGACGAAGTGGACGCCGTCGTCGGCGACCTCGCCTCCAGCGTCTGGAGCCTGCGCCAGCTCAAGCTCGACGGTCTGTACGTCAGCGGCGAAACCCCATATCGCTACCAACTGGCAATGGCCGTCCCCCGCGACAACAAGATACTGGTGGGAATTCTCGACAAAGTCCTTGCTGACATGAGCTCTGATGAAATCAGCAGCATTCAGGAGCACTGGGTCGGCAACGTCCTTGATCATCGGACATTCTGGTCGGATCTGCTGATCTACGGTTTACCAGGTCTGTTGCTGTTGGTGACGATTCTCGCCGTGGTGATCCGCATCAACCGCCGCCTGAGTTCGGAAATCGCCCGACGTATCGACCTCGAACAGGAACTGCGCAGCAGCGAATACCACTATCGTGGCCTGGTCGAGAGCCTGTCGGCCATCGCCTGGGAAGCGCGGATGAGCGACTTCACCTACAGCTATGTGTCGCCCCACGCCGAAGACTTGCTTGGCTATCCACAATCGCACTGGCTGATTCCCGGGTTCTGGCACAACATTATTCACCCGGCCGACCTGACCCGTACGCAGAATTACTGCAAAGAAGCGCTTCGCCAGGGTCGCGATCACATCGTCGATTACCGCGTTATCACCGCTGATGGCCGCTGTTTGTGGGTACGCGACATCGTCAGCCTGATCGAACATGGCCACGAGCCGGTGATGCGCGGTTTGATGATCGACATCAGCGAAATCAAGCGCACTGAAGAAGCGCTGCGGCTTTCGGAACAAAAGTTCGCTTCGGTCTTCCAGCAGTGCCCGGACATTCTAGTGATTGCACGGCTGTCCGATGGCTGCCTGCTGGAGGTCAACGAAGCGTTTGAAGAACAAATCGGCTTGAAAGCCGAAGAAGTGCTGGGGCAAACCGCAACTGACCTGAATATCTGGGGGATACCCGGCGTCGGTCCCGGATTGCTGCAGCGCTTGCAGGCGGGCAGCATTCGCAATCTGGAGATGCCGTTTCGCCGCAACAATGGCCAGTTGTTCACTGGCCTGATTTCCGCCGAGCCGTTCGACCTCGATACCACCCCCGCGCTGGTTGTCGTAGTGCGCGACATCACCCAGCTCAAGGAAACCCAACAGCAACTGCAAACCTCCGAAGAGAAGTTCGCCAAAGCCTTCCACGCCTCGCCGGACGGTTTGTTATTGTCACGCCAGAGCGACGGCCTGCTGCTGGAGGTCAACGAAGGATTCAGCCGTATCACCGGTTTCAATAGCGCCATGTCGGTGGATCGCTCGGCACTGGATCTGGGAATCTGGGTCAACCTCAACGAACGCAAACAGATGCTCGATCTGTTGCATCGCGACGGCTTCGTCCGTGACTTCACCTGCCATATCCGCCGCAGTGACGGGCAGATCCGCCTCTGTGAAGTATCCAGCCGTCCGCTGCCGATTGGCGAAGATGACTGCATGCTGACCATCGCCCGCGACATTACCGAGCGGCATCTGATGCAGGAAAAACTGCAGCAGGCCGCCACCGTGTTCGAAAGTACCGCTGAAGGCGTATTGATCACCGACACCCAACAACACATCAGTGCGGTCAATCGCGCTTTCACCGAAATCACCGGCTACAGCGAAAGCGAAGCGCTCGGGCATACCCCGCGTCTGCTCGCATCCGGTCTGCACGACAGCGCATTCTACGCGGCAATGTGGCACCAGTTGACCGACGAAGGTCACTGGCAAGGCGAGATCTCCAACCGACGCAAGAACGGCGAGCTGTACCCCAGTTGGCTGACCATCAGTGCTGTGCGCAATCGCGACAAGTTCATTACCCACTTTGTTGCCGTGTTTGCCGACATCTCCAGCCTCAAACATGCACAAGCCAAACTCGACTATCAGGCGCATCACGACCCGCTTACCGGCCTGCCGAACCGCACGCTGTTCGAAAACCGCTTGCTGATGGCACTGAACAGCCAGCAGGAAAACGGCAGTCAGGGCGCCGTGCTGTTTCTCGATCTCGACCGCTTCAAACACATCAATGACAGCCTCGGCCACCCGGTCGGCGATCTGCTGCTCAAGGGTATCGCCGTGCGCCTGAAGGAGCAATTGCGAGACATCGATACCGTGGCGCGTCTGGGCGGTGACGAATTCATCATTCTGCTACCCGGCCTGCAACAGGCCAGCGACGCCGATAACATCGCCACCAAACTGCTCAACTGCTTTGGTGCGCCGTTCCAGGCTGGCGAACATGAGTTCTTCATCAGCGCCAGCATTGGCACCAGCCTCTACCCACGGGACGGTTGTGACGTCGCCACACTGGTGAAAAACGCCGACGCGGCGATGTACCGCTCCAAGGCCAAGGGTCGCAACCGCGTCGAGAGCTACACCCGCGACCTCACTGCCCAGGCCAGCGAGCGCATCGCGCTGGAGCATGAACTGCGTCGGGCCATTGAACGTGATGAACTGTTCCTCTACTACCAACCGAAAATCAGCCTCGACGATCATCGCCTGGTCGGTGCCGAGGCGCTGATCCGCTGGCGTCACCCGACCTTCGGCGACGTGCCGCCAGAGCACTTCATTCCGCTGGCCGAAGAGAACGGCATGATCCTGCAGATTGGTGACTGGGTGCTCGAGACGGCGTGCCGTCAAATGTTCGAATGGGGGCAGGTCTACGACAGCCTCGGCCCGCTGTCGGTGAACCTCGCCGGTGCGCAACTGCGTCAGCCAAATCTGCTCGGACGCATCGAACAGCTACTCAACGACAACCGCCTGCAGCCGGATTTACTGCAACTGGAAATTACCGAGAATTTCATCATGAGTCAGGCTGAAGAGGCGTTGGCGGTGTTACACCAACTCAAACACCTCGGCGTTCAATTGGCGATTGATGACTTCGGCACCGGATATTCTTCGCTCAGTTACCTCAAACGGCTGCCGCTGGACATCCTCAAAATCGACCAGTCGTTTGTCCGCGGACTGCCCGACGATCCCCATGATGCGGCCATTGTCCGGGCCATCATTGCGCTGGGCCGGAGCATGCAATTCACGGTTATCGCCGAAGGTGTGGAAACCCAGGCACAACAACAATTTCTCGCCGCCGAAGGCTGTGAACAGATCCAGGGCTACATCGTCAGCCTGCCGTTACCACCAGAAGAGTTCGCCGCGACGTTTCTTCGTGTAACCGTATCGGATTATTCGGATAGCACAGCCGAGAAACCGTCGCTATAATCCGCGACCTACTGAGGGCCTATAGCTCAGTTGGTTAGAGCAGAGGACTCATAATCCTTTGGTCCACGGTTCAAGTCCGTGTGGGCCCACCAAACCTGAAAGCCGCGCAAATGCGCGGCTTTTGCGTATCTGAAGCGAAAAAATGCGGCTCCTCAAAATCGCGGAATAGCTTATTCCGTCCATAATCTGTCCACTCGTGTGCACTGATGCTGCAACAGACACATCACCTTTCGCACTCCCACCGTCAAGGCCTTTAACCAGCGCGCGGCACCGGCAGTTGCTTCGCGACACTTGGTACTGGCTCACCAGCAGCACCCGGACTTGAGGCCTGCCGAGCGTTGCGCCGCTATCGCCCTTTTGCAAGGATTCGCAAAATGAGTGGTAAACCTGCTGCACGCGTTACAGATCCGACCGCCTGTCCATTGCCCGGACATGCAACCAACCCGATCGTTTCGGGTTCCCCCGATGTAATGTTCGAAGGCCTGCAGGCCGCACGACTGAACGACGCCACCGCTTGCGGAGGCCACATTGCTTCAGGAGTATCCTCCACCGTTTTCATCAACGGCCAACCCGCCGCCATGCTTGGCATGCGTCACCGACCACGGTGCACCGGTCATTCAGGGCGCGAGCACGATCATCATCGGCGACACGCACACTCTCGCGCCCTTCATCCCGATCCCGTCTCTACCCGCGCCATTCTCCGGGCGCTTTCAATTGATCAACCAGGAAACCGGCAAGCCCATGGCTGGCCGCAAGGTCAAGGTCTGGTCCTCCTCCGGCACCAGCTTCTTCGACACCACGGATGCCGAGGGTATGACCCGTTGGGTCAAGGATAAATCGCCGCAAACCCTTCATATCGACCTTGTGCAGGGTGAAAGCAATGACTGAACCGTCCGTATCCCAAGGTGGCATGAAACCAGAGGGTCAGATGAACCCTGTCAGCGTCCTGGAACCCAAACTCGACCCGCAGGACCGGGAAGTACTTTGCTCGGCGATGCGTCACTGCAGCGCTACGCCGAACATCAGCAAGGACGGCAAGAGCCTCAAGTTGCTGCGCGACGAACCGCATCTGGACTCTACAAATTCGCTGGCAGAACGCTTGTAGCGGTCTGCGCGCAGAGAAAAACCGATGCTCGCTGCACATGCTGAACCGCCCATGATGGGCGTTTTTTTTGCGTGTGCTTTTCTACTCATGAGATCACCCTCCTGTAAATCAACCATTAACCAGTTCGTTACTTCAGTATCCAGGCCCCACAGCCGTGGCGCATCTGATGATCCGAAAAGGGAGTTTTCATGGTTGATGTCACTCGACGCTCATTCGTTGGATTTGCTGCGACGCTGCCGTTACTGGCCCACAACCCCTGGGCACAGGCTCACATTGAAACCGCCTCGACAGCAGCAACTTCCGATGACGTGCTGATCAACTTCAACGAAAGTCCTTGGGGACCCTCAGCGGCAGCCCGGCACGCGATGCAGGAAGGTATCGCCCTGTCGGGACGTTATCCCTACAAGATCCAGTACCGACTCAATGCACTGTTTGCCCGCCAGCAAGGCATTCCCGAGGATTTCGTCCAGACGTATTGCGGCTCCAAACAGGCCTTGCAGCATGCCGTGCATGCCTTCACCCAGCAGGGCAGTCTGGTAGTCGCCGCCCCCTCCTACGAAGATCCCGCCCAGGCGGCTCGTGGCAGGAAAGTCACTGTCCACGAGATTCCCCTGAACGCCGAGCATGCCCACGACCTGCCGCGCATGCTGGTTGCCGACCCTCGGCCCGGTTTGATCTATATCTGCAACCCGAACAATCCGACTGGCACTCTCACGGCTCGCAGCGATATCGAACGTGCCCTGAAGGACAAACCCAAAGGCTCGATTCTGTTGGTCGATGAGGCCTACATTGATTTCTCGCAGGCCACGACGTGCATTCCCCTGGTCAAGGAACACCCCGACCTGCTGGTGCTGCGTACCTTTTCGAAAATTTACGGCATGGCCGGCGCAAGGCTCGGTATCGCGGTGGGCAATCCGGTGTTGCTGGAACAACTGGAGGTGTTCGGCAACTACAACGTCCCAGCCGCATCGTCCCTGCTGGGAGCAATCGCCAGCCTTGAAGACGCGTCGTTGTTGAGCCAAAGGAAACACAACAATACGCGCCTGCGCGAGGAAACCGTCGCGTGGCTGAATACGCGCGGTTTTCGCTGCACGGCGTCCCAAGCCAACTGCTTCATGATAGACGTCAGACGCCCGGCGAGTGACATAGTCAAGGCTTTGGCCGAGCGTCGCGTGCATGTCGGTCGCGTCTGGAAAGAATGGCCGACCTGGGTTCGGGTGAGTGTCGGCACGGACGATGACATGCACCGGTTCCGGGAGGCGTTTGCCGAGGTTATGGCCTAAGCAACACGGGCGTGAAGTAACGGTCAGTTTTCAGCAGTTCAATATCGTCGGCACGCAGATGAAAACCCGATCATCGCCTGCAAGCGTCCGCTCTATTGAGCCTGTAACATGCGCAAGCCACCGATTCGCGCCAATGGAGCCGCCCCCTTGCCAGACATCCGCCCGCCCGTGCTTGATGAAATCGACCGTCAGCTGATCGCCGCCCTGCAGATCAATGCCCGTGAAAGCGTAGCCATGCTCGCGCGGCAATTGGACATCGCGCGCACCACTGTGACGTCGCGTCTGGCGCGGCTGGAAAAAGCCAAAGTGATCACCGGTTATGGCGTGCGTCTCGGCCAGCGAGTGGTCGATGGCGGGTTGCAGGCGTATGTCGGGATCAAGGTGCAGCCGCGCTCAGGCAAAGAGGTGTTGCGCCGGTTGAGTGCGATGGCGCAGGTGCAGCAGCTGTGTGCCGTGAGTGGCGAGTTTGATTATGTGGCGTGGTTGCGCACCGATTCGCCGGAGCAACTGGATCAGTTGTTGGATCAGATTGGCAGTGTGGACGGGGTGGAGAAGACGACGACGTCGATCATTCTGAGTAGCAAGATTGATCGGGGGCAGCCAGTTTGAGGTTTTGATCGGGCTTCTCGGCTGGATCAGAGGGCCTCTTCGCGAGCAGGCTCGCTTCTACACGTTGGTCGATGTGCAGTCTCTGATCGTCATATTGATATGTTAATTGGCAAAACGACGACATTTTGCGTCTTATTAACGTGTTCTACGCTCCCTAGAATGGCTGGCATCTTTTCCTATACTCAGACGCGCATCCTGCGTCGGGTCGCCAGCAAGGTCAGCCATGAACAAGAACAATCGCCATCCTGCAGACGGTAAGAAACCAGTCACCATTTTCGGCCCGGACTTTCCGTTCGCGTTCGACGACTGGATCGAGCACCCGGCCGGTCTCGGCACTATTCCTGAACATCATCATGGCGCTGAAGTGGCGATCGTCGGCGCTGGCATCGCCGGCCTGGTAGCGGCTTACGAGCTGATGAAGCTCGGCCTGAAACCGGTGGTCTACGAGGCTTCGAAGCTCGGCGGGCGTCTGCGCTCTCAAGCGTTCAACGGCACTGACGGCATCGTCGCGGAACTGGGTGGCATGCGTTTTCCGGTGTCCTCCACCGCGTTCTATCACTACGTCGACAAGCTCGGCCTGGAAACCAAACCTTTCCCGAACCCGCTGACGCCGGCCTCCGGCAGCACCGTGATCGACCTGGAAGGCAAAACCCATTACGCACAAAAGCTGGCGGATCTTCCTGCACTGTTTCAGGAAGTGGCTGACGCCTGGGCGGACGCACTGGAAGCCGGCTCGCAGTTCGCCGATATCCAGCAAGCCATCCGCGATCGCGATGTGCCGCGCCTGAAAGAACTTTGGAATACCCTGGTGCCGTTGTGGGACGACCGAACGTTCTACGACTTCGTCGCCACCTCCGAAGCCTTCGCCAAACTGTCGTTCCATCACCGCGAAGTGTTCGGGCAGGTCGGTTTCGGCACCGGCGGCTGGGATTCCGACTTCCCCAACTCGATGCTGGAAATCTTCCGCGTGGTGATGACCAACTGCGACGATCACCAGCACCTGGTGGTCGGTGGCGTCGAGCAAGTCCCACAAGGCATCTGGCGGCATGTGCCGGAGCGTTGCGTGCACTGGCCGGAAGGCACCAGCCTGAAATCCCTGCACCGTGGTGCGCCACGCTCGGGGGTGAAGAAAATCGCTCACGCGGCCGATGGCCGTTTCGCGGTCACCGACAATAATGGCGACACTCGCGAATACGCCGCAGTGCTGACCACTTGCCAGAGCTGGCTGCTGACCACCCAGATCGAATGCGACGAAACCCTGTTCTCGCAGAAGATGTGGATGGCCCTCGACCGCACCCGCTATATGCAATCGTCGAAGACTTTCGTGATGGTCGACCGGCCATTCTGGAAAGACAAAGACCCGGAAACCGGCCGCGACCTGATGAGCATGACCCTCACCGATCGCCTGACCCGCGGCACTTATCTGTTCGACAACGGCGACGACAAACCGGGGGTGATCTGCCTGTCGTACTCGTGGATGAGCGACGCCTTGAAGATGCTTCCGCACCCGGTGGAAAAACGCGTTGAGCTGGCGTTGAACGCGCTGAAAAAGATCTACCCGAAAGTCGACATCGCCGCGCGCATCATCGGCGATCCGATCACCGTGTCGTGGGAAGCCGACCCTTACTTTCTCGGTGCGTTCAAGGGCGCCCTGCCCGGCCACTATCGCTACAACCAGCGCATGTACGCGCACTTCATGCAGGACGAGATGCCCGCCGAGCAGCGCGGGATCTTCATCGCTGGCGACGACGTTTCGTGGACACCGGCATGGGTTGAAGGCGCGGTGCAGACGTCGCTCAACGCGGTGTGGGGGATCATGAAGCATTTCGGCGGTTCGACACATAAAGCGAACCCGGGCCCGGGTGATGTGTTCAAAGACATCGGCCCTATCGCCCTGCCCGAGTAAGAGGAATCCCTGATGCGTGTAGCCCTTTACCAATGTCCACCGCTGCCTCTGGACCCTGCCGCCAACCTGCAACGCCTGCATCAAGTGGCGATGGAGGCCAAAGGCGCCGATCTGCTGGTGCTGCCGGAGATGTTCATGACCGGCTACAACATTGGCGCCGAAGCGGTCAGCACCCTGGCTGAGGTCTACAACGGGGAATGGGCGCAGCAGATCGGCCGCATTGCCAAGTCGGCCGGTTTGGCGATTCTCTACGGTTACCCCGAGCGCACGGCGGACGGGCAGATCTACAACGCCGTGCAGTTGATAGACGCCAACGGTGAGCACCTGTGCAATTACCGCAAGACGCACCTGTTCGGTGACCTTGATCGCTCGATGTTCAGCCCCGGTGAAGGCGATTTTCCGCTGGTTGAACTGAACGGCTGGAAACTCGGTTTCCTGATCTGCTACGACCTGGAATTCCCGGAAAACGCCCGACGCCTGGCCCTCGACGGCGCCGAGCTGATTCTGGTGCCGACGGCGAACATGATTCCGTTCGATTTTATCGCCGATGTCTCCGTACGCTCCCGCGCCTTCGAAAACCAATGCTACGTGGCCTACGCCAACTACTGCGGCCATGAAGGCGATATCCACTATTGCGGGCAAAGCAGCATCGCCGCGCCTGACGGCAGCCGTATTGCTCAGGCCGGTCTGGACGAAGCATTGATCGTCGGCGAACTGGATCGGCAGTTGATGATCGATTCACGCGCGGCCAATCGCTACCTCAGCGACCGCCGCCCGGAGCTTTACGGCGCGCTGAACAAGCGCTAATCCGCTAGCATGGGCACTCCACTGTTCTGGAAGTGCCCATGCCTGCGCCGACTCACCCCCGCCCCCACACCGAAACCCTGGCCAACGGCTTGCGCGTGACCCTGCGTCATGTGCCAGGCCTCAAGCGCAGTGCCGCTGCCCTGCGGGTGGCTGCCGGTAGTCATGACGTGCCATTGGCGTGGCCGGGGCTGGCGCATTTCCTCGAGCATTTGCTGTTTCTCGGCACTGAGCGTTTTCCGGCGGACGAAGGGTTGATGGCCTACGTGCAGCGCCACGGTGGCCAAGTGAATGCCAGCACTCGCGAACGCACCACTGACTTTTTCTTTGAGCTGCCGACGCGCTCGTTCAGCAAGGGGTTGGAGCGTCTGTCAGACATGCTAGCCAAGCCGCGTATGAATCTGGACGATCAACTGCGGGAACGGGAAGTGTTGCAGGCGGAATTTGTCGCCTGGTCGCAAGATCCTGCGGCTCAGCAGCAGTTTGCGTTGTATGAGGGTTTACCGGCAGAGCATCCGTTGCGCGGATTTCATGCGGGGAATCGGGACAGCCTGAAAGTGGAATTGCCAGCGTTTCAACAGGCGTTGAAGGATTTCCACCAGCAGTTCTATCGCACCGGACAAATGAGCTTGAGCCTGGTGGGGCCGCAGAGCCTTGAAGAGCTGCGCGCGCTGGCCGAGCAGTTCGCAGCGGCTTTGCCGGTTGGGGATAAAGTTGCACAGGTGGCGCCCCTGCCGCTGGCGGTGAAAAGTTATCAACAGGCCGCTGAGCGACGCGGCAATCTGCTGTTTGCGTTCGATGATTTGCCGGAGACTTCCGCCGAGGCAATGGCATTCCTCTGCCACTGGCTGAACAGTGCCAAGCCCGGGGGGTTGCTGGCGCATCTGCAGGAACAGAATCTGGCGGATGATCTGAAAGCCGCACGACTGTACTGCTTTGCGGGGCAAGCCTTGCTACATCTGGCATTCATCGCACCAGCCGAATCGATGAACGCCATTAGCGAACGCGCAAAGGATTGGCTGAGCTTCTTCGCGCAACAGGATTGGACGCCGCTGCGGGCGGAATACACGGCCCTGGTTCAGCGCCAGCAACAAGTCAGCGGCGCGCTGCAACTGGCACGACTCGACAGCGAGCGACAAGAGAGTGGTCTGTCCGACAGCGGCATCAGCGCCCTCAAACATCTGCTCCGTGAAATCGGTGTTGTGGATAACTTCAGCGCTCACTGGCGATTACCTGCTGCCAATCCATTCCTGCGCACCGGCGAACCGCTCGCCAATGCAGGCCTGATTCGCGGCCAAACCAGCGCCCACCGTGGCCTTCGTACATTTGCTCAGGATCGCTCGCGCGGCCGTCGCGAACGCTCGCCGATGCAGTTCAGCCAGGTCTTGCCGGACAGCGGCAATGAAGGCGCGATTTATCTGCGTTGGCAGGTTGAGTCTGCCGCCAGCCCTGATCTGCACTCGAGATTGCAACGCAGTCTTCGGGAAACTCAGCAAGACGCGCGCGAGGCTGGAGTCGAGTTGTCTTTCAGCACCACAGGGCATCAATGGTTGCTCAAGCTCACCGGCCTGCAGGAGCCAATGCCCAGCGTCCTGGAGCATGCGCTGAAATGTCTGACGCAAGTTGACGCCGATTCGTTGCGTAGTGAGGCGGAAACGCCGCTGATCCCCATTCGCCAGTTGCTGAAAGCGCTGCCGGAACAGGCGCTGGAATCAGCTAAAACCGGCGACGACGCCCAACAGCTGTGGACAACTTCGCATTGGGACGGCCTCGCGTTGGGACTGAGCCAACAGACCCAGTCCGCCTTGGGCCTGGCCCTGAGCCGGGTTCCCGGCATCCCGGACAACCAACTGGCAGCGCCGGCGGCAATCACCGCGCAAAAACACTGGCGCCATGTCGATACCGCCTCCAGCGAACACGCCGTGCTGTTGTTCTGCCCCGCCACCAGCCGCGACATCGTCGAGGACGCCGCGTGGCGACTGTTGGCGCACGTGTGCCAGACGCCGTTCTACCAGCGCCTGCGCGTCGAATTGCAATTGGGCTATGCGGTGTTCAGTGCGCTTCGTCAGATGAATGGCCAAACCGCCCTGCTGTTTGGCGTGCAATCCCCGAGCGCCAGACCTGCGGAGTTGCTCAAACACATTCAACAGTTCCTCAAAGGTATGCCCGCGCTGATCGAACAGTTTGATGAGGCCAGCCTCAACCAGCAGCGGCATAACCTCGCGGATCAATTCGACGCAGCCAATCTATCCAGCAAAGACGCTGCTGAGCTGCTCTGGCAGGCCAGACTCGCAGGCCACTCGTCGGATTATCTTGGGCAATTACTCGCCGCCATTGGCCAACTGGATCGCCAGGCGTTGTTTAACGCAGCACAGCGCTTGATCAACGCCGAAGGCGGCTGGCTCTGTCTCGCCAGCGACCCCGCACCCGGTAACCCATGGCAAACGACAAATTGATCATTACCGAGGCTGCAAGGAGCTTTCTCGAATATTCACGGGCAAACCCGGTGAAATTTTGAGTAACATAGCCGCCTAACTATTTGGAACATCTTTGCGCTGCCGTGGACTATACCTATGGACAGCGCTATCCCACCCAACCTGAGGAGACACCCTATGTCCTGGACAAAACCGGCTTACACCGACCTGCGTATCGGCTTCGAAGTCACCATGTACTTCGCCAGCCGCTGAGTTCTGCTTACGTAGAATTGCAGTGCAACGCCTCGGCTCGCCGGGGCGTTTTATTTTCCGCGTAGAAATGATGGAGCGTTCATGTTCGTCCAGATTCTGGGTTCGGCCGCCGGTGGCGGTTTTCCGCAGTGGAACTGCAACTGCGTCAATTGCGCAGGCTTTCGCGACGGCAGCCTGAATGCCAAGGCCCGCACCCAATCGTCCATCGCGATTTCCGATGACGGCGTGAACTGGGTACTGTGCAACGCCTCGCCGGACATCCGCGCACAGCTGCAAAGCTTCGCCCCGATGCAACCGGGCCGCGCCCTGCGTGACACCGGCATCAGCGCGATCATTCTGATGGACAGCCAGATCGACCACACCACCGGCCTGCTCAGCCTGCGCGAAGGCTGCCCGCATCAGGTCTGGTGCACGGACATGGTTCATGAAGATCTGAGCACTGGTTTCCCGCTGTTCAAGATGCTCACCCACTGGAACGGCGGGCTGGACTGGAACCGCATCGAACTCGACCAGAGCTTCACCGTGGCCGCATGCCCGAACCTGCGCTTCACCCCGCTGCCGTTGCGTAGCGCCGCGCCGCCGTACTCGCCGCACCGCTTCGATCCTCACCCGGGCGACAACATCGGTTTGATCGTTGAAGACTTGAAGACCGGCGGCAAATTGTTCTATGCGCCGGGCCTGGGCAAGGTCGATGCGCCGTTGCTGGAGATCATGGCCGGCAGCGATTGCCTGCTGGTGGACGGCACGATGTGGGATGACGATGAAATGCAGCGCCGTGGCGTCGGCACCCGCACCGGTCGCGAGATGGGCCATCTGGCGCAGAACGGCCCTGGCGGCATGCTCGAAGTGCTGGAGCAGTTGCCTGAGCAGCGCAAAGTGCTTATCCACATCAACAACACCAATCCGATTCTCGATGAAGATTCGCCGGAGCGTGCTGAGTTGGCCCGGCGTAATGTTGAAGTGGCGTTCGATGGCATGAGTATTGTGCTGTAAGCATTTGAGACCGCTGCGCGGTCTATCGCGAGCAGGCTCACTCCTACATTGGAATGCGATCACTTGTAGGAGTGAGCCTGCTCGCGATAAGGCCGGTACAGACACCAGATATTTCTAGGGTTGTTCCCCGGAGAACCGCAATGACCGACACCCCGCTTTCCCCGGCCGAATTCGAAGCGGCCCTGCGCGCCAAAGGCGCCTATTACCACATCTACCACCCGTACCATGTGGCGATGTACGAAGGCCGCGCCACCCGCGAACAGATTCAGGGCTGGGTCGCCAACCGCTTCTACTATCAGGTGAACATCCCCCTGAAGGACGCGGCGATCCTCGCCAACTGCCCCGATCGGGAAATCCGCCGCGAGTGGATTCAACGCCTGCTCGACCACGACGGCGCCCCCGGCGAGGACGGCGGCATCGAAGCCTGGCTGCGTCTCGGCCAAGCGGTCGGCCTCGACCCTGATCAACTGCGCTCCCAGGAACTGGTGCTGCCCGGCGTGCGTTTCGCCGTCGACGCCTACGTCAACTTCGCCCGCCGCGCCAGTTGGCAGGAAGCCGCCAGCAGCTCGTTGACCGAACTGTTTGCACCACAGATCCACCAGTCGCGCCTCGACAGTTGGCCGCAGCATTATCCGTGGATCGACCCGGCCGGTTACGAATACTTCCGCACCCGTCTCGGTCAGGCGCGACGCGATGTCGAGCACGGTCTGGCGATCACGCTTGAGCACTACAAGACGCGTGAAGGCCAGGAGCGCATGCTGGAAATTCTCCAGTTCAAACTGGACATTCTTTGGAGCATGCTCGATTCCATGAGCATGGCCTACGAACTGAACCGCCCGCCGTATCACAGCGTCACCGAACAACGCGTCTGGCACAAAGGAATCACCTTATGAGTTTCGACCGCAGCAAAGTCCCGACCTGGCGTCCCGGCTACCGCTTCCAGTACGAACCGGCGCAGAAAGGCCATGTGCTGCTCTACCCCGAAGGCATGATCAAACTCAACGAAACCGCTGCGTTGATCGGCGGTTTAATCGACGGCGAACGCGATGTCGCGGCAATCATTGCCAAACTTGATGAGCAGTTCCCGGGCGTGCCTGAGCTCGGTGACGACATCGAGCAATTCATGGAGGTTGCCCGTGCGCAGCACTGGATCGAACTTGCCTGATCTGCCGCCCAAGCCTGAAGTCGGCCTGCCGCTGTGGCTGCTCGCCGAGCTGACCTACCGCTGCCCGCTGCAATGCCCGTACTGCTCCAATCCGCTGGATTTCGCCGAGCAGGGCAAAGAGCTGAGCACCGAGCAGTGGATCAAGGTGTTCCGCGAAGCGCGGGAGATGGGCGCGGCGCAACTGGGCTTTTCCGGTGGCGAGCCGCTGGTGCGTCAGGATCTCGCCGAGCTGATTCATGAAGCGCGGCAGTTGGGTTTCTACACCAACCTGATCACCTCTGGCATCGGCCTGACCGAGCAGAAAATCAGCGACTTCAAGAAGGCCGGGCTCGATCACATCCAGATCAGTTTTCAGGCCAGCGATGAGCAAGTGAACAACCTGCTGGCCGGCTCGAAAAAGGCTTTCGCGCAAAAGCTGGAAATGGCTCGCGCAGTGAAGGCCCACGGCTATCCGATGGTGCTGAACTTCGTCACCCATCGGCACAACATCGACAAGATCGACCGCATCATCGAGCTGTGCATTGCGCTGGAAGCCGACTTCGTTGAACTCGCCACCTGCCAGTTTTACGGTTGGGCGCAGCTCAATCGTGTCGGCCTGTTGCCGACCAAAGAGCAACTGGTGCGCGCCGAGCGCATCACCAACGAATACCGCGCGAAGCTGGAAGCCGAAGGGCATCCGTGCAAGCTGATTTTCGTCACCCCGGATTACTACGAAGAACGCCCGAAGGCCTGCATGAACGGCTGGGGCAGTATTTTTCTGACAGTCACACCGGACGGCACCGCCCTGCCTTGTCATGGCGCCCGACAGTTGCCGGTGCAATTTCCCAATGTGCGCGATCACAGCATGCAGCACATCTGGTACGACTCGTTCGGCTTCAACCGCTTCCGTGGTTACGACTGGATGCCCGAGCCGTGCCGCTCGTGCGACGAGAAAGAAAAAGACTTCGGCGGCTGCCGCTGTCAGGCGTTCATGCTCACCGGTGATGCGAGCAATGCCGACCCGGTGTGCAGCAAGTCCGAACATCACGGCGTGATTCTCAAGGCCCGCGAAGAAGCCGAGACTGCCACTCAAACCATCGAACAACTGGCCTTCCGCAATGAACGAAACTCGCGCCTCATCGCCAAGGGCTGAGCCATTCAGCGCTTCGCAAGCCGTCGCTGCCGGCATGGACTTCGCCGAACTTCAGCTCGGCGCCAACGGGCTGTTCTGGAATGAATATCGTCCGGAAGATGCCGCGTGCCGGATCTGGCATTGGCGCGATGGCGTGACGAAATGTCTGACGCCGAATGGTTTTAGCGTGCGCAGTCGCGTGTACGAATATGGCGGTGGCGCGTTTTGTCTGACGCCGGATGGGGTGGTTTTCGTCGCTGAGGCGGATCAGCAGTTGTATCGCCAGAAGCTCGGTGGCGAGCCGGAAGCATTGACCTCGGGCGAGTGCCGTTATGGCGATCTGCATTTTGCTTTCGGCCAAGTGCTGGCGGTCGAAGAACAGCAAGATCAGCATCGGCTGGTAGCAATCGATCTGGCTGACGGTGGGCGGCATTTATTGGCTGAAGGCGCGGATTTTTATGCGGCGCCAATCCTTAGTGTGGATGGCCAGCGCTTGGCCTGGATCGAGTGGAGTCGGCCGCATCAGCCGTGGACGTCGACCCGGTTGATGGTGGCTGAGCGTTCGACTGACGGTGCATTTGGTTCGCCGCAATGCATTGCCGGCACCGAGGTTGAAGAGTCCATTCAGCAACCGCGATTCGATGCCGACAATCGCCTTTATTGCCTGACCGATCGTGGTGGATTCTGGCAGCCGTGGGCTGAGACTTCCAACGGTTTGGAGCCATTACCTGCTGCGCAAGCCGATCACGCGCCAGCACCGTGGCAACTGGGCGGCTGCACTTGGTTGCCTGTTGAAAATTCGGTTTTAGCCAGTTGGAGTGAAGGCGGTTTCGGCCGTCTGACATTAGGCGATGACGACTTCACCGGTGACTACAGTCGTTTCCGGCATTTGGCTTTGGATGCGCAATTTATCTACTGCATCGCCGCCTCGCCGATCAGTCCTTCTGCGGTCATCGCCATTGATCGGGCGACGCGCAAAGTGAACATGCTGGCCGGCGGCGTAGCGCCTTTACCCGCAGAGCGCATCAGCCGTCCGCAAACCCTGTGTTACCCAAGCGGTTCGGGCGAAGCGCATGGGTTCTTTTATCCGGCCATGAGCGGCGAGACAAACCCGCCGCTGGTGGTGTTCATCCACGGCGGCCCGACATCGGCCTGCTACCCGATGCTCGACCCGCGCATTCAATACTGGACGCAACGCGGCTTCGCCGTGGCCGATCTCAACTATCGCGGCAGCAGTGGTTATGGCCGCGAATATCGGCAGGCCTTGCATCTGAGCTGGGGTGAGGTGGATGTCGAGGATGCTTGTGCGGTGGTGAGTCATCTCGCCGGCCAGGGTTTGATCGACGGTGATCGCGCATTCATTCGTGGCGGTAGCGCAGGTGGCTACACCACGTTATGTGCGCTGGCGTTCAAGCAAGTCTTCCGCGCTGGAGCGAGCTTGTACGGCGTCAGCGACCCGGTTGCGTTGGCTCGAGCTACGCACAAATTTGAAGGTGATTATCTGGACTGGCTGATCGGCGATCCCGAGCAAGACGCCGAACGCTACGCCGCACGCACGCCGTTGTTGCACGCAAACAACATCCGCGTACCGGTGATTTTCTTTCAGGGTGAACTGGACGCCGTGGTCGTGCCACAACAGACCCGCGACATGGTCACGGCGCTGGAGCACAACGGCGTCCCGGTCGAAGCGCATTACTACCCCGACGAACGCCACGGATTCCGCCGCGCGGCCAATCAAGCGCATGCGCTGGAGCAGGAGTGGAAGTTCTATCGCCAGGTAATGGGATTGACGGACTGATCACCGCGCCCTGTTCAAAACCGGGTTGCCCCATTCGCGAGCAGGCTCGCTCCCACATTGGATCTGTGTTGTTCACAAATCCCCTGTGGGAGCGAGCCTGCTCGCGAAAGCTATCTACTTGGCGCCGCAGTACTCAGCGCTTGGCGATGATGTACACCGCATGCACGATCCCCGGAATATAACCGCACAACGTCAGCAGAATGTTCAACCAGAACGCCCCGCCAAACCCGACCTGCAGAAACACGCCCAGTGGTGGCAACAGAATAGCGATGATGATGCGAATGAAATCCATGGGGCAGCTCCTGTATGGGGGTTGGCTCACTTGAGCCATACAAGCTAATCGACCTGCGCCGCTCGTCAGGGTTCAGTGCAACGGCCATTTGATCGCCACCACCTCAAAAAAAACGCTCCACGCCAAAAGAATCAGGCGTGGGGCGTGCGTTATACCGCGAGACGGTTCTGGAAATCGGGTAAGAAACTTCAGTTCAGACGGCAATCCCCTTGCGGCATTGCAGTTGTGCGGTTCGCACTCGCGAGAAGGCGCGGCCCAGGCGCAGGAGCATTTCGTCGATGTTGGTTTTGCTGACGGTAAGGGCCGGGGTGAAGCGCAGGCAGTTGGCTTGCGGGGCGTTGAGCAGCAAGCCTTCGTGAAGGGCGGCGTGGACCACGGCCTCAGCGGAATCGTCCGACAGGGTCAGTCCGTAGAACAAACCTTGGCCACGCAGTTCGCCGTGGTCGTAGCGGTGCGCCAATCGGGCCAGGCCTTCGCGCAGATGCTGGCCATTATCGTTGACCTGCTGCAGGAAGCTGCGGTCGTACACGCTGTCGAACACCACCAGGCCAGCCGCTGTCATCAGCGCATTGCCGTGATGCGTGCCGCCCAGTTCACCCGTGTCGAAACAACACGCCTTGCCCCGCGCCAGCAGCGCCGCCAAGGGCACACCGCCGCCAAAGCCTTTGCCGAGCACGACGATATCGGCGCGTACGCCATAGGACTGTTCGGCAAGCAAGGTGCCGCAGCGACCGATGCCGGTTTGTACTTCGTCGAGGATCAGCAGAATGCCCAGCTCTCGGCACAGACGTTCAACGCCTTTTAGGTAATGCTCAGTCGCCGGAACAACCCCGGCATCGCTCTGGATCGGCTCCAGCATGATCGCCACGGTTTGCGCATCGACCGCGGCGTGCAGCGCGGGCAAGTCGTTGAACGGCACCAGATCGAAACCCGGCAGTAACGGCGCGAAACGGTTGTGCAAGTTGCAGCTATCGGAGGCAGAAATCGTCGCCAGACTGCGGCCATGGCAACCCTGCTTCGCGACAATGATTCGCGAGGCGCCGCCACGATGCAGTTGGCCCCATTTGCGCGCCAGTTTGATCGCCGCTTCACAGGCTTCGCTGCCGCTGTTGAGCAGATAGGCCTGATCGCTGGAGGTGCTGGCGCACAGCCGTTCAGCGAGGCTGAGCATGCCGCGATTGTGCAGGTTGAAACCGGGATTGATCAGCGCCTGCGCCTGGCTGGCAATCGCTTTGACCAGCGCTGATGGGCTGTGGCCAAGACTGTTGGCGCCACCGGCCTGGGAAAAATCGAGGTACGCGCGGTCATTGCTGTCCCACAGCCACGAACCCTGACCACGCACGAACACCTGTTGCGGCCGTTCGACGCTGGGCATCAGGCGCTCGGAGCTAAGATTTTCGTTGATATCAGAAGGATCAGCCTCAAAAGCGAGGTCATCGAGACTCGGCGTCTGGCGCCGCAAACTGAACAGATTCATTGAAAAACACCACGTTTAAGGTGTTTTGAACTGCCTATGCAAACACTGTCGAAGCGAACGCTATTCATCGCGCTTTCTGGCCCTGTAAGCCTTGTGAATGCGGTTAGACTAGGCTCACTGAGGTCTGCGGGCCATTTCGATTTACCAGCATTTTCGATAAGCATTACTTATGGATTTCAAACAACTGCGTTATTTCGTCGCGGTCTACGAAGAAGGCCATGTCGGCCGCGCCGCCGAACGCCTGTCGATCTCGCAACCGGCACTGTCGCAGCAGATCCGCCAGCTCGAACAGAACCTCGACGTCACCTTGTTCGAACGCAGCAGCAAACGCCTGCTGCCGACCCTCGCCGCGCACACGTTGTACAACCACGCTTTGCCACTGCTCGACGGATTGCAGCGGGCGCGTGAGGCGCTGGGCAACTTCAAGGGGCAGGCCTTGCGCACGCTGGCAATCGGCGTGCTGCAAACGGTTCACACCAGTCTCGTTCCGCAAATGCTTGAGCGGGTGCGCAAGGCACAGCCACATCTGGTGGTGCAGATCTATGAATTGACCGGACTTGAGATCGAGCGGCGGCTGCTCAACGGTTCTTTGGACATCGGCATCAGTTACCTGCCGCCGCGCCAACCCGGCCTGCACGGCGTGATGCTCTACGAAGATGAACTGACGCTGGTCATCCCGGCGGATCATCCGCTGCGTGAATTCAAGAAAGTTTCGATGCGCCAGGCTGCCGAGCTGCCGATGTTGCTGCTGGGCGAAGAGTTTCAGATCCGCCAGATCTGGCAGGCGCAATTGACCGCGCTCGGACGACGCCCGCAGGTGCAGGCCGAACTGAACAATATGGTGGGGATACTCGACAGCCTGCCGCACACCAAACTGGCGACGGTGCTGCCGGGGCGTTCGCAAAAGGAGTACGACGATCAGGATCTGCTCTGGAAACCGCTGAGCGAACCGCGCGTGCCGCTGAAGGTAGGGTTGGTCTGTCGCGATGTGCAGCGCCAGCAGGCGCCTTTGGCGCTGTTGCAGACATTGTTGGAAGAAGTGATGGAGCGCGAAGTGAAGCCGGCGCTTGATCCGCTGGCCTGACTACTTTTCTGCAGGCAAAAGAAAACCCCGCCGAAGCGGGGCTTTGCAGACTGTTTCCCTGACATCCATTTCACTCCGCCACCCTGGCAGAATCCTACGTGTCCGTGTTGTTGCTTTGCGCTTCCTGCGCGACGTCCATGAAATGTAGATTAGCCGTGGATCCAATCTACGCATATGGGAGAACAGCAGCACGTCATGTAAGAGAATGCTTACATGACGTCATCGCATCAGAATTGCGCCGCATCCAGCAGGAACAGCGACTCGCTACCGGCCTTCACCGACGTACTCAACGAGTGAATACGCGGCAGCAAACGGGCGAAGTAGAAGCGCGCGGTGCCCAGTTTGCTGGCATAGAAATCGTCTTGCGCTTCTTTGCCCAGCGAAGCTTTGGCCATCAATGCCCACATGTAGGCGTACGCTGTGTATCCGAATGCTTGCAAATATTCGACCGAAGCCGCGCCGATTTCGTTCGGGTTGTTTTTCGCCCGATCCAGCAGCCACGAGGTCAGCTCGTCGAGGGTGTCGACGGCATCGTTCAGCGGTTTGGTGAATTCGCCCAGATCGGCGCTGGCCGTCGCGGTGAAATGGCGGATCTCGTCAGCGAACAGCTTGTAAAAAGCGCCACCGCTGCCGACGATCTTGCGCCCGACCAGGTCCAGTGCCTGAATGCCGTTGGTGCCTTCATAGATCTGGGTGATGCGCACGTCACGTACCAGTTGCTCCTGACCCCACTCGCGGATGTAGCCGTGGCCGCCGAAAATCTGCTGGCCGTGCACGGTGGTTTCCAGACCCAGGTCGGTGAGGAATGCCTTGGCCACAGGCGTCAGCAACGCGACCAGATCTTCCGCACGTTTGCGGGTGGTGGCGTCTTCGCTGAACTTGGCGGTGTCGAGCTGCATCGCTACGTAGGTGGAGAACGCACGGCCGCCCTCGTTCGAGGCTTTCATGGTCAGCAACATGCGCCGCACGTCCGGGTGGACGATGATCGGGTCAGCGACTTTGTCTTTGTTCTGCGCGCCAGTCGGCGAACGGCTTTGCAGACGGTCGCGGGCGTATTCGACGGCGTTCTGATAGGAGCGCTCGCCGGTGGCCAGACCTTGGATGCCCACGCCCAAACGCTCGTAGTTCATCATGGTGAACATCGCGGCCAGACCTTTATTCGGCTCACCGACCAGATAGCCCACGGCTTCATCGAAGTTCATCACACAGGTCGCGGACGCCTGGATGCCCATTTTGTGTTCGATCGAACCGCAGTTCGCCGGGTTGCGCGCGCCCAGGCTGCCGTCGGCGTTGACCATGAACTTCGGCACCAGGAACAGCGAAATACCTTTCGGACCGGCTGGGGCGTCCGGCAGTTTCGCCAGCACCAGGTGAATGATGTTTTCGGTGAGGTCGTGTTCGCCACCGGTGATGAAGATCTTGGTGCCGCTGACCTTGTAGGAACCGTCGGCCTGAGGCTCGGCCTTGGTGCGGATGATCCCCAGGTCGGTGCCAGCGTGCGGCTCGGTCAGGCACATCGAGCCGGCCCAGACGCCAGCGTACATGTTCGGCAGGTACGCGGCTTTCAGCTCTTCGCTGGCGTGAGCGTTGATCGACAGGCAGGCGCCGGCGGTCAGCATCGGGTACAGACCGAACGACAGGCTGGCGGAGTTGACCATTTCTTCGACTTGCGCCGACACGGCTTTGGGCATGCCCATGCCGCCGTATTGCGGATCGCCACCGACGCCAACCCAGCCGCCTTCAGCGTACGTCTGATAAGCCTGTGGGAAACCGGCCGGCGTGGTGACGGCACCGTCCTTCCAGTGGCAGCCTTCTTCGTCGGCAGCGCGGCTCAGAGGTGCGATGCTTTTGCTGGTGACTTTGCCGGCCTCTTCGAGAATGGCTTCAACGGTTTCGGCGTCGACAGTCTCGGCCAGGGCCGGCAGTTCGGCCCAGAGCTTGGCGACCTCGAACACTTCATTGAGGACGAAGCGCATATCGCGCAGCGGCGCTTTGTAGTCAGCCATGGCAAACCTCGCAAGATCTAAACAGGTGATTCGTGGAATGATGTTTTCGTTGAGCCCGAGTGTACCTCAACAACTTTTGTGACACATAGGGTCAACCCGTGACCGTTTTGTTATTTTTAGTCATCACAAAAAAGATCGCAGCCTGCGGCAGCTCCTACAGATAAAACTCGGTCCCATGTAGGAGCTGCCGCAGGCTGCGATCTTTTGATCTTGCTTAAAGCGCAAACATTTCCGCCGGCAACTTCATCAAGCAATCACTGCCCGCCTCGATCGCCGCACGATGCGCCGCCGTACGCGGCAACAAGCGCTTGAAGTAAAACTCGCAGGTCGCCAATTTCCCGCGCAGGTAATCCCCCTCGCCCTCGCCCGCCTCCAGTTGCGCCTGCGCCACCAGGCCCATGCGCAACCACAGATAGCCAAGGATGATGTAACCGCTGTACATCAGGTAGTCCACCGACGCCGCGCCCACTTCATCCGGGTTCTTCATCGCCGCCATCCCGACCTTCACGGTCAGGTCGCCCCACTGCTGGTTCAGCTGATTGAGCTGCGCAACGAAACTGCCCAGCTGCGGGTGCTCAGCGTTGGCTGAGCAGAACTTATGGACGATTTTGGTGAAACCGCGCAGCAACTTGCCCTGACTGCCCAGCACCTTGCGTCCGAGCAGGTCCAGCGCCTGAATGCCGTTGGTGCCTTCATAGATCGGTGCAATCCGGCAATCGCGCACCAGTTGCTCCATGCCCCATTCGCGAATGAAACCGTGGCCGCCGAACACCTGCATGCCGTGGTTGGTCACTTCCAGGCCGGTGTCGGTCATGAACGCTTTGCAGATTGGCGTGAGGAACGCCAGCAAATCCTCGGCCTCCTGCCGTGCTTCGGCATCACCGCTCAGATGCGCGACATCGAGCAACTGCGCGGTGAAGTAGGTCAGTGCCCGATTGCCTTCGTTAAAGGCTTTCATGGTCAGCAGCATGCGCCGCACGTCCGGGTGGACAATGATCGGGTCTGCAGGTTTATCCGGGGCTTTGGCGCCGGTCAGCGCGCGCATCTGCAAGCGGTCGTTAGCGTATTTGATCGCGCCCTGGAAGCTTGCTTCGCCCAGACACAAACCCTGCATGCCGGTGCCTAGCCGCGCGTGGTTCATCATGGTGAACATGCAGTTCAGGCCCTTGTTCGGCTCACCGATCAGATAGCCCTTGGCGCTATCGAAGTTCAGCACACAAGTGGCCGAAGCCTTGATGCCCATCTTGTGTTCGATCGAACCACAGGAAACACCGTTGCGCTCGCCCGCTTCACCCGCCGTATCCGGCAAGAACTTCGGCACGATAAACAGCGAAATCCCTTTGGTCCCGGCCGGCGCATCCGGCAACTTGGCCAACACCAGATGGATGATGTTATCGCTCATATCGTGCTCGCCGGCAGAGATGAAAATCTTGCTGCCGGTAACCGCGTAACTGCCATCAGCCTGAGGCACGGCGCGGGTCTTGATGATGCCCAGATCGGTGCCGCAGTGGGCTTCGGTCAGGCACATGGTGCCGGTCCACTGGCCGGCGGTGAGTTTGCTCAGGTAGGTGTCTTTCTGCTCGGCGCTGCCATGGGCATGGATCGCCGACATCGCGCCGTGGGTCAGGCCCGGGTACATGCCCCAGGAAGTGTTGCTGGAGCCGACCATCTCACTGATCACCAGCCCCAGCGAACTTGGCAGCCCTTGGCCGCCGTAGCTCGGATCTGCCGCCAGACCATGCCAGCCACCTTCGACATATTGTGCGAATGCCTGCTTGAAGCCTGTAGGCGTTGTCACCACACCGTTGTCGAAATGGCAGCCCTCTTCGTCACCGCTGCGATTGAGCGGTGCGAGCACGTTCTCGCAGAACTTCGCGCCCTCTTCGAGGATCGCGTTGATCATGTCCGGGCTGGCGTCGTGGGCGCCGAGGGCGGCGTAGTTGCTGTGAAAGTCGAAGACGTGGTCGATCAGAAAGCGCATGTCGCGCAGGGGAGCTTTGTACTCAGGCATGGTGGCTTCTCCGTCAGCAGATTTCTCCAACCTACTGCCGGCCACCACGCCCCACAATCATTGTGCAGGCGCTGAATGCGCCGTCATCACTCAACCTGCGGCCGTGTCCATGCGCACCGCGCCACGACGGTTCTGGCCGAACGCAACCACGCAGTTACGCCCCGCGCCTTTAGCGGCGTAAAGCGCCTCGTCGGCGGACTTCAGCACTTGTTCCGGGTTGCGTTGCTCCACTCGCTCGGCGACGCCGATGCTCACCGTGACCGAAACGCTGGAAGCACCGGAACCGGCGCGGCGCTGACGACCTTGCTGATCATCCTGCGGACGGTTTTCCTGATTGCGCAGTTGAATGCTGTAGGACGCAATCGACTCGCGGATCACCTCAAGGTGCGGCATGCACTCCTCAAGGGTTTTGCCTGCGAACACCAGGGCGAATTCCTCACCGCCATAGCGATACGCCCTACCGCCACCGCTGATTTTCGACAGTTTGCTGGCGACCAGACGCAAAACCTGGTCACCAACATCGTGGCCGTGGGTGTCGTTGAATTTCTTGAAGTGATCGACGTCGCTCATCGCCAATACATAGTTGCGACCCAAGCGCTGCATGCGTTCATTGAGCGCGCGACGGCCCGGCAGTCCGGTGAGTTCATCGCGGAAGGCCATTTGATAAGCCTCATGCGCAACCGCGGCGGCGATCATCAACATCACCTGACTGCACATGATGTTCAGGGTAAACGGCAGGATGAACGTTTTCGGCAGCATCCAGAACACACCGAGCAAACCCACCAGTTGCGCCGCATGCAGCGGACGCGGGTTGCGCCAGTATTGCCAGGCCAGCAGCAGGAACGCCGAGATGAACACTGGATACGAGAGCTGAATCAGACTCATCCACGCGCCGTGTAGCGCCGGCCAGCGAATTTCCGAGAGCCACATCAGCAATGCCTGGGGATAACTTTGCTCAAGCCCCAATGCCACGCTGCCAAAGGCCAGCAACACGGCGAAACGCGCGACCATGTCCTGGAACAGATGTGTACGTTCCTGCCATGCGGCGAACAAGCCGAACAACAACGGCAACAACAGGCAGACGAGGTGGAAGACCACCGCAGCGTCTTCGCGGACCTTGCCATTGTCGCGGTAATAGTCGGTCTGGGTGTCGAGCAGAAAGTAGGCGATGTACACCGTGAGCATCAGAAACAGCTCGCGCTGACGGCGGTAAACCGCGCAATACGCGCCGCCCAGCAACAGCACCAACGTCGGCAACACGTTGAACAGCGACGTGAAGAACACGCTAAGGTCTTTGACGTACGCAGCCGCCAACCCCGCGAGTAACAACAGCAGTGAAGGTAGGAAATGGCTGAAACGTACAGCGGAAGAACGCGGCAAGGGTAAAGCTCCGACCCGTCATGGCAAAGAGGTGGCATTGTGCCTGCAATGCATGCAGTTAAGCACACACAATGTGATCCAGATCACACGCAGTCTCTTTAACGGCCGGAAACGCTGATTTCTGAGCCTTCGACCAAGGTTTTTTGCCTCCTTGGAGATGAAACCTCCTTCATGGCCATCATGCTTGATGGCCATGTCGGGAATTTCTTCCAGGAATACCCACAACCGGAGGAACTCCGCGCATAAAAAAACCGCTGCCCCCCAAGGGAGCAGCGGTTTTTCAACAGACCGCGTTAATGCTTAGTAGCCCAGTGCGAAGTCTTCTTCTTTCATGTCCATCAGGTTGTTGGCGCCCGACAGCATGGTGGCCACATGCGTACGGGTACGCGGCAGGATGCGCTGGAAGTAGAAGCGCGCGGTTTGCAGCTTGGCCGTGTAGAACGCCGCGTCGCCGGTGCCTTCTGCCAGCTTTTCAGCTGCCAGACGCGCCATGTCGGCCCAGAAGTAAGCCAGGCAGGCATAACCGGAATACATCAGGTAGTCCACGGAAGCCGCGCCGACTTCTTCGCGATCTTTCATGGCAGCCATACCGACCTTCATGGTCAGCTCGCCCCATTCCTTGTTGATCGCGGCCAGCGGTGCGACGAACTCTGCAACGGCTTCGTTGCCTTCGTTGTTCTGGCAGAACTTGTGGACGATCTTGGTGAAGCCTTTCAGGGCCTCGCCTTGCGTCATCAGCACTTTACGGCCCAGCAGGTCGAGTGCCTGGATACCGGTGGTGCCTTCGTACAGCATCGAAATGCGGCTGTCGCGAACGTTCTGCTCCATGCCCCATTCGGCGATGAAGCCATGGCCGCCGTAGATCTGTACGCCGTGGTTGGCGGATTCAAAACCGACTTCGGTCATGAACGCCTTAGCGATCGGGGTCATGAAGGCCAGCAGTGCATCGGCTTTCTTTTTCTCTTCTTCATCGACGCCGTATTTGACGATGTCGACCTGTTTGGCGGTGAAGTACACCATCGCACGGTTGCCTTCGGCGAACGCCTTCATGGTCAACAGCATGCGGCGAACGTCTGGGTGCACGATGATCGGGTCAGCGGCTTTGTCTGGCGCTTTCGGGCCAGTCAGGGAGCGCATTTGCAGACGGTCGCGAGCGTATTTCAGGCCGCCCTGGAAACCGATTTCGGCGTGGGCCAGACCTTGCAGTGCGGTACCCAGACGTGCGGTGTTCATAAAGGTGAACATGCAGTTCAGGCCTTTGTTCGCCGGGCCGATCAGGTAACCGGTGGCGCCGTCGAAGTTCATCACGCAAGTGGCGTTGCCGTGGATGCCCATCTTGTGTTCCAGCGAACCGCAACTCACTGCGTTGCGTGCACCGACGGTGCCATCAGCATTGGGCAGGAACTTTGGAACGATGAACAGCGAGATGCCTTTGGTACCAGCCGGTGCGTCCGGCAGGCGGGCCAGCACGATGTGGACGATGTTATCGGCCATGTCGTGTTCACCGGCCGAGATGAAGATCTTGGTGCCAGAAACCTTATAGGAACCATCGGCCTGAGGTTCGGCCTTGGTGCGCAGCATGCCCAGGTCGGTGCCGCAGTGTGGTTCGGTCAGGCACATGGTGCCGGTCCATTCGCCGGAAACCAGTTTGGTCAGATAGGCTTCTTGCTGCTCAGGCGTGCCGTGCTCGGAGATGGTGTTCATCGCACCGTGCGACAGGCCTGGGTACATGCCCCACGACCAGTTGGCTTCGCCAACCATCTCGCTCACTGCCAAACCCAGCGATTCAGGCAAGCCCTGACCGCCGTGCTCAACGTCGTGAGCCAGGCTTGGCCAGCCACCTTCGACGAATTGCTTGTACGCCTCTTTGAAGCCAGTCGGAGTTTTCACGCCGGACTCGCTCCAGGTGCAACCTTCGAGGTCGCCCACGCGGTTCAGCGGTGCCAGTACCTGCTCACAAAACTTGGCGCCTTCTTCGAGAATGGCGTCAACCATGTCTGGAGTTGCGTCTGCGCAAGCCGGAAGGCTCTGATAGTGCGCTTCGTAGCCGAGCAGTTCGTCACGAACGAAGCGAATATCACGCAAGGGGGCCTTGTAGTCAGGCATAGCGATAAACCTCTGCTGATGTAACCGGGAATGAACGACCGTGTTGATTTGTTGTGACGGTCAAACAGTTGTTTGAAACATACGTTTACGCCGAAATCTTGTCAAGCATCGATCTTTTGCCGTTCGTCCCCGCATCTTTCAAACAGCGGACGCAGCAAACCGCCATGAGCTCGAACGAGTCATGGGCGCTGAAAAAAGATTAGTTGAGGGAGAAGGACTTACAACGAAAAACGCCGCGACAAAGCGCGGCGTTCAGGGTGTAGATGGTGAAAAATCAGGCGAAGGTGTCGATGATCGTACCGAGCATTTCGTCGGAAGCTTTGGCAACTTTTACGCCTAGCTCCACCTGAAATTTGCCCTGGGCCATTTGCACCATGTCGCTGCCCAGGTCCATTTGCTGGCTGCGATCAACGCCGCGCAGACGATCGACCTGCGCTTCCGAAGACTGGCTGGTGACCGAACGCTCAATGGTGTTGTTGGCAATCTGGCTGGCGGCCTGATCAACGCGGTTCTGCCCGCTTTGAATCGAGCTCAGACCTGCATAAAAAGCTGTGTTACCGGAGATTTCCATAACAGTTCTCATCCTTGGGAAGGATCAATGGCGCCATTGAACCAGAGGCGCCAGAAAAACACCCGTCAAAAACACTAATGGCACAGTGCCTGCCCATAGAGAAAAGCTTAGTCGAGCAGATCCAGTTGCAAATGATCCGCTACCGCTTCGGCACTCAAGCTCTTGAGTTTCGGCACGCGCCCAAGGCACGGCGCCGGAATTCTCTCGGCCAATGTGGCGAGGTTCTCCTCAAGCCGCGAAGTCTTCGGATCGATGATATTCGCCACCCACCCGGCCAATTGCAGCCCATCACGGGCAATCGCCTCGGCCGTCAGCAGGGCATGACTGATGCACCCCAGCCGCACACCCACCACCAGAATCACCGGCAGCTTCAACGCAATCGCCAGATCCGACAGATTGTCCTGATCCGCCAACGGCACCCGCCAGCCACCCGCGCCCTCGATCAAGGTGAAATCGGCGTTCATCGCCAGAATCTCGCGCATCGGCGCCAGCAACGATTGCACGGTCAACGCTACTCCGGCCTCACGCGCCGCCAGATGCGGAGCAATCGCAGGCTCGAACGCCACGGGATTGACCTGTTGATAAGTCAGCGGCAGCGAACATTCGGCCAACAGCGCCAACGCATCGGAATTGCGCAGCCCCTTGGGCGTCACTTCGCACCCGGACGCCACCGGTTTGCCCGCCGCTGTGCTCAGCCCGGCCGAACGCGCCGCGTGCAGCAACCCTGCGGCAACCGTGGTCTTGCCGACATCGGTGTCCGTTCCGGTGATGAAATAGGCTGCGCTCATACGGGTTTCTCCAACACGGCGTAGACCACCTGATAAGTCGCCGGCAATCCCGACGCTTCACGGAACTGCTCGTAAGCTTCCACCAGCCCGAGAATCCGCGCCCGCCCGGTCAAACCGCCCGGCCGCCCCGGATTCAGATTGTGCGCACCCAAGGCTTTCAACTCATGGGTCAAACTGCGCACATCCGGGTAGTGCAACACGTGCGGCTGATTCTCCAGACTCAACGTGCGCAAGCCGCTGGCCGCACACAATTGCTCATAGCGGGCGAAATCGCGGAAGCGATTGACGTGCACCATCCCGTCGACCTGCCGCCAGCTGTCGCGCAACTCAAACAGCGTCCCGACACAAAGACTAGCAAACGCAAAAATCCCACCCGGTTTCAGTACGCGAAAGGCTTCGCTGAGCACTGCATCGAAATCCGCGCACCACTGCACCGCCAGGCTGGAAAAGATCAGGGCGCAAGTCGAGTCCTGCAACGGCAGACGCTCCGCATCGCCAGCAATGAAGTACTCAGCGCCGCCCAACGGCCGCGCGTGATCGAGCATACCCTCGGCAATGTCCAGCGCCAGACCGTGCCCCTCGATAAAATGCGAGGCCAGTGCCCGGGTGAAATAGCCGGTGCCGCAGCCCAGATCCAGCCAGCGCGACGGTGAAAAATCCGCCGGCAAGCGTTGAAGCAATTGTGTACCCACATCACGTTGCAACTCGGCGACGCTGTCGTAACTGGCCGCCGCGCGGGAGAAAGAGGCCGCGACCTGACGCTTGTCAGGCAAGCCGCCAGGCAGCACAAGAGACAAATCAGTCATCACCGCACTCATGTAAAAAAGCCTGGATAGCGCCCGCCAGTCCGTGGGGGTCTTCCAGAAGGAACGCATGACAGGCCTGTTCGATCAGACCTATTTCGATGTCCGGCAACAGGACGAACAACGCCCCCGCCGCTTCCGCCGGAACGAGAGCGTCCTGTCCGGCGAACAGATGAAATTGCGGGCCGCGAAATGCTTGCAGTGCTTCGCGGGTGTCCAGTTGCGCGAGCAATTCCAGGCCCGCCATCAACGCCGACGGCGCCGTGTGCGGTGCGCCGCCGAGCATCAACCGCGACAAGCCGCGCGCATCTTGTGCACCTTGAGCACAGAGCAGCGAAAAGCGTTTGAGGGTCAGCCGGGGATCGGCCTGGCAACCGGCGAGAAATGCATCGAAGGTCTCGCCCGGCATCGCGGTCGGCCACTGCTCATGGGCAACGAAGGAAGGGTTGCTCGCCAGAGTCAGTAAACCGCAGCAGCGCTCGCCACGGCGCGCCGCCAATTCGGACGCGAGCATGCCACCCAGCGACCAGCCACCGAGCCAGACGTCTTGTGGAATGCGTTCATCGAGTTCATCGAGCCAGTCTTGCAGGTCACTGGAATCCAGCTCCGGCAGCGGCTCGATTTCCACTTTCAGATGCTCGTCGAGCCCTTGCAAAGCGGCGGCCAGAGGCTCCATCGGCGACACACCGAGGCCCCAGCCGGGCAGCAGAATCAGGCGATTACGCATGGCTTGGCTCCGACGACAGTTGGGCAAAGCAATCGGCCAGTCCCTCTAACAATAGCTGCACCTGCGCCTCGCTGTGGGCGGCGGTCAGGGTCACGCGCAAGCGCGCGCTGCCGGCGGGCACGGTCGGTGGGCGGATGGCGGTAACCATCAGCCCGCGCTCGCGCAACATTTGCGACAACCGCACCGCGCGCCCGGCATCGCCGATCAAGATCGGCTGGATCGGCGTGAAGCTGTCCATCAACTCCAGGCCGATCTGCTCGGCGCCCTGGCGGAACTGGCGGATCAAGGTCTGCAGATGATCCCGGCGCCAGTGTTCAGTGCGTAGCAACTCCAGACTTTTCAGGGTCGCGCAAGCCAGCGCCGGGGGCTGGCTGGTGGTGTAAATGTACGGACGGGCGAACTGGATCAGGCTTTCGATCAGCTCTTCGCTGCCCGCGACGAAGGCGCCAGCGGTGCCGAAGGCTTTACCGAGGGTGCCGACCAGTACCGGCACGTCCTCCTGACTCAAACCGAAATGCTCGACGATGCCGCCACCGTTCGCACCCAGCGGCCCAAAACCGTGAGCGTCATCGACCATCAGCCACGCGCCTTTGGCCTTGGCTTCACGAGCCAATGCCGGCAGGTCAGCGAGATCGCCGTCCATGCTGAACACACCGTCGGTGACTACCAGCGTATTGCCGGTGGCTTTCTCAAGACGCTTGGCCAGGCTCACCGCGTCGTTGTGCAGATAACGATTGAAACGCGCGCCGGACAACAGACCCGCGTCCAGCAGCGAAGCGTGATTGAGACGGTCTTCCAGCACCGTATCGCCCTGCCCGACCAGCGCCGTGACCGCGCCGATATTAGCCATGTAGCCGGTGGTAAAGAGCAATGCACGCGGTCGACCGGTGAGATCGGCCAGCGCTTCTTCCAGTGCGTGATGCGGGCCGCTGTGGCCGATCACCAGATGCGAGGCGCCACCACCGACACCCCAACGTTCAGCGCCGGCGCGCCAGGCTTCGATCACTTGCGGATGATTGGCCAGGCCGAGGTAATCGTTGTTACAGAAGGCAAGCAACGGTTTACCGTCGACCACCACTTGCGGGCCTTGCGGGGACTCAAGCAGCGGTCGCTGGCGATAGAGATTTTCGGCACGACGGGCAGCAAGGCGTGCGGCGAGATCGAAAGACATGCAGGCCTCGACTTTCAAGTGACACAGATCCCTTGTGGGAGCGAGCCTGCTCGCGAATAGGCCTTCACATCCAACATCAATGTCGACTGAGGCACCGCTTTCGCGAGCAGGCTCGTCCCACAAGGGGTTTTGCATTCCTTCAGAGGAATCCGCGCAGCTTTAAACCGCGGCGTTGTAGAACTGCTCGCTGCTCTTCTGCTCCACCAGCGCCTGTTCGATTGCGGCCTGGTGAACCTCATCGGAATGTTCTTCACGAGCTTCCGGCTGAATGCCCAGACGCGCGAACAACTGCATGTCCTTGTCCGCCTGCGGGTTGGCGGTGGTCAGCAGTTTGTCGCCGTAGAAAATCGAGTTGGCGCCGGCGAAGAAGGCCAGGGCCTGCATCTGCTCGTTCATCGCTTCGCGGCCGGCGGACAGGCGCACGTGGGATTGCGGCATGAGGATGCGGGCCACGGCGAGCATGCGGATGAAGTCGAACGGATCGACGTCTTCGGCGTTTTCCAGCGGGGTGCCGGCAACTTTCACCAACATGTTGATCGGCACCGATTCCGGATGCTCCGGCAGGTTGGCCAACTGGATCAGCAGATTGGCGCGGTCATCCAGCGACTCGCCCATGCCGAGAATGCCGCCGGAGCAGATCTTCATCCCCGATTCACGCACATAGGCCAGCGTTTGCAGACGTTCGCTGTAAGTACGGGTGGTGATGATGCTGCCGTAGAACTCGGGCGACGTGTCGAGGTTGTGGTTGTAGTAATCGAGCCCGGCCTTGGCCAGTGCCTCGGTCTGATCCTGATCGAGACGGCCGAGGGTCATGCAGGTTTCCAGGCCCATGGCCTTCACGCCTTCGACCATTTTCAGCACGTACGGCATGTCTTTGGCCGACGGATGTTTCCACGCCGCGCCCATGCAGAAACGTGTCGAACCGATGGCCTTGGCGCGTGCTGCCTCTTCGAGGACTTTCTGCACTTCCATCAACTTTTCTTTTTCAAGGCCGGTGTTGTAGTGACCGGACTGCGGGCAGTACTTGCAGTCTTCCGGGCAGGCGCCGGTCTTGATCGACAGCAGGGTCGACACCTGAACGCGGTTGGCGTTGAAATGTGCGCGGTGCACCGTTTGCGCCTGGAACAGCAAGTCGTTGAATGGCTGTACGAAGAGTGCTTTGACTTCGGCCAGAGACCAGTCGTGACGCAGGGTGGCAGTGGTGCTCGCGCTCATGGGTAGTTCCTTGGTTATGCTTGGCTGGCGGCTGCGGGAACGGAATACCCACAGGCGCGACACGGATGTTCGGCATATTTAAGGAAGAGTCATGCGCTGTCAACCACGATACGAAGGACAGGTTTACATCTGTTTAAATAACGTACAGAGCTGCTTGCTTTGCGATGAGCCGGCAGAAGCAGAAATGCCAATCTGTGTGGCCTGCGAAACTGATTTGCCGTGGCTCGGCGACCACTGCCAGACCTGCGCTCTGCCACTATTCGCCGCCGGCCTGACCTGTGGCGAGTGCCTGCTAGAGCCGCCGGCATTCGAACAGGTGGTGGTGCCGTGGCGCTATGGCTTCCCGGTCGACAGTTTGATTACGCGTTTTAAACACAACGCAAAATGGCCGTTTGGTCACCTGCTCGCCGACGTTCTCGGGCAATACCTGCAACATCGCTTCGATGAGGGGTTGCCGAGGCCTGATGTGTTGTTGCCGGTGCCGCTGGCGAACAAACGCCTGCGTCAACGCGGGTTCAACCAGGCTGCGATGCTGGCGCGGTGGTTGAGTCAGTCACTGGATCTGCCGTGCGAAGAACGGGTTCTGCGGCGAATCAAGGATACCGACGCTCAGCAAAATCTCGATGCCAAGGCGCGTAAAGGTAATCTGCGCGATGCTTTCAGCCTGATACCCGACTCCGATGTGAAAGGCCGGCATCTGGCGTTGATCGATGATGTGCTGACTACGGGTGCCACTGCCCAGGCAATCGCCCGGTTACTGATGAACGCAGGCGCTGCGCGGGTCGATGTCTATTGCCTGGCCCGCACGCCAAAACCCGGCACCTGAGCCAGCACAATCCCTGTAGGAGTGAGCCTGCTCGCGATAGCGTCATCATTGCCAACATTTATGCTGACTGATCCACCGCAATCGCGAGCAGGCTCACTCCTACAAGGGATCTCGGCTCGACTTGACTCTCGCGTTGCGAGCGGCCAACTTCCACGTCCACCGCCACAAAAAAGCACCCATCCATGTCCATGCCTTCCCTGCTCTCCCAGCACATCGTCCGCCGTCCGCAGCGCATCGCCTTGCTGCAACACATCGCCGAACAGGGCTCGATCACCCGCGCGGCGAAAAGCGCAGGCCTGAGTTACAAAGCGGCGTGGGACGCCATTGATGAGTTGAACAACCTGGCGCAAAAACCATTGGTCGAGCGCGCTGTCGGTGGCAAGGGCGGCGGCGGCGCGAAACTCTCCAGCGAAGGCGAGCGCGTTTTGCGCCTGTACCAAAAACTGCAGGCCTTGCAGACCCAGGTGCTGGAGGCAGCGGAAGACGCCAGTGATCTGGATCTGCTCGGTCGTTTGATGCTCAGAACCAGCGCACGCAATCAGTTGCACGGCAAGGTCGTGGCGATCGAAGCGCAGGGCCGCAATGACCTGATCCGCCTCGAACTGGCCGAAGGCCTGTGCCTCGACGCGCAGATCACCCACGACAGCACCGTGCATCTGGAGCTGCAAGCCGGCACCGAAGTGGTGGCCCTGATCAAGGCCGGCTGGCTGGAATTGCTCAGCAACGAGCAGCCTGCAACGTTTGGTCACAATCTTCTCAACGGCACCATCGAAGCAATTCTCGACGCCGAAGACGGCCCGAGCGAAGTGCGCATTGCCCTGCCCAACGGCCATACCCTCTGTGCCCTGGCGGAACCGCTGGACCTGCGCACTCGCGGGCTGGGCGTCGCACAACCGGTGCAGGTGCAGTTTTCGCCGTCCAATGTGCTGCTCGGCACGCCGCTGTAATCAGGCGCTGCAACGAAAGCGTCATCGACGCTCATTAAGGTGGCTGCCAAAACCATGCAGGGAGCCTGATGTGAGCCTATTAGAAGAAAACCAATCCACTGACCTGGAAAAAATGGTCGGCCTCAGCCGTCGCGGTTTCATCGGCGCCGGTGCGCTGTGCGGCGCGGCGATGTTCCTCGGCGGCAGCCTGTTGAGCCGCAGCGCGCTGGCCACTGGCGTCAGCGCCGGCAACAGCCGTCTGCTCGGTTTCGAGAGTATTCCGGCGGCAACCACCGACGTCATCACCCTGCCCAAAGGCTACAAGTCTTCGGTGCTGATCAGTTGGGGCCAGCCCCTGCAGAAGAACGGCCCGGCCTTCGACCCGAGCGGCAACGGCACCGCGGCCGCACAGGAAGTGCAATTCGGCGACAACAACGACGGCATGAGCCTGTTCGCCTTCCCCGACGACCGCAATCGCGCGTTGATGGCGATCAACAACGAATACACCAACTACCGCTACCTCTATCCGCACGGCGGCATGCCGCAATCGGCCGAAGACGTGCGTAAAGCACTGGCCTGCGAGGGCGTGTCGGTGATCGAGGTACAGCGCAAGAACGGCCAATGGCAGTTCGTTCAGGGCTCACGCTACAACCGCCGCATTCACGGCAACTCACCGCTGCGCATCAGCGGCCCGGCTGCCGGTCACGACTTGATGAAAACGGCAGCCGACAAACACGGCAAGAAAGTCCTCGGCACCTTCCAGAACTGCGCCAACGGCAAAACGCCGTGGGGCACTTACCTGACCTGCGAAGAAAACTTCACCGACTGTTTCGGCAGCAGCAATGCCCAGCAACAGTTCGACCCGGCGCAGAAGCGTTACGGCGTCTCGGTCGCCAGCCGCGAAATCAACTGGCACCCGTACGACCCGCGCTTCGACATGGCGAAAAACCCCAACGAACTCAACCGTCACGGCTGGGTGGTCGAGATCGATCCGTTCGACCCGCAATCGACCCCGGTCAAACGCACCGCGCTGGGCCGCTTCAAACATGAAAACGCCGCACTGGCCGAGACCGACGACGGTCGCGCCGTGGTGTACATGGGCGACGACGAGCGTGGCGAGTTCATCTACAAATTCGTCAGCCGCGACCGCATCAACCACCGCAACGCCAAGGCCAACCGCGACATCCTCGATCACGGCACCTTGTACGTGGCGAAATTCGACAACGGCGACAGCAACCCCGATCACCCGAAAGGCCAGGGCCAGTGGATCGAGCTGACCCACGGCAAAAACGGCATCGACGCCAGCAGCGGCTTTGCCGATCAGGCCGAAGTGCTGATCCATGCACGCCTCGCCGCCAGCGTGGTTGGTGCAACACGCATGGACCGCCCGGAATGGATCGTCGTCAGTCCGAAGGATGGCCAGGTCTATTGCACCCTGACCAACAACGCCAAGCGCGGCGAAGACGGGCAGCCGGTGGGCGGGCCGAACCCGCGCGAGAAAAACGTCTACGGGCAAATTCTGCGCTGGCGCACCGACCGTGACGATCACGCATCGAAGACGTTTGCCTGGGACCTGTTTGTAGTCGCCGGTAATCCGGGCGTGCATGCCGGGACGCCGAAGGGTGGCTCGAAGAACATCACCCCGCAGAACATGTTCAACAGCCCGGATGGCCTGGGTTTCGACAAGGCCGGTCGCCTGTGGATTCTCACTGATGGCGATTCGAGCAACGCCGGCGACTTTGCCGGGATGGGCAATAACCAGATGCTTTGCGCCGATCCCAAGACCGGTGAAATTCGCCGGTTCATGGTCGGGCCGATTGGTTGTGAGGTGACGGGGATCAGTTTCTCGCCGGATCAGAAAACCCTGTTTGTCGGGATTCAGCATCCGGGGGAGAACGGCGGGTCGACCTTCCCCGAGCATCTGCCGAATGGCAAGCCGCGGTCTTCGGTGATGGCGATCACTCGCGAGGATGGTGGAATCGTCGGCGCCTGACAGGCCCTCATCGCGAGCAGGCTCACTCCTACATTTGGAATGCGTGCGTTCCCCTGTAGGAGTGAGCCTGCTCGCGATAGCGTCAGCACAGACACCAACCACCTCCCCCGCTGCCATCTGCGCTACCATGCTGGGCCGGACGCGGCAGCCTGCTGCGCGCAGGAGTCAGCATGGCCCACCCGTTTGAAACCCTCACCCCAGACCTCGTGCTCGATGCCGTTGAAAGCATCGGTTTCCTGAGCGATGCGCGCATTCTCGCGCTCAACAGCTACGAAAACCGCGTCTATCAGGTCGGCATCGAAGACTCCGAACCGCTGATCGCCAAGTTCTACCGCCCGCAACGCTGGACCAACGAAGCCATCCTCGAAGAACATCAATTCACCTTCGAACTGGCCAACGTCGACATCCCGGTGGTAGCGCCGCTGATCCACAACGGCGAAACCCTGCACGAGCATGCCGGTTTCCGCTTCACCCTGTTCCCGCGTCGCGGCGGTCGTGCGCCGGAGCCGGGCAACCTTGATCAGCTGTATCGCCTCGGCCAGTTGCTCGGGCGCATCCACGCGGTCGGCGCGACCAAGCCGTTCGAACACCGTGAAGCCCTCGCCGTGCAGAACTTCGGCCATGCCTCGCTGAACACCTTGCTTGAAGGCAACTTCATTCCAAAAAGCCTGCTGCCGGCCTACGAGTCTGTCGCCCGCGACCTGCTCAATCGCGTGGAAGATGCCTACGCCAACACGCCGCACCAGAACATCCGCATGCACGGCGACTGCCACCCCGGCAACATGATGTGCCGCGACGAGATGTTCCACATCGTCGACCTCGACGACTGCCGCATGGGCCCGGCGGTGCAGGACATCTGGATGATGCTCGCCGGTGATCGTCAGGAATGCCTAGGGCAGTTGTCGGAACTGATGGACGGCTACAACGAGTTCCACGACTTCGATCCGCGAGAACTGGCGCTGATCGAGCCGCTGCGCGCCTTGCGCCTGATGCACTACAGCGCCTGGCTCGCGCGGCGCTGGGATGACCCGGCCTTCCCGCACAGTTTTCCGTGGTTTGGCACCGAGCGTTATTGGGGTGATCAGGTGCTGGCGCTGCGTGAGCAGCTATCCGCGCTGAATGAAGAGCCACTGAAACTCTTCTGATCACCACCTCCCCCTTGTAGGAGTGAGCCTGCTCGCGATAGAGCTTTGTCAGTCGACGTAAATGTTAAATGTCAGACCGCGATCGCGAGCAGGCTCACTCCTACATTTGTCCGGTGTTCACAATTTCCCGACCATTGCGCTACGGCACTCGTAGACAAATCTCCTTACAATCCCTCCTTTGTTAGCTGCCTAAGCAAGGATTCTGCATGCAAGCCGCCAACCCGCGTCGCGGGTACATTCTGGGCCTGAGCGCCTACATCATCTGGGGCCTGTTCCCGATCTACTTCAAAGCCATCGCCGAAGTGCCGGCCGTTGAAATCATCATCCATCGAGTGCTGTGGTCGGCGCTGTTTGGTGCGTTGTTGCTGATGGTGTGGAAACACCCGGGCTGGTTGCGCGAACTGCTCGACAACCCTAAACGTTTGGCGATTCTGGCCTTGAGCGGCACGTTGATCGCGGCCAACTGGCTGACCTACGTGTGGTCGGTGAATAACGGGCGCATGCTGGAAGCGAGCCTCGGTTACTACATCAACCCGTTGGTGAACGTGCTGTTGGGCATGTTGATTCTCGGCGAGCGCTTGCGGCGGATGCAGTGGCTCGCGGTCGGCCTGGCGGCGGTCGGTGTGGCGCAACAGGTGTGGCAGGTCGGCAGTCTGCCGTGGGTGTCGCTGGTGCTGGCGTTGACGTTCGGCTTCTACGGTCTGATCCGCAAACAGGCGCCGGTCAAGGCGTTGCCGGGACTGGTGGTGGAAACCTGGATGCTGGTACCGATCGCGATTGCCTGGCTGCTGTTCAATCAGACCGCGACCAGCGCCCAACCGGAGTTCTGGACCACCTCGCAAGCCTGGTGGCTGGTAGCGGCCGGCCCGGTGACATTGGTCCCGCTGGTGTGCTTCAACGCTGCCACGCGTCACTTGCCCTACACCACCATCGGCTTCTTGCAATACCTGGCGCCGACTTTGGTGCTGCTGCAAGCCGTGCTGCTGTTCGGTGAGCATCTATCGTCCAGCACACTGGTGGCGTTTATCTTCATTTGGGCCGGCCTGGCCGTTTACAGCGTCGATGCCGTGATCAGTTTACGCCGGCGCAGCTGATCAAAAAACGTACAAACCCTCACAGGCCACGGTTCTCGTGGCCTGCATCGTTCCTTCCCAAGGTTATCCACATCGTGATCCCCGCCGTTTGTGTGCAAGTCACTGAATGTTGGCGGTTTTTTGATCAGTTCCGCGCAAGCCCCGGCCGGCTTGGCGCTGCGCCCGGTCTCTACAGGTTATCCACAGGCAGGTGCACGTTAAAACTGGATAACCCGGTCAGCGCTTAACTGTCTGTGCGTAACACCAGTTCGACCATCAGATCATCAGCCAGGGTTTCCAGCCGCGACTGCAATACATCCAGCGACAGGGTTAGCGGTACCGCGAGAATCGCTTCGGCGTGGAACAGCGGTTCGCTGCTCATCGGTGCCGGACGCACTTCAGTCACCAGCCGCTCAAGGTTGACGCCCTGCTCGCTCAACAACCGAGTGATGTCGCGGACGATACCGGGCCGGTCATTGCCCACCAACTCCATGGCGATCGGCTTCCAGGTGCAGGATTGCTCGATGCCACTCTCGGCAATCAATACGCGAATGCCATGCGTCGACAATGCTTGTAAGGCATCGACTAATTCGTCGTAAGCCTCTGCCGGCACCCCGACCCGAAGAATCCCGGCGAACTGCCCGGCCATCCGCGACATGCGGCTTTCCAGCCAGTTACCGCCGTGTTCGGCAATGCATTGGGCGATGCGCTCGACCTGCCCGGGCTTGTCCGGGGCGAATACGGTGAGTACGAGATGGTCCATGGCGCAGCCCTCTTGTCATGACTTTTGTTGTAGAAGGGCAAGTATAGGCAAGGGACGGTCCGCCGCCTCAGACGCCCGAAACAACAAATCGTGTACAACTTTTTATATTTAGCTGGAACAATCCATCTGTTTTTTGAGAACATCCCGTTCCGCGATGTGACCGCAATGCGACATGAGGTCGCAGAACGACGTAATTAGTCTGATTTTCACAAGCGCAACTCATCATGTAGTATGCCGCAGCGCGCACTACATAACGCTGAATCGATGTCTGCCCAAAGCCTGTTCGCAACCCTGAAAGCCCCGTCAGCAAGGCCCCAAGCCGTTGATTGGTCCCAGCCCAGCCGCCAGCAATGGCATGTACTGGTCGGCAGGTTTGTGGTTTAAATGGCCAGAGGCTTCATTGTCAAATTGAAGAGCTGAAAAGCGAAATAGCTGAGCAGAGTGAGGCAAGCAATGACTGAACACGTTCAAGTCGGTGGCCTGCAGGTCGCCAAAGTCCTGTTCGACTTCGTGAACAACGAAGCCATTCCCGGTACCGGCCTCACCGCCGAAAAATTCTGGGAAGGTGCCGACAAGGTCATTCATGACCTGGCGCCGAAGAACAAAGCCCTACTCGCCAAACGCGATGACTTCCAGGCTCGTATTGACGCCTGGCATCAGGAACGCAACGGTCAGGCGCACGACGCCGTGGCCTACAAAGCCTTCCTGCAAGAAATCGGTTATCTGCTGCCAGAAGCGGCTGATTTCCAGGCAACGACACAAAACGTCGATGATGAAATCGCCCGTACCGCCGGCCCGCAACTTGTTGTGCCGGTGATGAACGCCCGCTTCGCTCTCAATGCCTCGAACGCCCGCTGGGGTTCGCTGTATGACGCCCTCTACGGCACCGACGCAATCAGCGAAGAAGGTGGCGCGGAAAAAGGCAAAGGCTACAACAAGGTGCGTGGCGACAAAGTCATCGCCTTCGCCCGTGCCTTCCTAGACGAAGCCGCGCCATTGGCTGCTGGCTCCCACGTCGATTCGACCGGCTACAAAATCGCCGACGGCAAACTGCTGGTCACCCTCAAGGGCGGCAGCAACAGTGGTCTGCGCGACGATGCACAACTGATTGGTTTCCAGGGCGACGCCAACGCGCCAATCGCGATCCTGCTGAAACACAACGGTCTGCATTTCGAAATCCAGGTCGACGCCACTACCCCGGTTGGCCAGACCGACCCGGCCGGCGTCAAAGACATCCTGATGGAAGCGGCGCTGACCACCATCATGGACTGCGAAGACTCCGTGGCCGCCGTCGATGCCGACGACAAAGTGGTGATCTACCGTAACTGGCTCGGCCTGATGAAGGGCGATCTTTCGGAAGAAGTCGCCAAGGGTGGTCAGACCTTCACCCGCACCATGAACCCGGATCGCACCTATACCGCGCCAAATGGCGGTGAAGTGACGTTGCACGGTCGTTCGCTGCTGTTCGTGCGCAACGTTGGCCACTTGATGACCATCGACGCGATCCTCGACAAAGACGGCAACGAAGTTCCGGAAGGCATCCTCGACGGTCTGGTGACTTGCCTGGCGGCGATGCACAACCTCAACGGCAATACCTCGCGTCGTAACACCCGCACCGGCTCGGTCTACATCGTTAAACCGAAGATGCACGGCCCGGAAGAAGCAGCGTTCACCAACGAGCTGTTCGGCCGCATCGAAGACGTGTTGGGCCTTACGCGCAACACCCTGAAAGTCGGGATCATGGACGAGGAGCGCCGCACCACGGTCAATCTCAAGGCCTGCATCAAAGCGGCCAGCGAGCGCGTGGTGTTCATTAACACCGGTTTCCTCGACCGCACTGGCGACGAAATCCACACCTCCATGGAAGCCGGCCCGGTGGTACGCAAGGCCGACATGAAGGCTGAGAAGTGGATCGGCGCTTACGAAAACTGGAACGTCGATATCGGTCTGAGCACCGGCCTGCAAGGTCGCGCGCAAATCGGTAAAGGCATGTGGGCGATGCCGGACCTGATGGCGGCGATGCTCGAACAGAAAATCGCGCACCCGTTGGCCGGTGCTAACACCGCTTGGGTGCCGTCGCCGACTGCTGCTGCGCTGCACGCGCTGCACTACCACAAGGTCGACGTGTTCGCCCGTCAGGCCGAACTGGCCAAACGTGCTCGCGCTTCGGTAGACGATATCCTGACCATTCCGCTGGCGGTCAACCCGAACTGGACGCCTGAGCAGATCAAGAACGAACTGGACAACAATTCCCAGGGCATTCTTGGTTATGTGGTGCGCTGGATCGACCAGGGCGTGGGTTGCTCGAAAGTGCCGGACATCAATGACGTCGGCCTGATGGAAGACCGTGCCACACTGCGTATCTCCAGCCAGCACATCGCCAACTGGCTGCGCCACGGTGTAGTCACCGAAGCGCAAGTGATGGAAAGCCTCAAGCGCATGGCGCCGGTGGTGGATCGTCAGAACGCCAACGACCCGCTGTACCGTCCGCTGGCACCCAACTTCGACAGCAACATCGCCTTCCAGGCGGCGGTCGAACTGGTGATCGAAGGCACCAAACAGCCGAACGGCTACACCGAGCCGGTGCTGCACCGTCGTCGTCGCGAGTTCAAGAAGGCCAACGGCCTGTAACTTGCGCTGAATGCCGGACATGAAAAAGCCCTGATCGAAAGATCAGGGCTTTTTTGTTTGTGCTGTGGATTGGATTTTTGTGGTGGGCTTGAGATCCATCCCCCCTCACCCCAGCCCTCTCCCCCAGGGGGGAGAGGGGGAAAGGGAGCAGATCTGTATGCTTTTCAAAATCTGAGCTCGACTCAGGAATTGCCAAGGGTAGAGGGGAAAGGGAGCCGATCTCTGTGCTTTTCAAAATCTGAGCTCGGCTCAGGAGTTGCCAAGGGTAGAAGGGAAAGGGAGCCGATCTTTGTGCTTTCAAAACCGGAGTTCGACTCGGGAATCTCAGGTCGGTGTACCTCAAACATTCACCGCGGTCAGTCCCCTCTCCCTCCGGGAGAGGGCTAGGGTGAGGGGCTCTTAGGGTTCAATCCCCAATTCATGTTTCACCAACTCCAACAACTTGCCCGTATCAATCGGCTTGAGCAGAAAATCCACCACGCTCAAATGCATCGCCGCGATCGCGTCTTTCACATCGGCATCGCCCGAGACAATGATGATCGGCATCGCCGCCCTTACCGACTCACGCACCTGGCGGATCAGCTCAAGGCCACCGACATGGCCCATGCGCAGATCGGTAATCACCAGCCCGATCGAAGGTTTTTCTTCGAGCATCTTCAGCGCCGTCTCGCCACTGGCTGCGGTCATGCAACGAATGCCATCCAACGCGAGAATCTCCGACAACAGCTCTCGGGCGTCCTTGTCGTCATCGACGATCAGTACACGCTGCGGCGGCAAATCGGGTTCGAGCATTACAGCGCTGAGCGCTTCACGCTCGGCGTCGCTCAAAATATCGTGGTCGGACATGGCGTTCTCTACGTTTTCAAATCAATCACCTGGCACAGTCGTCAGACATCGCTAAGCAGAGCTTCAATGTGCACTTCGTCGGATTTTTTTCCAAGAGGCTGGCGGGCGAATTTCCGACTGTTTTTGTAGGGCACTTCCCAAATGTGCCGAACGGCATGGCAAACCTAGACTTACGTCCAATGGGCACCCCGCCCGCAGGGGTCGACCATGGCCAGAACGATCCGACAACAACAATTCGAAAAAGACTGCGGTAATGGTTATGAGTAAAGCGGACGCCTTCACCCAGGCAGGGAAAACCGCGGTATTGCAGAACATTCAGGGCACCCTGCAATTCCTCCAGCGCTTCCCGCCCTTCAATCAGATGGAACACGCCCACCTGGCTTATCTGGTGGAGCAATGTCAGCTGCGTTTCTACGGCCAGGGCGAAAGCATCATCAAACCCGCCGACGGCCCGGTTGAACACTTCTATATCGTCAAGCAAGGTCGGGTGGTCGGCGAACGTCAGCACATCACCAAGCCCGGCACCGAGACCACGTTTGAAATCACCACCGGCGAATGTTTTCCGCTGGCCGCATTGCTCGGCGAACGCGCGACGCGCACCGAGCACCTTGCGGGCGAAGACACTTTCTGCCTGCAACTGAACAAACTGGCGTTCATCAAACTGTTCGCCCTCTCCAACGCCTTTCGCGATTTCGCCTTGCGCGGGGTAAGCAGTCTGCTCGATCAAGTCAATCAGCAAGTGCAGCAGAAAGCCGTGGAAACCCTCGGCACGCAGTACTCGCTGAACACCCGACTGGGCGAACTGGCGATGCGTCACCCGGTCACCTGCAGCCCCGACACGCCATTGCGTGAAGCGGTGAAGCTGATGCACGAGCAGCAGGTCGGCAGCATCGTTGCGGTGGATGCACACAAGGCGCCGCTGGGCATTTTCACCCTGCGTGATCTGCGTCATGTCGTGGCTGCGGGCGTCGGTGATTTCAGCGAGGCCATCGAGCGCCACATGACGCCTTCGCCCTTTTATCTTTCGCCGGATCACAGTGCGTTCGATGCGGCGATTGCCATGACCGAACGGCACATCGCGCATGTCTGTCTGGTCAAGGATCAGCGTTTGTGTGGCGTGGTCTCAGAACGTGATCTGTTTTCGCTACAACGGGTCGACCTGGTGCATCTAGCCCGGACGATTCGCAGCGCCCAACGCGTCGAACAGCTGGTCGGTCTGCGCGGTGAGATCGGCCAACTGGTCGAGCGCATGCTTGCTCATGGCGCGTCGTCGACGCAGATCACCCACATCATCACCTTGCTCAACGATCACACTGTGTGCCGGGTGATCGAGCTGACCCTCGCGGAAAAAGGCGATCCCGGCGTGCCGTTCAGTTGGCTGTGCTTCGGCAGCGAAGGCCGCCGCGAGCAAACGCTGCACACCGATCAGGACAACGGCATTCTGTTTGACGCCCGCGATGCTGCGCATGCAGCGGAGATTCGCGGCAAGCTGCTGCCAATTGCCCAGCAGATCAACCAGAGCCTGGCGCTGTGCGGCTTCACCCTGTGCAAGGGCAACATCATGGCCGGCAACCCCGAGCTGTGTCTGTCGCGGGCAGAATGGGCACGGCGCTTTGCAGCTTTTATTCGTGAGGCGACGCCGGAGAATCTGCTCGGGTCGAGCATTTATTTCGACCTGCGCGTGGTCTGGGGTGATGAACAAGGCTGTGAACAACTGCGCCGGGGCATTCTCGATCAGGTCGGCGACAACCGTTTGTTCCAGCGCATGATGGCCGAGAACGCCCTGCGCAATCGTCCACCGGTGGGGCGTTTCCGTGAGTTTGTGCTGGCACGCAAGAATGGCGAGAAAGCCACGCTGGACCTGAAGGTGCAGGGGCTGACGCCGTTCGTGGATGGCGCACGATTGCTCGCGCTGGCTAACGGTATCGACGCCAACAATACCCTCGAGCGCTTCCGTCAGTTGGTCGAGAAAGAAGTCATCGAGCGACTGGATGGCGCGGCGTATGAAGAGGCCTATCACTTCATACAGCAGACGCGCATGCAGCAGCATCAATTGCAGACGCGGGAGAACCTGCCCTATTCCAACCGCGTCGACCCGGACAGCCTCAATCATCTCGACCGGCGCATCCTGCGTGAATCCCTGCGCCAGGCCCAGCGCCTGCAAAGCAGCCTGACCTTGCGGTATCAGCTATGAGCCTGTTCTCGTGGCTGCGCCCGGCGAGTGCGGTGGTGCCGGTGGATTTTAAGCAGCGTCTGGCGCAGCTGCCGACGATTACCGAGTTGAGCGAATGCACACTGCGCGAACAACGTTGGGTAGTGCTGGATCTGGAAACCACCGGGCTGAATCTGAACAAGGACCGTGTGTTGTCGATTGGCGCGGTGGTGATCGAGGACGGCGCGATCGATTTCAGTCAGCAGTTCGAACGCACGCTGCAATGTCGCGAGCTGAAGCTCAGCCCCAGCGTGTTGATTCACGGGTTGGGGCCGAATGCGATTGCGGCGGGCAGTGAGCCGGCCGAGGCGTTGCTGGAACTCATGGAATTTATCGGCGACAGCCCGGTGTTGGCGTTTCATGCGCCGTTTGATCAGCACATGCTCGGGCGTGCGCTGAAGGAACATCTGGGGCACAAGTTGCAGCAGGTCTTTCTTGATGTCGCCGACATTGCACCGCTGGTGTGTCCGCAAGCGAATATTCGTGAGGCCGGGCTGGATGAGTGGATCGACTGGTTCAAGCTTGAGGTGTTCGAGCGGCATAACGCCAGTGCCGATGCGCTGGCCACTGCGGAGTTGGCGTTGATTCTGTTCAGCCGGGCGCGGGGGAAGCAGATTCATAGTCCGTTGAATTTGCAGCAGCGGCTGAGTCAGTGGAAGCGGCGGCAGCAGGCGCCTTCGTTCTGAAATTGAGTCAAGTCCAAGATCCATCCCCCTCACCCCAGCCCTCTCCCAGAGGGAGAGGGAGCCTACCGAGGTGTCTCGGGCTCTTCATCGACCTGAGAAATCGGGTCGATTATGGATTCCCTGAAGTTCGCTCAGGTCGGTGTACCTCCAGAATATCCCCCGATCGATCCCCTCTCCCCCCGGGAGAGGGCTAGGGTGAGGGTCTGCCTTTAAACGCTTACCTGACCAGTGGCCAATTGCTAACCATTCCCACCTCTGCCACAATCGCGAACAATTCGCGTTAGTTAATATTTCCCAATCGGTGATGTCCGGTGTCGTCAGTCCCAAGCCCTAACAGTGAGCTCGTCGGTGCGATGTATCGTGACCATCGCGGTTGGCTGCTGGCGTGGCTGCGGCGCAATGTGGCCTGCCCGCAGCGCGCCGAAGACCTGAGCCAGGACACCTTCGTCCGCCTGCTCGGTCGCGACGACATGCTGACACCCCGTGAGCCCCGCGCCTTTCTGGTGGCGATCGCCAAAGGTTTGCTGTTCGACTACTTCCGCCGTGCGGCGCTGGAACAGGCCTACCTCACCGAACTGATGCTGATCCCCGAAGGCGAACAACCGTCGGTGGAAGAACAGCAAATGATTCTCGAAGACCTCAAAGCCATCGACCGCTTGCTCGGCAAACTGTCGACCAAGGCCCGCGCCGCTTTCCTTTATAACCGCCTCGATGGCCTCAGCCATGCCGAGATCGCCGACAAGCTTGGCGTCTCGGTGCCGCGCGTTCGGCAATATCTGGCGCAAGGCATTCGGCAGTGCTACATCGCCCTGTACGGTGAGCCGACATGAGTCCGGCCAGTTCCAGACCGGTGCCGGCGCATGTGCTGGACGCGGCGATTGCCTGGCAACTGACCCTCGACTCAAGCAGCCCGCTGGAGCGTGAGGAATTCGCCAAATGGCATGCGGCCCATGAAGAACACGCCCGCGCGTGGCGGCAACTGGGCATGCTCGATCAGCGCTTCAGCGTGGCCAAAGGTCCGGCCCGCAGTGCCTTGCTGCAGTCACGCGAAGGCATTCGCCGCCGGGTGCGCAGACTGGGCGGTGGGCTGGCCAGCGTTGTGGTGCTGGTCGGTGTGGGGCTGTTCGCCAGCGAACGCTTTCTGCCGCTGGATTACTGGCTCGCCGATCAACGCACCGCGACCGGTGAGCAGCGCACCGTGCGTCTGGCGGACGGCACTGTGTTGAATCTGAACACCCACAGTGCGGTGGATGTGCGGTTCGATGAGAAGCGCCGGTTGATCGTGTTGCAGGAAGGCGAAATTCTTGTCGAAACCGGGCATGGCGATGCGCGCCCTTTTATCGTCGAAACCCGCGAAGGCAGCATGCGCGCGCTGGGTACGCGGTTCCTGGTCAAGCGTGAAGAAGAAGGCACGCGCCTGAGTGTGTTGCAGTCGGCGGTCGCGGCGCACCCGCAATCCAACCCTGCAGAGCAAATCCTCCATGAAGGCCAGCAAGTGCTGCTGCGCAGTGATGGATTGGGTTCGATCGTCGCGCTCAACCCCGGCGCCGATGCCTGGACGCGCGGCATGTTGGTGGTCGATAACGCGCGGTTGGGCGATCTGGTGCACGAGCTCGGGCGTTATCGTCGCGGGCATCTGGGCGTGGCACCGGACGTGGCTGACCTGCGGATTACCGGTAGCTTCCCGCTGCATGACACCGATAAAGCCCTGAGCGCCCTGCTGCCGACCCTGCCGGTGCAGATCGAGCGGCATACGCCATATTGGGTCACAGTCGCTAAGGCCGAGCCCTCCTCCCCTTGACCTGATCGTTCCCACGCTCTGCGTGGGAATGCAGCTCGGGACGCTCTGCGTCCCTGCCGAAGCGGACGCAGAGCGTCCATTGAGGCATTCCCACGCGGAGCGTGGCAACGATCAAGCCCGCAGAAATGTGGCTGTTTCCAGTTAATCGAAATTATTTTCATCCTGCCCTATCACTTTCTGCTTTTCATCCGGCACACAGGCAATTGAGAAATATTTCCATTCAGGAGCCGCCGTATGTCCCGTTCGCTAGACACCTTGTTGCGCCCCGGTCTGCTGGCCGTCGCCATCGCGCTCAGCGCGCCGCTGATCAGCAGTCCGTTGCTCGCCGCTGAACAAGCGTCCAGCGTGCGCGCCTACAACCTGCCGGCGGCGCCTCTGTCGACCACCCTGAACCAGATCGCCAGCCAAGGCAGCATTGCGCTGTCGCTGAGTCCGTCGCTGGCGGCAGGCAAAACCTCGGCACCGGTCAACGGCCAGTACGACGCGGCCGGTGCCTTGCGCGCGGCCCTGCGTGGCACCGGTCTGCAACTGGAACAAAGCAGCACCGGCACCTACACCCTTGTGGCGGTGCCTGAAGGGACGTTGGCCCTGCCGGAAACTTCCGTCATCGGTGTGGAAAACTTCGAAAGCGCCTGGGGACCGGTCGACGGCTACACCGCCACCCGCACCGCCGCTGGCAGCAAGACCGACACCGCGCTGGTCGAAGCACCGCGTTCGATCTCCGTCGCTACCCGCCAGCAAATGGACGACCGCAGCGTGCACAGCCTCGATGACGCCGTGCGCTACATGCCGGGTATCACCGCCAGCAGCTACGGCAGCGACACCCGTGCCGACTGGTTGCGTGTGCGCGGTTTCGAACCGACCCAGTTCCTCGACGGCCTGCCGCTGCCAAAAGGCGTGTACGCCAACCCGAAACAGGAAACCTGGAACCTCGACCGCCTCGCCCTGCTGCGTGGCCCGGCGTCGTCGGTGTACGGTCAGACCCCACCGGGCGGTTTGCTGGACATGGTCAGCCGTCGCCCAAGCGCCGAAGCCAGCAACGAAATCCAGCTGCAGTACGGCAGCGACAATCACCGTCAGATCAACTTCGCCAGCACCGGCAAGATCGATGACGCCGGCCAGTTCCTCTATGGTCTCAGCGGTGTGGTGCGCTACAGCGGCACGCAAGTCGATCACGTCGACAACAAGCGCTACAACATCGCGCCGAGCCTGACCTGGAACATCGACGACGACACCAAGCTCACCCTGCTGAGCCAGTTCACCCGCGACGATACCGGCATCACCAGTCAGTTCCTGCCGATTCAGGGCACCAAGATCAAGTCACCGTTCGGTGATATTTCCCACCACAAGAATCTGGGTGATCCGGACTGGGAATATTACGATCGCACCTACTACGCGCTGGGCTACGCCTTCGAACATCGTCTGAACGATGTCTGGCAGTTCAAGCAGAACCTGCGCTACACCAAGTCGGACCTGTCGTTCCAGTCGCTGACGCCGGGTTCCTACCCGTTCACCGAAGTGGATGATCAAGGCAACGTCGGGCGCACCAGCACCAGCGTCGACGAAGACATCAGCCAGTTCGCCGTGGACAACAACTTCCAGGCTGACTTCGCCACCGGCGACATCCGCCACACCCTACTGCTGGGCCTGGATCATCAGCGCAGCAACACCAACTACACCTCGATCTTCGGCGACGGTTTGACCACCAACGTGATCACCCCGATCTACGGCCAGCCAATCGTACGTCCAGCGCGCTCCACGGCGTTTTACGATTACGACCAGAAAACCTACCAGACCGGCCTGTACATTCAGGACCAGATGGCCCTCGACCAGTGGCGCCTGACCCTCGGCGGCCGTGAAGACTGGGTGCACACCAGCACAAAGTTCATCAACAAGGGCGATGCCACCAACACCCAGCGTGACAAGGCCTTCAGCGGCAACGCAGCGCTCAGTTATGTCTTCGACAACGGTTTCGTGCCGTACCTGTCGTACGCCGAATCCTTCCAGCCGACCACGGGTGCCGACGCTACCTCGACGGGTTCGCTCAAACCGACCGAAGGCAAGCAGTGGGAACTGGGCATCAAGTACCAGCCACCGGGCAGTAAAACCCTGCTGACCGCCGCCGTGTACGACCTCACCCAAAAGAACGTCTCGGTCAACACCTTCGTCAACAACGTCTCGATCACCAGTCAGACCGGCGAAGTGAAAGTCAAAGGCCTCGAGCTGGAAGCGGTTTCCGACGTCACCGACAACCTGAAAGTCATCGCTGCCTACACCCTGGCCAAATCCGAAGTGCAGAATGGCGTCGACAAGGGCAATCGCCTGCAACTGATGCCGAACCAGCAAGCGTCGCTGTGGACCGATTACACCTGGCACGCCGGCGTCCTCGACGGCTTCGGCATTGGCGGTGGCGTGCGTTACACCGGCAACACCTACGGCGACAAGGCCAATACCTGGCTGGGCAAAGCGGACGCCTACACCGTGTTCGACGCAAGTGTGCATTACGACCTCGGCCGTCTGGACAACAGCCTCAAAGGCGCGTCGCTGGCGGTCAACGCAACCAACCTGTTCGACAAGGAATACATTTCCACCTGCGACAGCTTCTACTGCTACTACGGCGACACACGCAGTGTCGTCGCCAGCGCCACTTACAAGTGGTAAGCGCTTGAGCTGAAACAGGCCCTGTGACCAGGCCGTCCTTCGTGGACGGCTTTGGTGTTTTTGAAGGTCATGAAATGAAAAGTAAAACAATTCGTCGCTGGTCGTTCATCCACACCTGGACCAGCCTGGTCTGCACCGTGTTTTTGCTGATGCTGGCACTGACCGGTTTGCCGCTGATCTTTCATCACGAGATCGAGCACCTGCTCGGCGACGCACCCGAAGTGCGCGAGCTGCCAGCCGATACGCCTCGATTGAATCTGGCGCAACTGGTCGAGGCCGCCGAAAAGCATCGCCCCGATGACGTCGTGCAGTACTTCGGCTTCGATGACGATGAGCCGAACGCCGTGCTGACGATCATGGCGAAAACCGCTGGCACCGAACCGAATTCCTCGCACACGTTCATGCTCGATGCGCGAACCGGGGAAGCGCTGGAAACGCCTTCGGCCAATGGCGGCTTGATGCTGTTCATCCTGCGACTGCATGTCGACATGTTCGCCGGGCTGCCGGGCAAATTACTGCTGGCGTTCATGGGGCTGCTGTTTGTCGTGGCCATCGTATCCGGGACGGTGCTGTACCTGCCGTTCATGCGCCGTTTGAAGTTCGGCACGGTGCGTCAGGACAAGTCGACACGGCTGCGCTGGCTCGACCTGCATAACCTGATCGGTGTTGTCACCCTGACCTGGGCGCTGGTTGTCGGCGTGACCGGTGTGATCAGCGCCTGCGCCGACCTGCTGATCGCTGCCTGGCGCAATGACGCACTGACTGCGCTGATCGAACCGTACCGCGGTGCGCCACCGCTGACCCACCTGGCGCCGGCCACGCGTTTGCTCGATATCGCTGCTGAAGTTGCGCCGGAGATGAAACCGGATTTCATTGCCTTCCCCGGCACACGCTTTTCCAGCGAACACCATTACTCGGTGTTCATGAAGGGCGGTACGCACCTGACCTCGCATCTGCTGACGCCGGTGCTGATCGATGCGACCACGCTGCAGGTCACCGCCGTGGCCGAACGGCCGTGGTACATGGACGCCATGGGCATGTCGCAGCCGCTGCACTTTGGTGACTATGGCGGCATGCCGATGAAAATCCTCTGGGCCACTCTGGATGTGCTGACGATCATTGTGCTCGGCAGTGGCGTGTATTTGTGGGTGGTTCGGCGCAGAGCGGCCAGGCCTGTGCTGGAAACGGCGGAGGCCTCTGCATGAAGCCGCGTCAGTCGAGTTTCTGGAAAGTCTTCAGCACGCCGATCGTGATTGCGTTGCTCAGTGCGGCGGGGTTGTTTGCGGCGTTGCTGGGGGATGGGATTTGGGATGCATTGAGCTGGGTCGGACTGGGTGTTCCGGCCTTTCTGGCGATCAGGGGATTGTTGCTGCGCAGGTAGTTTTTGTGCTGTCGGTGATGGCCTCATCGCTGGAAAGCCAGCTCCCACAAGGATCTCTGCTGGGCCTGAAATGTGTATTCACTGCAAAAACCTGTGGGAGCTGGCTTGCCAGCGATGGCGCCCGGATGGGCGCCATAAATTCCCTCGCCAGCCATCGCGGTTCTGACTAGGCTAACCACCTGCTCTTCGACGATCACCGAGGTTTGCCAATGTCCGCCCCCAGCATGACCCTGTACCACAACACGCTCTCCCCGTTTGTGCGCAAAGTGATGGTGTTGCTGCACGAAACCGGCCAGCAGGATCGCGTCGCGCTGCAAGACTGCGTGCTAAGCCCGGTCAGCCCGAGCGCCGAGCTCAATCTCGACAACCCGCTGGGCAAGATCCCTGCCCTGCGCCTGGCCGACGGCAACGTTATCCATGACAGCCGGGTGATCCTCGAATACCTCGACCAGCAGCACGTCGGCAACCCGCTGATCCCGCGCGAAGGCGCGGCTCGCTGGCGCCGCCTGACCCTGGCCTCGATGGCCGACGGGATCATGGATGCGTCGGTGATAGTGCGTTATGAAATGGTCCTGCGCGCGCCGGAAAAGCATTGGGATGAATGGCTCGAGGCTCAGCGCGACAAGATCCGCCGCGCCCTCGCAGTGTTGGAAAAAGATGCCATTGCCGAGCTGACCAGCCATTTCGATGTCGCGGCGATCAGCGTGGCGTGTGCGCTGGGTTATCTCGATCTGCGTTTCCCGGACCTGGGCTGGCGTGATGCCAACCCGCAACTGGCCAACTGGTTCTTTGAGGTGAGTCAGCGACCGTCCATGATCGCCACGATGCCCAAGCCTTAAATCGGCGGCGCCTGTTCCGGCCTCTTCGCTGGCAAGCCAGCTCCCGCAGGATTTGTGGTAGATCGGGGATTTGTGTCATCACCGAACTCATTGTGGGAGCTGGCTTGCCAGCGATGGCACCACCTCGGTTCCACAGGCAAAAAACCGATCATCCGCGTCACCAATCCCTCCCTCCAGCACTGATCCTCACGCAATCCCAGCGACCGGCTCATTGCATCGCCCCGACATCAAACTCCAACGGCTTCGCCGGTTTCTGACCGATCCCGTACCAATCCAGTTTGCGCGTCAGCACCATGAACACACCGAGCAAACCAAACAGCAACAACGAGCCCATCAACAACGCGTAATCCTCAGCGCTCAGCAAGCCATAAAGCAGGCCATACAACGCCGCCAGCCCCGCCGAAAAACTCAAGCCGTGACGCACACTGCGCAGCACATGGCAGACATAAAATCCGATCAACACCACACAGGCACTGGCCGACAGCAAATATGCCAGGGCAAAACCAATGTGCTCCGACAGCGACAGCAACAACAGATAAAAGAATGCCAGCGCCACACCAACCAGCGCGTATTGCACCGGGTGCACGGCCAGACTCTTGAGTACTTCGAAGAGGAAGAAACCGGCGAACGTCAGGACAATGAACAGCAGCGCATACTTGATCGCCCGGTCACTCTTCAGATATTGATCCACCGGATCGATAAAGCTCACACCGAAGCTACGACCGTTGAACGCCTCGCAATCATTGCTGCTCACGCAACGGCTCATGGCGTCTTGCAGGTTGGTGGAGAAAAACGTGGTCTGCCAATCGGCGCTGAAACCTTGATCATTGATTTCACGTTTGCCCGGCAGGAAGTTGCCGACAAAGCTTGGATGCGGCCAGTTGGCAGTGAGGCTGACGCTGCTGCTCTTGCCCACCGGCAGCACCTGCAATGAACCAGTGCCTTGCAGACGCAGGTCGAAGCCGAAGCTCAGTTCCGTGGTTTTACTGGTGTCGAGCAACGGCAGCGTGACCCGCACACCTTCACCGAGCCAACCGACTTGCGTACCCGGAACGAAATCGAGGCGCTGGCCATCGAGTTCCAGTTTCAGCGCATTTTCGATACCGCGAATATCGCTGATACCGACCGCGAGAAACGGTGCATCGAACTGGTAGTCGCTGAAGTCTTCCTTGATGCCCAATTGCGCCGGCAATGAGAAATGGCCGTTGATGCGGTTATCGGCGTGGAACAGCCGCGCCTCATAAATGCCCCGCGCACGCAGTTCGGTTTGCACCTGGCCGTCCAGTTCAAATCGTTCCGGCAGGAAGTACAAACGCCCGCGTTCTTCGCCCGGTTCGTCGTAACGCTGGTTGGTTTTATCGTTGGTTTTCCAGTTGTGAATCACTTTGCGATACGGCACCACCATCACCGGGCCGCTCAGTTGCTGGCTGTAGCTGGAGCTGCGGGCAATGTCTTCGAGCACGCCATCGCGCAGCTGTTGGCGCTCGTCGATGACGCCGTCGATCATCAGCAGCGGGATCAATAACAGCAGGATCAGCAGGGCGATGGCGCCGAGCTTTATAGTCAGATTCTTGTTCATGGGACTCTCCCTGTTTGGATGGGGAGAGTCTGCTGAGTGGGTGTGGGGGTTTTGTGGGGGGAATGTGGAGATTGTGTGGAAAAATCAAAAGATCGCAGCCTTCGGCAGCGCCTACAGGTGTACGCACCCTATGTAGGAGCTGCCGAAGGCTGCGATCTTTTGACGGAATCAAGGCAAGCGCAATGTCACCTCAACACCACTTTCGACATTACGAATCTGCATCGTCCCACCATGTAACTTGACCACTTCTTCAACGAAGTTAAGCCCCAACCCCGTGCTTTTTCGTCCACTGTCCGGGCGCGGCAATGAGTAGAAGCGTTCAGTCAAACGCGGCAAAGCGTAGTCAGGAATCGGCGCCGTTTCATTGAACAATCGAAATTCGATCTGCTCGCCAACCCGCTCGGCACTGAAGCGCAGCAGCCCCTCAACCGGGGTGAAATCCAGCGCATTCTCCAGCAGATTACCCAACGCCTGACGCAGCAGAAACGGCTCGCCGATCAACAGAAGATCAGCCGCAATCGCCTGTTCGATGCGCAACTGCTTTCCTTCAATCCGCGCCGCCTGCCCCTGCAACAACTGATCAACCAGCGCCGCCAACGGCACGGCGACCCGCTCTTCAAGGCCCTGACGTTGTTCCACTTGTGCCAGATTCAACAACCGCTCGATCAACTGCTGCATCCGCGCACTTTCACTGTCGATGTTGCCGACAAAGCGCAATCGCTGAACCGGCGGCATGTCCCCTTGCAGCAACTCCGCCGCGCCACGAATCGCCGCCAGCGGACTTTTCAGTTCATGGGTCAGCGTGTGCACATAACGCTCGACGTAGGCCTTGCCTTCCAGTTGCGTGCGCATCTGTTCCACGGCGGTAGCCAATTGTTCCAGTTCACCGCCACGGTAATGCGGCACTTCCACCCGCCGGCCCTCACTCACCGCTTGGGCATAACCGGTCAGACGATGCAGCGCGCGGCTCAGCCACCACGACAGCAATGCGCCAAAGAGCAGACCGAGACCGATCAATCCGGCGCCGTAAAACAGCAGGCGCCGCTCGGTGCGATCGACGTAGGGCTGCAATGAGCTGTTCGGCTTGGCCACGGTGACCACACCGATGATCTGGCCGTTGTCGCGGATCGGCGCGCCGACGTGCATCACCGACGAGCTGGCGTCATCCGGATCACTGCGGCTCGAACGTGCGCCGTACTCACCGCGCAGGGTCAGGTAGACGTCGTTCCAGCGCGAGTAATCCTGACCGACCGCGACACCACTGGAATCGAGCACGACGATGCCTTTCGCGTCGGTGACGTAGATACGGTGGTTGACCTGATTTTTCGGCAAGCCCCAGATGGTCGCTTGCGGCTGACGCTCGCCATACGCGCGCAGCAATTCAGGCCAGCGATTCTCACTGAGGGTGCCGGCCTTGAAATCATCACGGAGGATTTCCGCCATCAGGTTGGCGGTATCGACCAGGGTTTCTTCGGTGGACTGGCGCACGCCGGGGCGGATTTCTTCCATCACCGTGTTGAGCACGAAATACCCGGTCAGGCCGACAAACAGCACATACACCAAAAAGATCCGCAGCCCCAGTGACATCAGCTGTGCCCCGGGCTGTAGCTGTAACCAAGGCCGCGATGGGTCTGGATCGGCTCGGCGTCGGCACGCACCAGACGCAGTTTGGCGCGCACGCTTTTGATGTGGCTGTCGATGCTGCGCTCGTAACCGGCGTCGGCCGCCACGCCCAGCGCATCGAGTAATTGCTCGCGGCTGAAGACCCGCTCGGGTTGTTCGAGCAGGCATTGCAGCAGGCGGAATTCGTGGCGGGTCAGGCTTAACGTCTGGCCGCGATAAATGATTTGAATCCGTTCCGGATCAATACGGAACAGCGCTGAACTGGTCTCAATCGCTGGACGCGGCGCCATGCGTTTCAGGATTGCCTTTACTCGCGCCGCGACTTCTCGCGGGCTGAACGGCTTGACCACGTAGTCGTCGGCGCCGATTTCCAGCCCGACCACACGATCAATCTCGGCATCGCGGGCGCTGAGGAACAGCACCGGCACCTCGCTGAAGCGCCGCAGTTGCTTGCAGGTCTCGAAACCGCTGATGTCCGGCAGGCCAATGTCGAGGATGATCAGATCGGCCGGCGTCTGCCGCTGATGTTCAAGCGCCGCCGCGCCTAGGCTCAGCCACGTGGTGGTGAAGCCCTCGCCCTGCAGAGCAAAAATCAGCGTGTCGGCAATCGCCGCTTCGTCTTCGACAATCAGGATATGAGGCATGGCGTCCGAGCCCGTGGGTTAGGTGCGCGAACGGTGCCCCAAGCCTGACGTTACGTCAATGAGACCACTTGGTTCAGCAGTCCGGTTTGTCGGCGGTGAAGCGCCGCGCCGGGTTCACTGCCGCGCCGAATTCACGCAAGGCCTTGGCACCGATCAGCAGCGGGTAGTTGAAGTTGCTGCGGTCGGTCAGGTTGACCTCGACGGTACGCTTGACGTTACCCAGACACAGTTCCAGATCGACCACCGGGCGCTTGGCGACTTCGGTGCTTTCGCCCTCGTCCTCTTCATCCGAACGGCTCTTGATCTTGCTGATCCGCGCGACCTTGTGTTCATAGACCTTGTTGCTGGCGTCTTTGGTGGCGAGGCGGAACCGCACCCATTCATCGCCATCGCGGGTGAAGGTCTCGATGTCCTTGGCCGACAGCGAGGCGGTCAGGGCGCCGGTGTCCATCTTGGCCTTGAGCACTTCACCGCCGATTTCCGGCAGCGCGATGTATTCATAGCGCCCGTACAGGGTCGGCTCGGCGGCCATGACCGGCAGGGCGACGAGGGCAAACAGTGCAAGGAGGGATTTCACGTAAGGGGCTTCCTTGAGAGGTTGGGCAACGGGATTTTAGACCGTTGCGCGCTTGATCGTTCCCACGCAGAGCATGGGAACGATCAGGTTAACGCGACTAAAGTGAAACATTCGTCACCGCCGATTTGGCCTGTCGCGCGAAGCTGCTTATCATGGCGTGCCCATCCGTTTGCAAAGAGTTGCTTATGCGCCGCCTGCTCACCGGCTGTTTCGTCACCCTGCTGCTGTTGCTCAACACCCTGATCCTGATCGGGCCGTTGCTGGTATTTGCTCTGCTCAAACTGATCGCACCAGGCCGCTGGCGCGATTACGCGTCGGGGGCGGTGATGTGGATCGCCGAGACCTGGGCCGAAATCGACAAGCTGATTTTCCGCCTGTGCATCCCCACCCAATGGGACATTCGCGGTGGCGAAGACTTGCGCAGTGACACTTCGTATCTGGTGGTCAGTAACCACCAGTCGTGGGTCGACATTCCGGCGCTGATCCAGACCCTCAACCGCCGCACGCCGTTCTTCAAATTCTTCCTCAAGAAAGAACTGATCTGGGTGCCGTTTCTCGGACTGGCATGGTGGGCTCTGGATTACCCGTTCATGAAACGCTACACCAAGGCGTTTCTGGCGAAGCATCCGGAGCTGGCCGGCAAGGATCTGGAAATCACCAAACAGGCCTGCGAGCTGTTCAAGCGTCAGCCAGTGACCGTGGTGAATTACCTGGAAGGCACGCGCTACACCGCCGCGAAAAGCGCGCAGCAGCAATCACCGTTCAAGTATTTGCTCAAGCCCAAGGCCGGTGGCGTAGCGTTTGTGCTGGCGGCGATGGGTGAACAGCTGGATGCGATTCTCGATGTCACGGTGGTTTATCCACAGGCGAACATCCCGGGTTTCTGGGATTTGATCAGCGGCAAAGTGCCGCGCGTGATCATCGACATCAAGACCCGCGAACTCGACCCGGCACTGTGGCAGGGCGATTACGAGAATGATCCGGCGTTCCGCCAGACGGTCCAGAACTGGGTCAACCAGCTCTGGAACGAGAAGGATCAGCGCATCGCCGAACTGCGCAGCGAACGCGGCTGAATCAGCTACCGGTGCCGGCACCCCAGATGCTGCCCAGGCTGCTCAGCAGCGAACCGCCGACGCCCTGCTGACCGAGGTATTGCAACAGCACAGGGGCAAACTGGCCGATCATGCCGCTGTCCATGCCCAATGCGCTGAAGGCATTGTTCAGGTCATTGGTGTCCTTGACGTTGCCCAGCGCATTCTCCAGCCCGGCGGACTTGCCGGACGAGCCGAGCAAAGCGCCCAACGCCGCCAGATTGCCGCTGCCACCCGACAGTTTGTCGATGCCTGGCACTTCTTTGGCCAACTGCGAATAATCGGTACTGCTCAATTGATTCTTGGCCAGACCGAGCATCGCACTGGTGCCGCCAACGGCTTGCTCCGGCGTGACATCCAGCGCACTGAGAGCACTGAGCAAACCGGCGGTTTCCGAGGTCGGCGCCGCAGCGGCCGCCTTGTCACCGCCCTGCATCCCCGAAACCGCACCAGCGACGTCGTTCAGACTGAAACCGGCAAACACCGGCCCGGCGGCCAGGGTCAGGAGCGATGCCAAGGCAATACCGCGTGAAATCTTCATTCAGACATCCTCTTGCGCTGTGAAAACCACCCGTTGCACGAGCAGTGAAACTGCCGGTTTGACCGGGTATCCGCCGGCATGTTCCGGCGCGGCGCATCCATTTTCGTCCGGCCTGCGTATATAAAACGTGAAATCCCGGACACCTTCGCGATGAATGGCACAACCGCTGTCGCTGAACTAGCCTGTGAACAGTCCGAGCCCAGCCCTCGTCGCTCGACCTTTGCCTGGAGAGTGGTCATTTCCATCGCCGACACCGATCAGTTGCGCCAGCTGTTGGCCCAGTGTGCACTGGGCGATCGTCGCGCCTTCGAAACGCTGTACCGCAGCGTCGGCCCGCGTCTGCATGGCGTCGCCCTGCGGTTTATGGGCCGCACCGATCTGGCGGAGGAAGTGCTGCAGGAAAGCTTCGTGCGCATCTGGAACAACGCCTCGCGCTACGAAGCGCACCTGTCGGCGCCGCTGACTTGGATGATCAACATCACCCGTAATCAGGCCATCGATCAGTTGCGTAAACATCGCGAAAGGCCACTGACCGATCTGGAACAGGACACACTGCCGGACGAAAGCCCCTCGGTTCACGAGCAACTGAACAGCGCCCGTGAGGCCAACGCGCTGAACCGATGCCTCGAAACCCTCGAAAGCATGCAGCGCCAGTCAATCACCGTGGCCTACTTTCAAGGATTGTCGTGCACGGAACTCGCCGAACATCTCGCCACGCCACTGGGGACAGTCAAATCTTGGATTCGCCGTGGCCTCGAACGTCTGCGCCGGTGCCTTGAATCATGAACTACCAGACCCCTGCCCTGCGCCGCGCCCTCGCCGCCGATTACGCGATTGGCCTGATGTCTGCACCTGCGCGGCGGCGCTTTGAACAGTTGCTGCTGGATGACGCGGCATTAAGGGCTGAACTGGCGCAATGGCAGGAAAGCCTCGTCTCTCTCACCGAAGCGCTGCCGGAACATCCGGTGCCCGACCGCGTGTGGCAAGGCATCACCGCGCGCATCGAACCGCAGGTGCTGCATGTGCCTGAGAAACGGCCATTCTGGAACTGGCTGCGACTCACCGCTGCGATCTGCTCCATTGCCGTGCTGGTGCTCCTCGGCTCGCTGTACAACCGCGACGACGCCCGCTACCGCGCCACGCTGCTGACCGCCGATGCGCAACCGGCGCTGAAGGTCGAAGCGCATGCGGATTATCTGCAAGTTGAGCCGCTGACGCTGGCGGCGGTTGATTCGGATCGTAGCCTGGAGCTGTGGGCGATTCCGGCGGATGGCAAACCGATTTCCCTCGGCGTTATTCCGGCGGGCGGCAAAGCCAAGGTTGAGTTGAACGAGGCGCAGAAGGTGTTGATCGGCAAACCGATTGCGCTGGCAGTGAGCCTGGAACCGAAAGGTGGTTCGCCGACCGGGCAGCCGACGGGGCCGGTGCTGTATCAAGGGACGTTGGCGGCCTTGTAAAGCCCCTCACCCTAGCCCTCTCCCAGAGGGAGAGGGGACTGACCGTGGTGTTCTCTCGAGTTTCATCGACCTGAATTACCGAGCCGATTATGGATTCACAGCGGTATTTTCAGGTCGGCGTAAATTGTGAGCATCCCTCGGTCGGCCCCCTCTCCCTCCGGGAGAGGGCTGGGGTGAGGGGTAGCTTTTGACCTTGGCTCTAAACAAAAAAACGGCGCCCCTGAAGTCGCCGTTTTGTATCGAACTTAAGCCTTACGCCGCACTAAACAACTTATGCGGATCAATCACAAACTTCTTCGGCACGCCGGCATCGAACTCGCCATACCCTTCCGGCGCCTGATCGAGGCTGATCACCTGCACGCCCACCACTTCGGCGATGTTGATGCGATCCCACATGATCGCCTGCATTAGCTGACGGTTGTATTTCATCACCGGCGTCTGGCCGGTGTGGAAGCTGTGCGACTTGGCCCAGCCCAGACCGAAGCGAATGCTCAGGCTGCCCATTTTCGCGGCGGCATCGACAGCGCCCGGATCTTCGGTGACGTACAGGCCGGGAATACCGATCTTGCCGGCCACGCGCACCACACCCATCAGTGAGTTGAGTACGGTGGCCGGAGCCTCGGCTTTCACGCCGTCGTGGCCGTGGCCGCGTGCTTCGAAGCCGACGCAGTCCACTGCGCAATCCACTTCCGGCTCGCCCAGCAGTGCGGCGATCTGTTCGTGCAGCGGCGTGTCCTTGGACAGGTCGACGATTTCAAAACCCTGCGCCTTGGCGTGGGCCAGGCGGATGGTGTTGACGTCGCCGACGATCACCACCGCCGCACCGAGCAGACGCGCGGAAGCGGCAGCGGCCAGACCGACCGGGCCGGCGCCGGCAATGTAAACGGTGCTGCCCGGGCCAACGCCGGCAGTGACGGCGCCGTGGTAACCGGTAGGGAGGATGTCGGAGAGGCAGGTCAGGTCGCGGATTTTCTCCATGGCCTTGTCGCGGTCCGGCAGTTTCAACAGGTTGAAGTCGGCGTATGGCACCAGCACGTACTCGGCTTGGCCACCGGTCCAGTCGCCCATGTCGACGTAACCGTAAGCACCGCCGGCACGGGCCGGGTTGACGGTCAGGCACACGCCGGTGTGTTGCTCTTTGCAGGAACGGCAGCGCCCGCAAGCCACGTTGAACGGTACGGAGACCAAGTCACCGATTTTCAGGTTTTCGACGTCGGAGCCTTTTTCGATCACCTCGCCGGTGATCTCGTGCCCCAGCACCAGACCGGTTTGCGCCGTGGTACGGCCGCGCACCATGTGCTGGTCGGAGCCGCAGATGTTGGTGGAAACCACTTTGAGAATGACCCCGTGCTCGATCTTGCGACCGCGCGGGTCCTGCATTTTCGGATAGTCGATTTTCTGTACTTCGACCTTGCCAGCGCCGAGATACACCACACCACGATTGCCAGACATGCTTTCACCTCGCTGTTGTTTTTATGGAACCGCGTTGCCCAGGCAGGCAGCGCGTTGAGTGCTCGGGTACAGATGCTGTTTATGTGTTGCCTGTCAGGGCCTCATCGCTGGCAAGCCAGCTCCCACAAGGTTCGGATTGGATTCAAATCCTGTGTACGACACAAATCCCTGTGGGAGCTGGCTTGCCAGCGATGGCGGCCTAAAGAACGACCGTACGATTGGCGTTGAGAAACACCCTCCGCTCAATGTGATACCCAACCGCCCGCGCCAGCGTCAGGCCTTCAATATCGCGCCCCTTGGCAATCAGATCCTCAGGGTAATGACTGTGATCCACCGCCTCGACACCCTGGGCAATGATCGGCCCTTCATCGAGGTCGTTATTGATGTAATGCGCCGTCGCGCCAACCAGTTTCACGCCCTTGTTGTAGGCCTGGTGATACGGCTTGGCGCCCTTGAAACCCGGCAGCAGCGAGTGGTGAATGTTGATCGCCTTGCCATCGAGCTTGCGGCACAGCTCCGGCGACAGCACCTGCATATAGCGGGCGAGGATCACCAGTTCGGCGCCGGACTCTTCGATCACCTGCCACACCTGACGCTCCTGCGACGGTTTGTCGTTGGGGTCGAGGGGGAAATGGTAGTAGGGAATCTGGTGCCAGTCGGCCAGCGGTTTGAGGTCCGGGTGATTGGAGACCACCGCCGCGACGTCCATCGACAACTGGCCGATGCGCTGGCGGTAGAGCAAGTCGTTGAGGCAGTGATCGGCCTTGGAGACCATGATCACCACTTTCGGCCGGTAGTTCGGCGCGGTCAGTTCGAAGATCATGCCGAAGGCCTGACCACGTTCGGCTAAACCGGCGCGGAAGGATTGTTCGTCGAAGCCGTCGGGCTGACGGAATTCCACGCGAATGAAGAAACGCCCGGAGAGGCGGTCATCGAACGAGTGGTGCTCGGTGACGTAGCAGCCCTGCTCGAACAGAAAACGCGTCACCGCGTCCACGGTGCCGAGGACGCTGGGGCAGTCGGCGGTCAGAATCCATGTGTCTGGGGCGCGGCTCATGGTGCGGTGACTCCTGTTCTTTGTGCGGGGTGTCAGGTTTTTCCCTCACCCTAGCCCTCTCCCAAAGGGAGAGGGGACTGACCGAGGTGTTCATTCGAGCTACGCCGACCTGAAATATCGCGTCGAACTCAAGCTCGAAAAACACACAAATCCGCTCCCTTTCCCCCTCTCCCCCCTGGGGGGAGAGGGCTGGGGTGAGGGGGTGGCTTTTGATCAGGCCTGAACGCTCAACCCGTACTCAGCCGAAGCATCCTGCAACCACAACCACCAGTAATCCGAGAAGCTGCGACGAATCAGCAATTCCCAAGTGTCTTCAGCGGTGTGGCGAATCATCAGCTGCGACTTGGCGAACACCGTGCCCACCGCTTTACCGACCGGGAAGTTATTCGGATGCACGTCATAGCTGGTCGATTTCATCAGCACTTGACGCACGTTCGGGCCGCTCAGTTCGAGCACCTGCTGGCCACCGCTGACGTTGACGATCGCGATGTGCAGATCGCCCAGGGCTTCACGCAGTTTCTGTTCGGCGGCGAATTCTTCACCGCTCGGCACGATCAGTAGCCACTCATCCGGGCCCATCCATTGCAGGCTGGTTTCGCCTTTGACGATCACGCTCAGAGCGCCGGGCAGTTCGATACCCAGGGCCTTGTGCACACCGGCGGCGAACGCGGCATCGTGGCCATCGCCACGAATGGTCAGGTGGCCGAGGAGTTTCTTTTCCCGCACGATCACGCCGGCGTTCTTGCGGCCCTTGCCGACCAGGCTGGCGAGGTCGGCATGGTGCAGCGACGACTCGGCCTTGGCGCCGGTGGTCGGGCGTTGTTGGTAAACATTGGCTGTGGTCATAAAGCACCTTCCTGAATTCTTGATCGTTCCCACGCTCTGCGTGGGAATGCCGCCATGGACGCTCTGCGTCCGCTCTTGGGACGCGGAGCGCCCCGGGATGCATTCCCACGCAGAGCGTGGGAACGATCAGTGTCAGATGTTCTGGCGATCACCCTTCGGATCAAAGAACACCGAAGAAACAATCTCCGCCTCGATCTCGCTGCCATCGGCCAGCGGTGCAAACACCCGCTCACCCATGCGCTTCAGACCGCCCTTGACCACACCCATGGCAAACGAATAACCGAGGGAGTTGTGCGCGTAGCTGGACGTCACGTGGCCGACCATGGTCATCGGGATCGCCTGCTTGGTGTTGAACACCAATTGCGCGCCTTCCGGCAGCCAGACATTCGGATCAATCGGCTTCAGGCCGACCAACTGTTTACGCTGATCCTTCACGCAGTCTTCACGGTTCATCCCACGCTGGCCGATCCACGAGAACGGTTTGGTGCGACCGACGCACCAGCCCATGTTCAAGTCATCCGGGGTCATCGAGCCGTCCGTGTCCTGACCGACAATGATGAAGCCCTTCTCGGCACGCAGGACGTGCATGGTTTCAGTGCCGTACGGGGTCAGGTTGTACTGCTTGCCGGCCTCGACGATTTTCTCCAGCACGCCCATCGCATAGTCGGCCTGCACGTTGACTTCGTACGACAGCTCACCGGTGAACGAGATGCGGAACACCCGCGCCGGCACGCCGCCGACCAGACCTTCTTTCCAGGTCATGAACGGGAACGCTTCGTTGCTCAGATCAATGTCGGTCACGGCGCTGAGCAGCTTGCGGCTGTTCGGCCCGGACAGGGTCATGGTCGCCCAGTGGTCAGTCACGGAGGTGAAGTAAACCTTCATGTCCGGCCATTCAGTCTGGTGGTACAGCTCCAGCCACTGCAGCACGCGCGCCGCGCCGCCGGTGGTGGTGGTCATGACGAAATGGTTGTCGGCCAGGCACGCCGTCACACCGTCGTCGAAGACCATGCCGTCTTCTTTGCACATCAAACCGTAGCGAGCCTTGCCCACGTCAAGTTTGGTCCAGGCGTTGGTGTACACGCGGTTGAGGAACTCGCGGGCATCCGGGCCTTGAATGTCGATCTTGCCGAGGGTCGAGGCGTCGAGCAGGCCGACGCTGTCGCGCACAGCTTTGCATTCACGCTTCACGGCGGCATGCAGGTCTTCACCGTTTTTCGGGAAGTACCATGGACGCTTCCACTGACCGACGTCTTCAAACTCGGCACCGTTCTTCACATGCCAGGCATGCAGCGCGGTGTAACGCACCGGCTCGAAGATGTGCCCACAGTGACGACCGGCCACGGCGCCGAAAGTCACCGGCGTGTAGTTCGGACGGAACATGGTGGTGCCCATCTGCGGGATGGTCACGTTCAGCGAGCGGGCCGCGATGGCCAGACCGTTGACGTTGCCGAGCTTGCCCTGATCGGTGCCGAAACCCAGCGCGGTGTAGCGTTTGACGTGTTCGACCGATTCGAAACCTTCGCGGGTCGCCAGTTCGATCGCAGCAGCGGTCACATCGTTTTGCAGATCGACGAATTGCTTCGGCGCCCGTGCGGTGTTCTTTTCATGCGGCACCTGGAACAGCGCCAGCGTCGGCTCTTCTAGACGGCTCAGGGCTTTTGGCAGCACGCCTTCGACGGTCTGGAAACCGGCTTCAGCGGCAGCGCGCACGCCACCTTCAAAACCGTCAGCGAGCGAATCGCCGAGACCGTACACGCCGTTGATGCCACCAACGCACACGCGCTTCTGCGGTGCTTCGCCCGGAACGAAACCGAGGATGTCTTCACGCCAGGTCGGCTTGCCACCGAGGTGCGAGGCCAAGTGAACGACCGGGCTGTAACCGCCGGAACTGGCGATCACATCGCAGTCGAGCCATTCGCCCGGGCTGGTCACGGCGTGCGCTTTGACATCGATCGCGGCAATACGAGCAGCGGTGACGCGCTTGCTGCCACGGGCTTCGATCACGGCGCTGCCGGTGAGAATGCGGATGCCTTTGGCGCGGGCTTCTTCCACCAGCGCACCACGCGGATTGCTGCGCGCATCGGCGATGGCCACCACTTGCAGACTGGCGTCGAGCCAATCCAGTGCCACGCGGTAGGCGTGATCGTTGTTGGTGCTGAGGACAAGCTTCTTGCCCGGTGCTACGCCGTAACGACGCACGTAAGTCGACACCGCACCGGCAAGCATGTTGCCCGGCACATCGTTGTTGCCGTAAACCAGCGGACGCTCGCAAGCACCGGTCGCCAGCACGACACGCTTGGCGCGAACACGGTGAATACGCTGACGCACCTGACCGATGGGCGCACGGTCGCCGAGGTGATCGGTAAGGCGTTCGTGAATGGTCAGGAAGTTGTGGTCGTGGTAACCGTTGACCGTGGCGCGCGGCAACAGCAGCACGTCCGGGGTGTTCTTCAGTTCCGTGATGACGCTGGCGACCCAGTCCATCGCCGGTTTGCCGTCGAGGCTTTCGCGGGAATCGAGCAGGCTGCCACCGAACTCTTCCTGCTCATCGGCCAGAATCACTCGGGCACCGCTGCGCGCAGCGGCCAGGGCAGCGGCCAGACCGGCCGGGCCAGCGCCGACGATCAGCACGTCGCAGTGCTGGTTCATGTAGTCGTAGGTGTCCGGATCATTCTCGGTCGGCGAACGGCCCAGACCGGCAGCCTTGCGAATGTACTTCTCGTAGGTCATCCAGAACGACTGCGGGTACATGAAGGTTTTGTAGTAGAAACCCGGCGGCATCAGCTTGCCGCCGACCTTGCCGAGAATACCCATCATGTCGTTGTTGACGCTCGGCCAGCCGTTGGTGCTGGTCGCAACCAGGCCTTGATACAACGCCTGTTGCGTGGCGCGCACGTTGGGAATCTGCGTGGCTTCGGTAGCACCGATCTGCAGCACCGCGTTCGGCTCTTCGGCACCAGCAGCGAAAATCCCGCGCGGACGCGAATACTTGAAGCTGCGGCCGATGATATCGACGCCGTTGGCGATCAGTGCGGCGGCCAGCGAGTCACCCTCGAAGCCTTTGTAGCTCTGACCGTTGAAGGTGAAGCTCAGCACTTTGTTGCGGTCGATCCGTCCACCATTGGACAGGCGATTGGTCTGGCTCATACCTTCTCTCCCAGCGCCGTCGTGGCTGTTTTCGCCGAATCAGCCTTGTCGGTGAATTGCGGCTTGGTGCCGATCTTGTAGGTTTCGAGAATCTCGTAAGTCACGGTGTCGCGGGTGACGTTGAAGTACTGGCGGCAACCGGCGACGTGATCCCACAGTTCGTGGTGCAGTCCGCGCGGGTTATCGCGGAAGAACATGTAGTCGCCCCACTCCTCGTCGGTGCAGGCGCCTGGATCCAGCGGGCGCGGAATGTGCGCCTGGCCGGATGCGTGGAATTCCTCTTCGGAGCGCAACTCGCCGCAGTGAGGACAGAAGATATGCAACATGGGGATTTCTCCTGTTAGTGGGCGACGGCAGCAGCGCCGTGTTCGTCGATGAGTGCGCCGTTGTGGAAACGGTCGATGGAAAACGGTGCGGCCAACGGGTGCATTTCACCCTTGGCCAGACTCGCGGCAAACACGTTGCCCGAGCCAGGTGTGGCCTTGAAGCCACCGGTGCCCCAACCGCAGTTGAAGAACATGTTCGGTACCGGGGTTTTCGAAATGATCGGGCAAGCGTCCGGGGTGGTGTCGACGATGCCGCCCCACTGGCGGTTCATGCGTACGCGGGACAACACCGGGAACATCTCGACGATGGCCTGAATGGTGTGTTCGATCACCGGGTACGAACCACGCTGGCCGTAGCCGTTGTAGCCGTCGATACCGGCGCCGATCACCAGGTCGCCCTTGTCGGACTGGCTGATGTAACCGTGCACGGCGTTGGACATGATCACGCTGTCGATAATCGGTTTGATCGGCTCGGACACTAGCGCTTGCAGCGGGTGGGATTCGATCGGCAGGCGGAAACCGGCGAGTTTGGCCATGTGCCCGGAGTTACCGGCCGTGACCACGCCGACGCGCTTGGCGCCGATGAAGCCCTTGTTGGTTTCGACACCGATGCACACGCCGTTTTCCTTGCGGAAGCCGATCACTTCGGTCTGCTGGATCAAGTCGACACCGAGGGCGTCAGCGGCACGGGCAAAGCCCCAGGCCACGGCATCGTGACGGGCAACGCCGCCGCGACGCTGAACAGTCGCGCCCAACACTGGGTAGCGAGTATTTTTCGAGCAGTCGAGGTACGGAATCTCGTCAGCGACTTGCTTGGCGTTGAGCAGTTCGCCATCGACGCCATTGAGGCGGTTGGCGCTGACCCGACGCTCGGAATCACGGATGTCCTGCAGGGTGTGGCACAGGTTGTAGACGCCACGCTGGGAGAACATCACGTTGTAGTTGAGATCCTGCGACAGGCCTTCCCACAATTTCATCGCGTGTTCGTACAGGTGCGCCGACTCGTCCCACAGGTAGTTGGACCGCACGATGGTGGTGTTGCGCGCGGTGTTACCGCCGCCCAGCCAGCCCTTCTCGACCACGGCGACGTTGGTGATGCCGTGTTCTTTGGCCAAGTAGTAAGCCGTCGCCAGACCGTGCCCGCCGCCGCCGACGATGACCACGTCGTAGACCTTCTTCGGCGTCGGCGTGCGCCACATGCGCTGCCAGTTTTCGTGGTGGCTGAGGGAGTGTTTGAAGAGGCCGAAGCCCGAATAGCGTTGCATAGTCAGTTACTCCAGAACACTCAGCGATAAACCGGGAAGTCTGCGCACAGGGCCGACACTTGCTGGGCAACATTGGCCTCAACATCGGCATCGCCGAGGTTGTCGAGGATGTCGCAGATCCAGCCGGCCAACACTTCGCACTGGGTCACCTTGAAGCCGCGAGTTGTGACGGCCGGGGTGCCGATGCGCAGGCCCGAGGTCACGAATGGCGACTGCGGATCGTTCGGCACGGCGTTCTTGTTGACGGTGATGTGCGCGCGGCCGAGGGCGGCGTCGGCGTCTTTGCCGGTCAGGCCCTGACGGATCAGGCTGACCAGGAACAAGTGGTTGTCGGTGCCGCCGGACACTACATCGTAGCCACGTTTGATAAACACGCTGGCCATCGCCTGAGCGTTGTCGATCACTTGTTGCTGATACGCCTTGAAGCCGGGCTCCAGCGCTTCCTTGAAGCACACGGCTTTACCGGCGATGACGTGCATCAGCGGGCCGCCCTGGGCGCCGGGGAACACGGCAGCGTTGAGCTTCTTCTCGATTTCTTCGTTGGACTTGGCCAGGATCAGCCCGCCACGTGGACCGCGCAAAGTTTTGTGCGTGGTGGTGGTGACCACGTCGGCGTACGGCAGCGGGTTCGGGTACAGACCGGCGGCGACCAGACCGGCAACGTGGGCCATGTCGACGAACAGCAGCGCGCCGACCTTGTCAGCGATTTGACGGAAGCGCGGGAAGTCCAGGGTCTTCGAGTAAGCGGAGAAACCGGCGACGATCATTTTCGGCTTGGATTCGACGGCGAGACGCTCGACTTCGTCGTAATCGATCAGCCCGGTGTCGGTGTTGATGCCGTACTGCACGGCGTTGTAGAGCTTGCCCGAAGACGACACTTTCGCGCCGTGGGTCAGGTGCCCGCCGTGGGCCAGGCTCATGCCGAGGATGGTGTCGCCTGGCTGGATCAGCGCCAGGTACACGGCGCTGTTGGCCGAAGAACCGGAGTGCGGCTGGACGTTGGCGTAATCGGCGCCGAACAGTTGCTTGGCGCGTTCGATGGCCAGTGCTTCAACTTTATCCACATGCTCGCAGCCACCGTAGTAGCGCTTGCCCGGGTAGCCTTCGGCGTATTTGTTGGTCAGGCCGCTGCCTTGCGCTTGCATCACGCGTTTGCTGGTGTAGTTCTCCGACGCGATCAGCTCGATGTGATCTTCCTGACGTTGCTCCTCGGCATTCATCGCCGCCAGCAGTGCATCGTCGTAACCCTGGATCTGGTCTTGCTTGCTGAACATCGCGTCTCTCCCAGCGGCATCTGTGCGCCATTCGTCTCGGTAAGGCACTGGCAATGAAGGCAGTGCCCTTTGATGCCGATGGTATGACCGGCGCAGACAGCTCAAATGCCTGCGCGCGCCACGCAAAGGTGCGTTTACGACATGGCCTGAAATGCCATTGCCAGACTCGATCTCGAAAACACTGGAGAACCTTGTGGGAGCTGGCTTGCCAGCGATGGCGGCGGCACATCCGGCATTGATGGTGGCTGACCCACCGCTATCGCTGGCAAGCCAGCTCCCACAGGGTTATGCGGCGACCTGGCGGATAAGTAGCAAGAGGAGAAAATGCGCGGGATAAAGGGTATAGGCCCAGCGCCGCATCGGTGTCGGCTGGAGATATCGCCCATGTCGCAACAGGAACATTCCTAGCATTGGCGCAAACAGGCATGTCGCAATACCGAGAATGGCGACGCTACTGCCGAACCTCGCCGAGTCGTACAGCACTTGCCATTGATTCGCTGCGAGGCATATCAAACCCGGCAGGAAGCTGAAGTACCACGGACGGCGAAACACCAACAGCATTGCCAGCGGTAGCAGAATCCCGAAGAAACCGAACATCAGCCGTTCCGGAAACATGGCGGCCAGCACCAGCACAGCAACACCGAGCAATCGCGACATGATCGAGGGATCCTGCCACCCCCGCGCCACCAGCAAGCCCAACGCCAGCGTCGGCATCACGTTCAACGTATCGGGCTCAGGAATGTACAGCCGATAGGGAATCTCACTGACTGCACTGAACAGCATCAACCAGCCCAGATAGCGCCATTCCATCCTCCGCGACCCGGCGCGCGCCAGATTCGCCGCCATCGCCAGGCAAAACCACGGAAACGCCAGCCGCCCAGGCACATACAGCCAATCGGCGGAGAACCCGGCATATCGCAGGTGATCGAGCAACATGCACAGCAGCGCCAGCCACTTGAGCAGATCCAGTGCGCCGTCGCGTTTGCTCAAGTGCATAATCGTCCTACAAACTGGTAATTTCCTGAACGTGACATCCCGTGTGCTCCCCGGAAGATCTTCGGTAAAGTGCGCACCCTCATTGACCACGAGCCTTCACAAGAGTCTCGACCACGGAAGCCGGCCATGACCGACAAGAGCCAACAATTCGCCAGCGACAACTACTCCGGTATCTGCCCTGAAGCCTGGGCTGCAATGGAACAGGCCAACCACGGCCACCAGCGCGCGTATGGCGACGATGAATGGACCGCACGCGCGGCCGACCATTTCCGCCAATTGTTTGAAACCGACTGCGAAGTGTTCTTCGCCTTCAACGGCACCGCCGCCAACTCGCTGGCCCTGTCGTCGCTGTGCCAGAGTTACCACAGCGTGATCTGCTCGGAAACCGCCCACGTCGAAACTGACGAATGCGGCGCCCCGGAATTTTTCTCCAACGGCTCGAAACTGCTGATCGCCGGCACCGAAAACGGCAAGATCACCCCGCAATCGATCCGCGAAGTCGCGCTCAAGCGCCAGGACATTCACTACCCGAAACCGCGTGTGGTGACCCTGACCCAAGCCACTGAAGTCGGTAGTGTCTACACCCCGGAAGAAGTCCGCGCCATCAGCGCCACTTGCAAAGAACTGGGTCTGCACCTGCACATGGACGGCGCGCGTTTCTCCAACGCCTGCGCCTTCCTCGGCTGCTCGCCGGCGGATCTGACCTGGAAGGCCGGTGTCGATGTGCTGTGCTTCGGCGGCACCAAGAACGGCATGGCCGTGGGTGAAGCGATCCTGTTCTTCAACCACAAATTGGCCGAAGATTTCGATTACCGCTGCAAACAGGCCGGACAACTGGCGTCGAAAATGCGTTTCCTCTCGGCACCCTGGGTCGGCATTCTCGAAAACGGTGCCTGGCTGAAATACGCCCGCCACGCCAACCACTGCGCGCAACTGCTGGCCGAGCTGGTCAGCGACATTCCAGGCGTCGAACTGATGTTCCCGGTCCAGGCCAACGGCGTGTTCCTGCAACTGTCGGAACCGGCCATCGCCGCGCTGACCGCGAAGAACTGGCGCTTCTACACCTTCATCGGCAAGGGCGGCGCGCGCTTCATGTGCTCCTGGGACACCGAAGAAGAACGCGTCCGCGAACTGGCCCGCGACATCCGCGAAGTCATGTCCGCCTGATCCCCCTGCACTGATCGTTCCCACGCTCCGCGTGGGAATGCCTCCCGGGACGCTCCGCGTTCCCGCCTCACCACTGTCGACATGCTTAACACCGCTATGACGCAGAGCGTCGACGGCTGCATTCCCACGCAGAGCGTGGAAACGATCTTCGATCGGGAATGATTTTTCCCACCGCAACACCAGACTTCTCTTCTAGCGAGAACATGCCACCCGCCTCATCCTGATCGTTCCCACGCTCCGCGTGGTAACGCACCCCGGGACGCTCCGCGTTCCATCTCCAATGCACCGCAAGATTCAAGGAAGAATCCCATGGGCCGCAGCCGCTACACCCTTACCGAAACCGACAAGCCACATTTTCTGACCTGCACGGTCATGGAGTGGTTGCCGCTGTTCATCCGTCCCTACATCGTCGACCACCTGCTCAACTGCTGGCGTTATCAACAGACCCACCATGACTTGAAGCTGTACGGCTACGTGATTCTGGAAAACCATCTTCACTTCGTCGCTCAGGCGCCCGACCTGAGTAAATGCCTCAGCCAGTTCAAATCTTTCACCGAGCGACAAATCATCGATGATCTGCAAAGCAAAGGTGCAGACAAAGCCCTGCAACGTCTGCGCTTTAGCAAACGTGCGCACAAGCAAGACCGGGTTTACCAGTTGTGGCAGGAAGGCTCCCACGCTGAGATGGTTTATAGCGAATCGGTCATGCGCCAGAAGCTTGAATACATCCACAACAACCCGGTGAAACGCGGGTATGTGGATTTGCCAGAGCATTGGCGTTATTCGAGTGCCAGAAACTACACGGGAATGCCGGGGCTGATTGAGGTTCAGTGCTGGTATTGAAATGGGACGCGGAGCGTCCCGGGCTGCATTCCCACGCAGAGCGTAGGAACGATCAGATCCGACTCCACCCCACTGATCGTTCCCACGCTCCGCGTGGGAATGCCTCTCCGAACGCTCCGCGTTCCAGCCTCACCACTGTCGACATGCTTAACACCGCTATGACCCGGAGCGTCGACGGCTGCATTCCTACGCGGAGCGTGGGAACGATCAAACGCCTTCCTTCTGCCCTGAAAGACTTGGTCTACATTGTCTGTCGAGCCCTCCGCTCACATAACAATAAGCAGGAGCATCGGCATGTCGTTACAAGGCAAAACCCTGTTCATCACCGGCGCCAGCCGTGGCATTGGCCGTGAGATTGCGCTACGGGCCGCCCGGGACGGGGCCAATATCGTGATTGCGGCGAAGAGCGCCGAACCCCACGCAAAGTTACCCGGGACCATTCACAGCGTCGCAGCGGAAGTCGAAGCAGCGGGCGGCAAGGCTTTGGCCCTGCAAGTCGATGTGCGTGATGAAGACGCCGTACGCCAGGCACTGGCTCAGGCCAACGAACATTTCGGCGGCATCGATGCATTGGTGAACAACGCCGGGGCGATCAAACTCACCGGTGTGCAACACATCGAGCTCAAACGCTTCGACCTGATGCACCAGATCAACACCCGCGCGGTGTTGCTGTGCAGCCAGGCCGCCCTGCCTTATCTGAAAAAGTCCGCCGGGCACATTCTCAACCTGTCGCCGCCGCTAAATCTGGCGAGCAAATGGTTTGCACAGTTCAGCCCTTACACCGTGACCAAATACGGCATGAGCATGCTGACGATCGGGATGAGCGAGGAATTTGCCAGTTACGGGATCAGTGTCAATTCGTTGTGGCCGCAGACGATGATTGCGACGGCGGCGATTGAATTTCAGTTGGGTAATCGGGAGTCGTTCAAGCAGGCGCGAACGCCAGCGATCATGGCGGATGCGGCGCATGTGATTCTGGATAGCAGCGGGCGGCAGATTACCGGGCGGTTGTTGATTGATGAGGAGATTTTGCGGGAGAGCGGTGTGACGGAGTTCGGTCAATATCGCTTTGATCGAGAAAGCGACGCGGCACTCATGCCGGATTTGTTTATCGACTGAAAAGCCCCTCACCCTAGCCCTCTCCCGGAGGGAGAGGGGACTGACCGTGGTGTTTATCAGAGCTACGCCGACGTGAAATTCCCCGCCGAACTCACATTTTGAAAAGCCTAAAAATCGGCCCCCTCTCCCTCTGGGAGAGGGCTGGGGTGAGGGACAAGCCGTACGCAAAAATTCGCCCCACTCAAAAATCGATTCGCACATCCCCTTTAGGCACACTGCAGCAAGACAAGATAAAACCTTCCGCCTCATCGTCCTCGGTAATCCCGCCGTTGTGCTCCATCTCCACCTCGCCGCCCAGCTTGAGCACCTTGCACGTCCCGCAAATGCCCATCCCGCACGCCTTCGGAATCATCAACCCCAGCTTGGCCGCCGCCGCATGCACCGTCTCGCCCGGTGCAACACGAATGCTCTTGCCCGACGAAGTGAATTCGACCTGATGCAGATCCGCTGCATCGATTTCTGGCGCATCGGCTGCCTGTTCGGCTTGCTCGACCGCATCGGCACGAGCTTCCGGTGGCGTAGCACCGAAGGATTCCTCGTGATAACGCGACATGTCGTAACCGGCCACTTCCAGCAGGCGCTTGACCGCGTTCATGTACGGCGTCGGGCCGCAGCAGAACACTTCGCGCTCAAGGAAGTCCGGCACCATCAACTCAAGCATCTTGTGATTGAGGTAGCCGCGATACCCGGCCCACGGCTCGCCCAAGCCGTGCTTCTCGCAAATCAGGTGCAGGCTGAAGTTGTCAATCCGCGACGCCATGTGTTCCAGCTCGCGGTGGTAAATGATGTCTTTCGGCGAGCGCGCGCTGTGGATAAAGGTCATGTCGACGTTGGCGTTAGTGTCGTAGAACCAACGCGCCATCGACATGCACGGCGTGATCCCGACGCCGCCGCTGAGGTACAGCACTTTCGGGCTCGGAAAGTCGATGGCATTGAACAGCCCGACCGGCCCGTGCACCGCCAGCTCCTGGCCTTCATGCAGCGTATCGTGCAGCCAGTTGGAAACCTTACCGCCCGGCACCCGTTTGATCGTCACCGAAAAGCTGTACGGCACCGACGGCGAACTGGAGATCGTGTACGAGCGCATGATCGGCTGGCCTTCGATTTCCAGCTCCAGGGTCACGAACTGCCCGGGCTTGAAGAAGAACAGGATCGGCTGATCGGCCATAAAGCAGAAGGTGCGCACGTCCCAGGTTTCCTGGATGACTTTGACGCAACGGACGATGTGTCGGCCATTGGCCCAGGTCTGGGTGGTGACCGGATTCAGGAAGCTGTTGGACATGCTGTTCTCCACGGCCGACTGTCGGCCTCATGTCGGCGATTCTGCGTATAGCGCGAACCGCCCGTTTACCTATCCGCGACATCGGCATACTTATCGCGACCAGCCCCCAACCACCGGGGGTTGCGCGTCGGGAACAGATTGCACCATGTCGCCCATGGATAAGGTTCGCGGCAGCGCCGGCCCCACACTCGCCCCAACACCAATACAGATTCTTTACACCTTGCGTAGCAACCGTTAGCAGCACACCTGATCAGCCACTTTTCGCCGGCCACGCAGATGGCCATGAGGATCACATCGATGGACGTCACCGCAAAAATCAGCCTGGGCGATCCGCTGGAACCCGCACGCAAGGCCACCGCACAAATGCTCCAGGAGCGCGAGCGCACGTTTTCGCTGCCGCAACCGTTCTATAGCGACGAGCGGCTGTTCGATATCGACATGCAGGAGATCTTCCAGAAAGAGTGGTTGATCGCCGGCATGACCTGCGAGATCCCGGCCAAGGGCAACTACCTGACCCTGCAGATCGGCAAAAACCCGATCATCGTTATCCGTGGCGCCGAAGGCGTGGTGCACGCGTTCCATAACGTCTGCCGCCACCGTGGTTCGCGACTGTGCACCAGCGAAAAAGGCAAGGTTGCCAAACTGGTCTGCCACTACCACCAGTGGACGTACGAGCTGGACGGTCGCCTGCTGTTCGCCGGCACCGAGATGGGCGCCGACTTCGACATGAAGCAATATGGCCTCAAACCGGTGAACGTGAAGACTGCTGGCGGCTATATCTTCATCAGCCTAGCGGAGAATCCACCGGCCATTGATGACTTCCTGGCGACGCTGAACCACTACATGGAACCGTACGACATGGAGAACACCAAGGTGGCGATCACCACCACCTTGATGGAAAAGGCCAACTGGAAACTGGTGCTGGAAAACAACCGCGAGTGCTACCACTGCAACGCGTCTCACCCGGAACTGCTGAAAACCCTGCTGGAGTGGGACGACGTCACCGACCCGCGCGCCGATCAAGCGTTCAAGGATCACGTTGCTGCGTCCGCTGCTGCCTGGGAAGCTGAGAAAATCCCTTACGCCCACGCCAGCTTTGGCCTGCGCAACCGCATCGTGCGCATGCCGCTGCTCAAGGGCACCGTGTCGATGACCCTCGACGGCAAACAGGGCTGCGCGAAACTGATGGGCCGGATCAAGAACCCGGATCTGGGTTCGATGCGCATCCTGCACCTGCCGCACTCGTGGAACCACTGCATGGGCGACCACATCATCGTCTTCACCGTGTGGCCGATCAGCGCGCAGGAAACCATGGTCACCACCAAATGGCTGGTGCACAAGGATGCGGTTGAGGGTGTCGATTACGACGTGGAGCGTATGCGTCAGGTGTGGGACGCGACCAACGATCAGGATCGTCGCCTGGCCGAAGAGAACCAGCGCGGGATCAACTCCACCGCCTACCAGCCCGGGCCTTACTCCAAGACCTATGAGTTTGGCGTGGTTAACTTCGTCGACTGGTACAGCGAGCGCCTGTTGAGCAACCTCGGCGCCGAGCCTGCGCCGTACCTAAAAGGTGTCCCGGTCCAGGGCTGATGTCTTCTGCTTGATCGTTCCCACGCTCTGCGTGGGAGTGCAGCCCGGGACGCTCTGCGTCCCAAAAGGCCGAACGCGGAGCGTCCGTTGAGGCGTTCCCACGCAGAGCGTGGGAACGATCAGTCAGTGTGATGACCACCTCACCGATCCATCCTCACCAATAAACTCCTCAAATATCTCCTCCCCCACCAACCTGATTTTCGCGTACCCGTTCAACACCCGCAGCGGATATGCCGGGTCCTTGGCATCCTGCGTCTCCGACCACAACACCCGCGAATGCCCGTCCAGCTCGCTGGCATTGCCATAGGGAATCGCCCCGTGCCCGGCACAACGCGCATGCAAACCACCCTGCTGCGCATACACGATGCCGTTGTGCAGATGCCCCCAATACCAATAATCCGGCTCGCGCCCCAGCGCATCGCACACCGGTTGATACAGCGCGGTCTTGTTGTGCCCGGAAATATCGAAGCCCTGATGATGGCTGAGCACCATGAGCTTTTTGCGTTTTGGCAGGCCTTTCATCCACGCGATCTGCGGCTCGTTCAAAGTGCCGTCCATGTACAAATTCATCGCATCAGACGCGTACGCAGAATCCAGCCCTACCACCAGCCAGTCATCGTTGATCAAGGCGAAGTAACTGGTGCCCTGCTGCCCCGGAAAACGCTTGGCCAGTTCCTTGAAGTAGCCGTGGGCGCCGCTGTACATCTCGTGGTTGGAATTGAGGGTAAACGAGCCATGCGTACCCATCGGCCAACCGGCCATGTCGACGTCTTCCTGGGAATGACTGCCGGCGTAATACACATCGCCCAAATGAATGGTGAAATCGGCCTGGGCCAGTTGCATCTGATTGGCCACCGACACCGCCGGCGCATGACTGTCGAACGGCCCGGTGCCCCAGTCGCCGGCAATCGCCAGGGTCACGTCGCGATCCATTTGCACCACCGCCGGGTCAGTACCGAAGGTCGCGTGATGGCGCAGGTTTTCGATCCACTTCAGCAGCGCCTCGCTCCACAGCAGATCCAGCAGTTCCCACTTGCGACAGCCGAGCAGGCTGCCGTCCTTGAGCACCCGGGTCGCCAGTTGATCGGTGGACTGCGGCAACGGTGCGGCGTTGCCGATGCGCAGGATCGACAGACCGTGGGACAGCTCCCAGGGTACGCTCGGTTCGTCGTCCGGCAACTCGCCGTTCTTCAGCACGTACTGCGCCTGATCATGCCCGCGTTGCAGCAGCTTGATGATCGCCTGAAACTCCTGCGGCTCGAGCTCGCTGATGAGTTTCATCCAGGCCATTTCCATGCGCGTGAACAAGCCGTGAATGCGCACTTTGACCTTGTCGTATTCGTGTTCCCAATGACTGACCAGTGACATGGTGTAATCCTCTCTCCGTAAGGGTTCACAGGGTTTTCATGAATTCGATCAATGCACGCTTGTCGTCGTCCGACAGGGTTGTGCCGTACAGGTGACCGCTGTTGTGGTTGCCCTCCAGCCGCGTGTCGTATTTGAAGTCCGCCGAGGCTTTGGCCTGGGCGCCGCTGGTGACGAAACCGACGTTGACCGGGTCGTAAATATCCGAGCCGGTGATGAACACCTGCGGACGTTTTTCCGGCGGTTGCAGTAAGTCCCATAGGGTCGGCACCGAGCCGTTGTGCAGGTACGGCGCGCGCAACCAGACGCCGTCGGTGGGCGTGTTGCTGTAGCTCTGGGTCTTGCGGTAGGCGCCGAAATCGAACGGCGGTTTTTTGAAGGTGTGGAACGCGGCCACCAGACCGGTGGTGAACGAGTCGAGCCGGTGCGGATCAGTGCCAAGCTGATCGATATTGGTCGTGACCTGCCCGGTATCGGCGCGCCCGAAGTCATGACAAGCCGCGCAGTTGGCCTCCCAGATCGGTTTGCCCTGGGCGACCTTGGCCTGATCCAGCGCCCACGGCCACGCCGGCGCCTTGTGCCCGAGCAGCCAGTTGGTCACGCGGTTGAAGCTCGGCGGCAACACCGATTCTGGCGTTGCGCCCACGGCCATCGCGGCGGCGTAGTTGCGTTCGTGGATCTTGTTGTTATTGCCGTCCCAGTGCAGGTACATCGATTCGCGGGGTTTCTGGTTCCACACTTGCGGCAGGTCGACGGTGCCGATGGTCGAGTCATCCGGGAAGCCGAACACCACCATTTTCGTCGGATTGAAGGTGTCGGTGCGGCCCGGGCCTTGTTGCGGACGCAGCTTTTGCCAGGCGTAAGCCTGCTTCTGCTTGAGCAGTGCGCTTTTGGCCATCGGCATGATCAGGTAGCGGTTGTAGAGCTTCTCAAAGAAGCCCAACTGAAACTTGCTGTTGATCGCCGCCATCACCGCGTCGGTGGTGAATTTCGGATCGCTGGCGCAATCGTAAGCGAACCACTGGAAGGCTTGCAGTTGCAGGGTGTTGGCCGGCGCGCTCGGCACATTGACGGCGACGTCGCTGGCATTGGCGCGGTAGGAGCCGGTATGGCACAGCGCGCAGTTCGGCTCTACCGTCGGGTAGCCGATCTGCCGCTTGGCCATGCCGATCGGCAGATCCTTGCCGTTTTCAAAGAGGAAACCGAAAACCTCCCAGCCACCGGGTTTGGGCATTTTCTCCGGGCACATCTGCGGCAGCACGGCGAACAGGTAATACGGGATGCGCGCTTCGATGCCGAGGCCGATGGCAGCGTACTTGTAGTGGTCTTCGTCGGAGGCATATTGCTGTTCAGGCACGACGCGGAGCATCTGATACCAGGTCTCGTAACCGATGAAACCGAGTACCGCGACGACAATCAGCGTGCCTACCTTGAAGGCGTGACTCTGCCATTGCCGCTGCCATGCCGCGCGCCACTCGCGCCAGCCATCGCAAAGCAATGCCCAAGGGCGGTTCTCCGGCGCGGTGCCGAGGTAGAGCAGAATGCCGAGGATCAGAAAGAAGCTCAGATCGCCCATCAACATCGGCACGAATACCGAGCCTTGAGAGCTGGTGTTGATCAGGTAAATCCAGAAAATCACCGCGATCAATCGCGTCAGCACACACAACCAGGAATGCACCACGTAACGCGGCGCGTTGAAACCCGACGGCATGTAAAACACGCTGATGCCAACCAGCAGCATCCCAGCGTTCTCCAGCCATGGGTCAGAGAGTTGCGGCGGCAGCCCGACCACCGATGTCAGCAACCCCGGCGCGAACAGCGCAGGGAGGGCGAACACCATGTTCATCGCAATGCCTATCCAGATGAAGCGTTGAAACCAGCGGATGTAGCTGTCCATATCAGTTCCCCTGATCGTTCCCACGCTCTGCGTGGGAATGCATCCCGTGACGCTCTGCGTCACACAAGCGGACGCAGAGCGTCCATGGCGGCATTCCCACGCGGACGGTTCGACGCCTCGACGTGGGAACGATCAGTGACTACCCGAGGGCGGTTTTCTCCAGGTGTGCAAGGATGATCGGGTAGACATCGACCACCGCGTTCTTGCCGAACATGCAGTCAATGTGGCCGTAGCCCGGCACCACTTGCCGGCTATAGCGCTCCGGCCCATGCATTTCGCACAAGCGCTGGTAGGTCTTGAGGGTGCTTTCCGGCAGGTAGCACTGGTTGTCGGCACCGCTGATAAAACAGATCGGCATGGTCAGTCGATCAAAGTGCGGCATGTACACATCGTTGCCTTTGAAATCCACCAGGTGCCCTTTGCGCACGATCAGCGCCAGGTGCTCGAAGGTTTCGATGTTCGACTCACCGAACAACTCGTGCAGGTTGTCGTGCAGGGTTTCGTTGAGGGTGTCGTGGCGATACAGCGACGCGTACATGAAGGTGATCCGGTGGCACACCGGATTGGTGCAATAGCCCTGCGCCTCGATCCGCGCGTAGCCGTTGAGGGCCTTGTCGTAGAGTCTGTTGAACCAGTTTTCCTTGCTGTCGGCGTAAGCGGTCATCGACTTGATGCCGATCGCATCGAGCATCCCCGGCAGGTGCAATCCGGCCTTCAGCCCTGTGGCAGTAGCAACTACGGTGTCAGCGGCAATCTGCGAGCAGACCACCGAACGCACACCCTGCAAACCGGCGAGCAACGACATGAAGAAGGTCGTTGCGCCGTAGCAATGCACCACGCACTGCACGTCCTTGGCCTGGGTCTGCTGCTGAATCTGCGCGATGGCAGCCTTGAAATCGTATTGGGCGATCTGGTCGCCGTTCCACTCTTTCTTGCTCGCCGGCAACAGGATACTCACGCGAAAATCCAGCAACCACACGTCGTAGTCGTGCTTGCACAGATATTCCAGCAGATTGGTCTGGATGGTGTCGGTGGAAAAGATATTCGAACCCACGCCCAAGCCATGCACCAGCATCACCGGGCCTTTGCTCCCGGCCTGATACCGGGTCAGGCGCAATTCAACGCCGTCTTCGGTGGGGAAGAAATGCACCGCCGGCGTCGGCGCATCCAAGGGCCGTTTCAACCGTGGCGGCGCGTCGGGATTGAAGTAGATATCGCCGGCAAACACCCCGCCGTAACTTTCCCAGAGGATCCCGGCGAAGAACTTGCCGAACCGCGCCAGGCCTTCAATGCGCTCGCGCTCGTTGCGCGCATTGAGGACTTTCATGGTGGTCATCTGTTTGGCGAAATCGGTCGGATGAATATGCATCACCCCGGAACCGATCACCTCACCGGTCTTGTCCGGCCCGCGATACAGCGTCACGTACAGCGTGCTGGTGTCATGCCAGATATTCAGCACGCCGTTGTCTTCCGGCACGGTTTTGAAGGCGCTGAAGAAATAGTCGTTACCGTCCTCGGCGGTCAGTTTCATGTCGTACTGCATGTGGCGCGTATCGACCTGTTGCTCGAATTGTTCGAACAGGTTGAACACGCCGTTGCTCGCGGTCAGCGGCTGCGGTGACAGCGCTGGGGCGATGACAGTGCCAACGATGGTCGCCGCGTGCTCGGGTTCCTTGATCATGCGGTTGAGGTCGTTGGCGGTGATGGTCAGGGTGAAGTCGATCGGCGAATTGTCCGCCTCGCCGCGTTTGGCCGCTGCTTCGTAGACTTTCAGGTCGGTGCTTTGCGCCTCAGTGAAAGCCCGGGAGAAATAGCCCTTCATGGTTTCGGTGAACTGCACGCCGAGGGTTGGCGGTGCCACTGGTTTACGCGGTGCGGATGGCAGCGTGTAGTCGATCTGCCAGCCACGGTCGGCGGCAAGCAGGCCCATGTTGCGCTCACTCACAGCAGAGATGGTCAGCAGCGGATTGACCGCCAGCGAGGTCGGAATCACCGCACCGTCCGTCACGTACAGGTTGGCGTAAACATCGCTGCCACTGGCACCGCTGAACACCTGCCCCTTGTGATTGACCACGCCTTGCGCCGCGTCTTCACCCATCACGCAACCGCCCAACGGGTGGACTGAAACGATGCTGTGCTTGAGCAATTTGGTCCAGATCGGGTTCTCCACCCACACGCCGCCGAGCGCCTTGGTGCTCTGGTGCAAACGCTCGTTGCCGAGCTTGAAGTTCTCCTGCTCGCCAACGCCCGGCCAGTCGATACGCAGTTGATCCTTGTTGTCGAGGACCATCCGTCCCTGGCCGCTGTCGTGGCTCATGATCAGGTAAGTCTGCATGTTGTGCAGTGCGCCGTAATACGGGCCGCGCAGAAAGCTTTCCGCTTCACGCGCCTTGTATTTGACCTTGCCGCTGAAGCTGTCATCCGTGGCGACGCCTATCATCTCGGCAAACCCGGCCATGGCCGGCACCATCGGCCGGCCGAGCGCGCCGGGGATCGAGCCCTCCTCGATGACCATGCGGCTGCGCCAGTCGCCTTCCGTGCGCATGTCGATCACCGAGGTGATGCACGGGCCGACCGGGTGCAGTTCCTTGGCCGGGTGCGCACCGAAACCGATGCCGTTGATGGTCTGCTCGCAGTTGTGGCCGAAGCCGAGGATGTCGCCGTTGCCGCTCATGTTCTCGCCGAGCTGGGCGGACATCACCACGCCTTTGTCGCGCGTGCGCAGAAGAATTTCCGTGGAGCCGAGGGTGCCGGCGGAGACCACGACGATGTCGGCCTTCACGAACAGCGTCGGCGCGTTGAACATCTCCCGCCCGCTGTCGAGGTACTGGAAGTGCACGATCCAGCCTTCACCATCACGCTCCAGGTGCCGCACTTCGGCCTGGCAGAAAATCTCCGCGCCGTAGTTCCAGGCGTCCGGCAGATAGTTCATCAGCGTGGTGTTCTTGGCCTTGTTGTTACAGCCCGACACGCAGTCGCCGCACTGGTTGCACGGCAGTTGCTCGACGCCGACATGGTTGAGGTTGTTTGGCAGCTTGTCGAAGGTCACGTTGATCGGCGGCTTGTAGAAATGCGCGCCCTGCTTGAGGTATTCCGCGGATTTCTTGTTGGCGTCGAGTTTGGGCAGGTTGGGTGCAGTGCTCGGGTAGGGATTGGGTTTGAGCATTTCCCGGGCGCGGGCATAACCGTCCTTGAGCAACGTATCGCGGTGCTCACGCACCGCTTGCGGCCAGCGCGGATCGTCGAATACGCCCGGCTCCGGTTCGAGGGCCACGTTGGCATTGATCAGCGACGTGCCGCCGAGGCCGCAACCGACCACGACGTTCTGCTGGGCATTCACATGCAAGTCGAACAGCCCGGTGCGCGAGCCGATATGGCCGTCCGGGTCATGCACCTGCAGTTCCTCGGTGGCGGCGATCATGGTGTTGGGGTATTCGCCGGGCTGGATTTCCCGACCGCGTTCGAGCAGGCACACACGTTTGCCGGCACGGGACAGGCGCGAGGCAGCAATGCCGCCGCCGTAGCCTGAACCAATGACAATCACATCGTAGTGTTCCTTGATCTCGCTGATGGGCGTTGCGATCCGTGTCATGAGGTGGTTCCTCTAATCAGGCAGATGGGGCAACTCTGCGGTTGCCTGCAATCAATGGGCGGACGGGCACCTGGCCACCGGATCAAGTCCGGCGACAGCACAGCGGTCTGGCGGGTGGGGCGCGCTACAGGCGAGCGTGCTGATTGGCGGCGCGCCGTAGCGTGCGCTTGCGTGGCGAGGGCGGGGGGCGGTGCGGCTGACTATCCATCATGCGTTCTCCCAGAACCTGATGTGGATAAGTGACGGCTGTCCTTGTGCCATTGCAGTGAAGACAGCGCAGGAATCGAAGTCAAGGCAACGTCTTAGAACTGTATGAAATGTGATCAATTGCCATTTGGACTATGCCGGACGGGGCTTGCGGGGTTTGACGAACAAGTTATCCACATAGCCACCCACAGCAAATGGGGGTAACTGTGGATGATTAAAAAAATAACTTGCTGATTTGTAGAGAAAAATCGTGACTTATCCAGAATGACGGTTTGCCAGACGTATTGGTTGTTTTTTGATCACATTCTTGCAAGCCACGTTCTGTAAGGCCTGTAGGGGATGGCAAACACGTTATCCACAGAAGCGCCAACAGAGATCGGGGGTAACTTTGTCTTGTCTGTGGAAAAGCGTTGAAGGCTGTGTGAAATCGAGGTTTGTGCGGGAGTTTTTCGTTGAAACAGATGATTTGATTGTTTTTTGATCGATCCTTCGCAGGCCACGTTTAGTAAGGGTCTCAGCGGATAGCGAACATCTTATCCACAGAAACGCCAACAGAGATTGGGGGCAACTTGCTGAGTTATCCTGCCGAAAAAGCCCTGAAAATCCGTGACTTAGGCTGGTTGTTTTTTGATCAAAGGGCTGTAGGGCTTGATTGGCGCGGGGTGCAGGGATGGGCGAACACGTTATCCACAGATCCGCCAACAGGGATTGTGGGTAAACAGCCCCCCTCACCCCAGCCCTCTCCCTCCGGGAGAGGGAGCCGACCCAGGTGTATTGGAAATATGCAGCGACTTGCGACTTATGCGGTTTCCTTAGCTTGGCCAGACCTGAGTTCACGCCGATCTCTCAGGTCGATGTAACGCTTGAGTACGCCACCCTAGCCCTCTCCCTCCGGGAGAGGGCTAGGGTGAGGGGCTTTTCAGCGAACCACACCTTCTTCAATCAGCAACTTGAGAATCGCTTCAGCGCCAGCCTGTGCAGTAACACCCTTGAGCACCTGCCCCCCGCCGCCACTGGCCTTGGCCGTCGCGGCCTTCATCCGGTCCGCCCCACTCTTGGCCTTGATCACCTTCAAGCGTTTCGGCCGTGGCTTGGCCGGTTGCAAAGTAGCAACCGCGAGCAACTCATCGTCCACCACTTCGACGTCGTCAGCCTGCAAGACCCCGCGTCGCGCCGGCCCGTAGGCACTCTGCCGAGGTTTCGGCGCGGCGTTATCCACAGTCGCCAGAAACGGCAGCTTCACTTTCAACCGGCGCCGTTGCCCGCGCGGCAACGCTTGCAGCACCAGTGCTGAACCGTCATTGATCGACTCGACCTGCGCCAGTCCCACCACCAGCGGCCAGCCCAGACCTTCCGCCAGCAAGAACGGCAACATCCCCGAACCTTCACCGGTCTCTGCCTGGCTGCCGGTCAGCACCACCTGCGCACCGGCATCACGCAGATACGCGGTCAGCGCCGGCAGCGCATCGGCACCAGCCGGTTGCTCCAGCACATGCATCTGCTCAAGACCCATGCCCAGATAGGCGCGCAACGCCGGCTCCGCAACGTCGCCGGAATGCAGCACTTGCAAGTTATCCCCAGCCAGTTGCAAACCCAGTTCCACGGCGCGCGCGTCCTGATCAGCGCGGCGTGGCCGCCCGGAAGTAGGGTGAGCGCCGATTGAAACCAGACTGATTACTTTCGTGTTCATAGCGTTTCCTTAAGCCGCATCGCGCTTGGCTTCGTTGCGGTAAGCCGCCACCGCCTCGATCAACGCCTGAAGAATCTCTGCGCTCTCGCCGATCACAGAGAGGTCTGCACGCTTGATCATGTCGCAACCCGGATCGAGGTTGATCGCCACCACCTTGTCACAGGCACCAATGCCTTGCAGGTGCTGGATCGCCCCGGAAATCCCCACCGCAACATACACCCGCGCGGTAACCCAGGTGCCGGACGCACCGACCTGGCGATCACGGGCCATGAAGCCATCGTCCACCGCCACCCGCGACGCACCTTCGGTAGCGCCGAGTGCCGCCGCCGTTTCGTGGAACAGTGCCCAGTCCTTGACGCCGTTGCCGCCGGAGAAAATGAACTCCGCTTCGGCCATCGGAATCGCTGCCGGGTCGACCGCAACGGCGCCGAGATCTTCAATCCGCGACAGGCTACGAGCGACACTTGTGGATAACTCCACCGGCAACGCTTCGTGACGGGTTTCACTGACCGGCTCCGCGCATTCGGCCGCCGCCAGAATCAACCGTGCGACGGGACGGGCAAGGTCTTGCAGCCCCGCGCCAGCGCGGCCGATGCATTCCTGATCCTTGACCTGCCAGACCCGTGTCGCCGGGCGCTCGCCCAATGCCGCCGCAAAGCGTCGACCGAGTTCACCGCCACCGCTGCGGCTGTCCGGCAGCAACCAATGACGCGGGTTGAACTGGTTATCCACAGCGCGCAAACCTTGCACCCGTTGCTCCGGTGCATAACCACTAAAGGCTTCGCCCTCGAGTACCAGCAAGCGATCGACGCCAGCGGTCGCGAAAGCGTTTTCCTTATGCTCGCCAAAGACCACCGCCAGCACCGCGCCGTCATTGCCGGCGAGCTGATGAGCGAGGCCGAGCAAGTCGCGATCGTGGCTGCTCAGGCGGCCGCCGACCATGTCCGGAACCACACTGATATAGAACGCCGGCGCGGGCACCTGATGCAGCGGCAATTGCACTTCCACAGCCGCCGAGCGTTTGACCGCCCCGCCCTGTTGCGCGCCGCTGCGGTCGATACGCTTGATGCCGTTGGGGCCGATAAAACCGATGCCATGCAGATTCTTGCGAATGACGCCGTTGGGCCCCATCCAGCTGTGTTGCGCCGGTTGCATGGCCGCGTGCAGCGGGTGCAGGCGGTTACGCGCAATCCATTCGGCGCGCGGGTCGCGGCGGATAATGTCGCTCATCAGTGGGCCTCCGCAGGTTCACGTTTGGCCGGAGTGGCAGGCTTGCTTGGCGCGGCGTCTTCGAGCAGCGCGTCGGCGACCAGTTCGGCGATGTCCTTGATCAGCGGCCGCGGTTCGACCACGCCTTCGAGCATCGCCGTGCACTGTGGACAACCCACCGCCACCAGTTCGGCGCCGGTCTCGCGGATGTCTTCCATGCGCATATCAGGAATCCGTTGCTTACCCGGAATGTCGGTGATCGGCGCCCCGCCACCGCCGCCGCAGCAGCGCGAACGGAAGCCGGAACGTTGCATCTCTTTGACTTCAATACCGAGGGCACGCAGCACTTCGCGCGGCGCTTCGTACTCGCCGTTGTAACGACCGAGGTAGCACGGGTCGTGATAGGTCACGCTGTTGCCTTTGTGCTGACCGAGGTTCAACGCACCGGCCTGAATAATTTCCGCCATGTAGGTGCTGTGGTGTTGCACCAGATAGTTGCCGTCGAACGCGCCGTACTCGTTTTTCAACACATGGAAGCTATGCGGATCGCAGGTAACGATGCGGTTGAAGCTGTATTTGGCCAGGGTCTGGATGTTGCGCTTGGCGAGCAACTGGAAGGTTGCTTCATCGCCGAGACGGCGGGCCACGTCGCCACTGTCACGTTCTTCCAGCCCCAACACGGCGAAGTCGATTTTCGCCGCTTTCAGCACTTTGACGAACGCGCGCAAAGTGCGCTGGTTGCGCATGTCGAAGGCACCGTCGCCGACCCAGAACAGTACGTCGGTGGATTTCTTCTCGCTAAGCAGATTGAGGTTCAGATCCGCCGCCCAGTTCATCCGCCCGCCCGGGGCGAAACCGCCTGGGTTGTCGGTGGCGATCAGGTTTTCGAGGACCTCGGCGCCCTTATTCGGGGTCGCGCCTTTTTCCAGGGTCAGGTGCCGGCGCATGTCGACGATGGCGTCGACGTGCTCGATCATCATCGGGCACTCCTCGACGCAGGCACGGCAGGTGGTGCACGACCACAGGGTTTCGGCGTCGACCAGACCGTTAACGATCGGTTGATGTGGATTACCGCTGTGTTCGCCCACTGGTTTGCCGGGATACGGGCTGCCGGCGAACTTCGCATCGGTGCCACCGGCGAGACCGACGACCATGTCCTGAATCAGTTTCTTCGGGTTCAGCGGCTGACCGGCAGCGAACGCCGGGCACGCCGCTTCGCACTTGCCGCACTGCACGCAGGCGTCGAAACCGAGCAACTGGTTCCAGGTGAAATCCTTGGGTTTCTCTACCCCTAATGGCGCTGAAGGATCATTGAGATCCAGCGGTTTGAGGCCGGTGGAACGACCACCACCAAAACGTTCAGCGCGACGGTGCCACGCCAAGTGCAAGGCACCGGCAAAGGCGTGTTTCATCGGCCCGCCCCAGGTCATGCCGAAGAACAGTTCCGACACGCCCCACAACACGCCGATCCCGAGGATGACCGCGAGTATCCAGCCGCCAAAGTTTTCCGGAAGAATCCCGGCCACCGGCAAGGTCAGCAGAAAGAACGACGCCGAGAACGCCAGCAGGCTTTTCGGCAGGCGCATCCACGGGCCTTTCGACAGCCGCGCCGGCGGGTTGCGCCGACGCAGATAAACGAAGATCGCACCGACGAACATCACCGCCGTCATCAGCAGCAAGGCGTAACCGAGTATGCGGTTATGCAGGCCGAAACCGTGCACCAGCAGCGCCAGCACAATCGACGCCACCGCACCGCCGGCCGTGGCCACGTGGGTGTTGGCGATGTATTTGTCCCGCGCCACGACATGGTGCAAATCGACCATGTAGCGCTTGGGCATGGCGAACAGGCCGCCGATCAGATCGACCTTCGAGGCCCGGCCCCGGCGCCACATCGCTACCCGCCGCAACGCGCCGAGGACACCAAGCCCGATAGCTGCGAACAACAGGATTGGAAGAAGGGTGTTCAACATGGTGAAGCTCCCACCAGTACAACCTGGAGAAACACGGCGTTCAATGATCGTTCCCACGCTCTGCGTGGGAATGCATCCCGGGACGCTCCGCGTCCCAAGCGGACGCAGAGCGTCCATTGCGGCATTCCCACGCAGAGCGCGGGAACGATCGGTTCACTAGCCCTTAGAAATCCTTGCAGAGCCGCAGGGCGTCGTAGATCGCGGCGTGGGTGTTGCGCTGCGCCACGCAGTCGCCGATGCGGAACAGCAAGTAGCCGTCGCCGGTGGTGCTCAGCGAAGGTTGCGGCTGGATCGCGAACAACGCTTCAACGTCGATCTGGCCCTTGTTGCGCGAACCCTCTTTGAGCGCGTAGTAGATTTCTTCATCCGGACGCACGCCGTTCTCCACCACCACCTGGTCGACCACCCGCTCCTCTTTGGCGCCGGTGTATTCGTTTTCCAGCACCGCGACCAGTTTGTCGCCTTCGCGGTAAACCTTCTCCAGCATCATGTCGCCGGTCATGATCACTTCTTTCGGGTACATGCTGCGGTAGTAGGTCGGGAACGACGTACCGCCGATGGCCACGCCCGGTTTGATGTCGTCGGTGACAATCTCGACCTGGCTGCCTTTGTCGGCGAGGAAGTCAGCAACCGACATCCCGGTGAACTCGCAAATGGTGTCGTAGACCAGCACGTTCTTGCCCGGCGCGACCTTGCCGTCGAGCACGTCCCAGCTGCTGACCACCAGCCCTTCGGCGGCGCCCCAGTGTTCGTTCTGTTCCAGGTACGGATGCCCGCCGACCGCCAGCACCACCACGTCCGGACGCAAGTCCATGATGGTGTCGGCATCAGCTGCCGTGCCCAGGCGCAAATCGACTTTCAGCCGCGCCAGTTCCAGTTGGAACCAACGGGTAATACCGGCGATCTGGTCACGCTGCGGCGCTTTCGATGCGGTGGTGATCTGTCCGCCGATGAATTCCTTCTTCTCGAACAGGGTCACGTCGTGGCCACGCTCGGCAGCAACCCGTGCCGCTTCCATCCCGGCAGGGCCGGCACCGACGATCACCACTTTGCGCTTCGGCCCGGTGGATTTCTCGATGATGTGCGGCACGCCCATGTATTCACGGGACGTTGCAGCATTCTGGATGCACAGCACGTCGAGGCCTTGATACTGGCGGTCGATGCAATAGTTGGCGCCGACGCACTGTTTGATCTGGTCGATCTGGCCCATCTTGATCTTGGCGATCAGGTGCGGGTCAGCAATGTGCGCGCGGGTCATGCCGACCATGTCGACGTAACCGCCTTCAAGGATGCGCGTGGCCTGGTTCGGATCCTTGATGTTCTGTGCGTGCAGCACCGGCACCTTGACCACTTCCTTGATCCCGGCGGCCAGATGCAGGAACGGCTCCGGTGGATAACTCATGTTCGGAATCACGTTGGCCAGGGTGTTGTGAGTGTCACAACCCGAGCCGACAACACCGAGGAAGTCGAGCATGCCGGTGTCGTCGTAGTACTTAGCGATCTGCTTCATGTCCTCGTGGGACAAGCCGTCCGGGTGGAACTCGTCACCGCAGATACGCATGCCCACGCAGAAGTCGTCACCGACCTCGGCGCGCACGGCTTTCAGCACTTCCAGACCGAACTTCATCCGGCCTTCGAAGGTGCCGCCCCATTCGTCGGTACGCTTGTTGACGCGCGGGCTCCAGAACTGGTCGATCATGTGCTGGTGCACCGCTGACAGCTCAACGCCGTCGAGACCACCGGCCTTGGCCCGACGCGCCGCCTGGGCATAGTTGCCAATCACCCGCCAGATTTCTTCCGGCTCGATGGTTTTGCAGGTGGCGCGGTGTACCGGTTCACGGATGCCCGAGGGCGACATCAGCGTCGGCCAGTTGAAGCCGTCCCAGCGCGAGCGCCGGCCCATGTGGGTAATCTGAATCATGATTTTAGCGCCATGCTTGTGCATGGCATCGGCCAGGTTCTGGAAATGCGGAATGATGCGGTCGGTGGACAAATTCACCGAGCTCCACCATTCCTGCGGGCTGTCGATGGCGACCACAGAGGAGCCGCCGCAAATCGCCAGGCCGATGCCGCCCTTGGCTTTCTCTTCGTAGTATTTGACGTAGCGGTCGGTGGTCATGCCGCCGTCCGTTGCGTAGACCTCAGCGTGCGCGGTGCTGAGCACGCGGTTGCGGATGGTCAGTTTACCGATCTGGATCGGCTGGAACATTGCTTCGAAAGCCATGGCGGGTTCCTCGACTTACAACGGCTTGACGGTGAACAGGCCGTCGTCGTGGCCTTCTTCGGAGCCACCGTAGACTTGCTCGGCGACGGTGCGAATCTTGCTGCCGCGAGCCTCAAGAATCTGATCCATGGCCCCGGCAAACCAACCGGTAAACATGTAATCGACTTTGCGCCCGACCTTGCCGTAGACGTAGACGAATGCCGAGTGTTCGAGCTTGACGCTGGCAGTGCCTTTGTCGAGGTCGATGTCCTGAATCTTGAACAGGCCCCAGCCGCGCTGCGACAGGCGCTTCATGTAATGCTCGAATACCGCGACGCCTTCCAGGCCGTGGCATTCAGCTTCTTTCTCGCACCAGTGCCAGGCGGACTTGTAGCCGGCCTTGTAGAGGATCTCGGCATAAGCTTCAGCGCCCAAAACCTCTTCGATGCCCATGTGGTTGTTGACGAAGAAGTGACGCGGTACGTACAGCATTGGCAGGGCGTCGGAGGTCCAGACACCGGTCTCGCTGTCGACTTCGATTGGCAATTGCGGGGCGATCTTGGCCATGGAAACTTAACTCCAGAAAAATTCGTGGTTGGTGCCGAGCAAAGCTTTTGCTCTGCTCTTATAAACAAGCCGTATGAATGACTTTGGAGCCGTAGCGAGCACGTCGAGAGCAAGGAAGGACCGGAGCGACAAGCGAGACAGTACGGGACGTACGGCGAGTTTGGCGCGAGGACCTGACGCAGCTATCGGCGAGCGGAGTAGGCTCCAGAGTTATTCATTCGCCCCAGACGTCTTTGAGGACGTTCACCCAGTTTTCGCCCATGATCTTGCGCACGACGCGCTCGGAGTGGCCGCGCTTGAGCAGGGTTTCGGTCAGGTTCGGGAACTCGCCGACGGTGCGGATGCCCAGCGGGTTGATGATCTTGCCGAAGCTGGTCAGACGGCGGGCGTAGCCCTTGTCGTGGGTCAGGTATTCGAAGAAGTCCTGACCGTGACCCTGGGTGAAATCGGTGCCGATGCCGATGGAATCTTCGCCAACGATGTTCATTACGTATTCGATGGCTTCGGCGTAGTCGTCGATGGTCGAATCGATGCCCTTGGCGAGGAACGGCGCGAACATGGTCACGCCGACGAAACCGCCGTGGTCGGCAATGAACTTCAGTTCTGCATCGGACTTGTTGCGCGGGTGCTCTTTGAGACCCGACGGCAGGCAGTGGGAATAGCAGACCGGTTTTTTCGATTCGAGGATGACTTCTTCGGAAGTCTTGGAACCGACGTGGGACAAGTCGCACATGACGCCAACGCGGTTCATCTCGGCGACGATTTCGCGACCGAAACCCGACAGGCCGCCGTCACGCTCGTAGCAACCGGTGCCGACCAGATTCTGGGTGTTGTAGCACATCTGCACGATGCCGACGCCGAGCTGTTTGAACACCTCGACATAGCCGATCTGGTCTTCAAACGCGTGAGCATTCTGGAAGCCGAAGAGGATGCCGGTCTTGCCTTGTTCCTTGGCGCGACGGATGTCGGCAGTGGTGCGCACTGGCATCACCAGGTCGCTGTTTTCGCGGATCAGCTTCTGGCTGGCAGCGATGTTGTTCACGGTCGCCTGAAAGCCTTCCCACACCGAAACAGTGCAGTTGGCCGCCGTCAGACCGCCCTTGCGCATGTCTTCGAACAGCTCGCGGTTCCATTTGGCAATGATCAGACCGTCGATAACGATGCTGTCGGCGTGTAATTCGGCTGGGCTCATCAGGCGTCCCCTTATTGGCGATTCATGCGCCGAATCGTCTGCCGGCGCTTTGGGGCCAGCATATGCCTCGGTGCCGGGGCGACCGGGTGCAAAAACGACAGGGGAATTGCCGAAAGCGTCAATCCGCGACAAAGGGTCGCCAGGCGCCCCGATCAGCTACCTGTTCAAGCCCGCCAGCTTGAGCCAGAATCTGGCCCATCTTGGAAACACCACTGGATTAGAGCGGCGACAACAATGAAATCGATCTTCCTGGCTTTGGCTTTGCTTGCGACCGGCGTACACGCCGCTGAAGAGTCCGACAACAACCCGTGCGACGCCGTCGAAAACGACGTCCAGACCCTGGAATGCTCGACCTACAGCCGCACTACTGCAGAAGACCTGCTCAAGGACAACTACGCCAGCCTCAACGAACGCATGCAGACGGCGTATGGCAAGAACCCGACGCAATTGGCGGACATTACCGCCAAGATCAAGACGGCTCAGCAGCAGTGGTTGAAGACGCGGGACGCGGATTGTGCGGTGGAGGCGTTCCCGGCTACGGCGGGGAGCAAGGCGTTCACGATTGCGCAGAATGATTGCGTGGCGCGGATGAGTGATGAACGGTCGGAGTTTTTGGAGTCGATTGGGCAGGAATAGTCCTCAAAATTTGAAGGAAAATTGGCACTGCTTTCTGCAATTGCCTCGTGAATCTCTTCTTCTTACGGCACATGCCGACTTCGCCTACACCTATTGCGTGAAAGCCCCGATCTACGGGCGCTTCACGCAATATCCTGACAACTGTTCTTGATTGGCCGCCTTGAAAATATAAGCAAAGATTCGCGAATCTTATAAAAGACTTATATTCTTCCATGAACAGCATCCACTGGACACGAAAGGCCGTTAAGCAACTCCTGAAATTGCACTGCGCTCATCAAGGACAGGTTCGTGATGCCATCACGGCGCTCGCTAACATGCCTAATGTCGGCAACGTCAAATCATTGGTTGGACATGAATATGCTTACCGATTGCGAGTCGGCAACTATCGGGTCATGTTCGACTGGGACGGCGCAATCAAAGTGGTCAGTATTCAAGAGGTCAAAAAACGCGATGAACGCACCTACTGACATCCAAATCATCAACGACGCCGAGGGCAAACCGGCCTTCGTGGTCATTCCCTATGCGCAATATGTCGCGCAGAAAATGCAGCCCGATCTGATTCCCCATGAAGTGGTCAGTCGGATGGTCGACGGAGCGACACCGATCCGTGCCTGGCGCGAATACCTAAACCTGACTCAGGAAGAAGTCGCCAAACGCATGGGCATTTCGCAACCGGCGTTTGCTCAACAGGAAACGGTGTCCAAGCCACGAAAAGCAACTCGCGAAAAGATTGCGGCGGCCTTTGGAATCACCTCTGAGCAGCTTGAGCTCTAGCCGGTAACGGCGTGTTTGCCTGCTGCAAAAGCCAGGCATTCACACCGCCACCCGATGCCAGCATCAGTCGTGAAATGGAGAACGAGGTTTCACATGATCGAGGATCAGACGTGGCGCCTCATACTCATACCCCAAGTCAGTAATGTCGCTCACATTCCGAGCAGACTGCGCAAACGGCTCGAGCACATCATCGTAGTTATGTCCCTTCGGACCATTGATCAGCGGCGCGTAATGCGGCGCCCAACGTTCGTTGCTCTGGAGCATCAGCGACTGCCAGTCTGCCCACACTTTGTCGACAAAGCAGTGATGAAGGAAGAACACCGGATCATCTGGAGAGGTCATCGGCAACATATTGCCGCCCACCCAGAGGTGGACGCGATTATGCAGTTGTGAACCCGCAGTGGTTACCTGCGGATCACCGCGCTGGGTGATCCAGCCTTCCAGACGATTTCGGAAGCCGCGCACAGTCGGGCCTGAATCATAAGGCGGGGTGTCGTAAAGACTTTCACGCAAGGCCATTTGCAGATCTTCCGGGGTCGGCAATGAGTTCACGACCAGCCCGAACTGGCGCTTCAAACCAGGACCTGGCAAATCGTCATCCGGATAGGAGGGAACCGGCCATTGTCCATGCTTAAAGGCAAACCGACCGGTTGCGACACGCCAGTCATCGCCTTCAACACCATTACCGCCCATGAAATCCTCAGCCCATACCGGAGAGTTGAGCGGGTCGGCAGCATCTTCGGTCCAGTTCCAGTACGGAATCGTGATGGAGGGGTCAATCGCCTGAAGGTCATTTTCGAACTTCAGCAAAAACGCGCGGTGCCATGGCAGGAATGAAGGCCCCCGATGGGCGCCATTGCGGTAGTTTGGATCGTTTGGTTCATGTGGCAGAACTGTAGGCTTCATGACTTGGTGATGCAGGTGTACATACTCGTCATATTGACCTGACTGTTTGAGCTGGAGGCAGGCGGCGACGAAGTTGGTTTTTTCGTTTTGGGTCAATGAGCGAATGTTCTTGCGTAGTTTCATGTCTTCAGTCCCTTGAGCGAGGTCACGAATGGGAAAGGACGATAATCGTCCCAATCCCCCGGCAACCAAGCTAGGCGCCTGCCGGAAGGCCGTCTACTGTCAGAAATTACAGGTCAGTAACGAATTCCGACCAGCGGTATTGCACCGCTGGGGCACCGACGCGAGTGACTTGACCGCCCGACTGCGTCAACATGACTGCCATCCAATTCGCTCATAAGGTCACTCGCCCATGAACATCTGCGGCATCGAAATCAAAGGCAGCGAAGCGATCATCGCCGTGGCCGCTCTCGACGGTTCGACCTTGAGCCACATTCCCCTTGCCACCAAGAAAATCGCCCTCGAAGACGATGACGAAGCGGCCAACGTGAAGTTGTTCGCGGCGCAGGTGGCGTCGTTTGTGCGGGAGAATTCGGTTGACCGGATTGCGATCAAGAAGCGCAGCAAGAAGGGTGAGTTTGCCGGCGGGCCGACCACTTTCAAGATTGAGGGGATTTTGCAGCTGCTGGATGGCTGTGAAGTGACGTTGTTGTCGCCGCAGACGATCAATGCGCAGGCGAAGAAGCATAATTTCGAACTGCCGGGGACGCTGAACAAGTATCAGCATGAGGCTTATAAGGCTGCGTGTTCGGCGTTGGTGAAGAAGTAACGCGATCAAACTGTAGGAGTGAGCCTGCTCGCGATGACGAAGTGTCAGTCGACATCAGTGTTGTCTGACTTACCGCTATCGCGAGCAGGCTCACTCCTACAGGGGTTTTGGGTACATCCATTCAGGCCTGGGCGGTACGGCGGTCTTCGCGGGGACAGCGGGCGAATTTTGCGCGGTAACTGCGGGTGAAGTACGACGGCGATTCGAAGCCGCAGGCGATGCTGACTTCGAGCACGCTCATGTCAGTCTGGCGCAGCAGTTGCCGGGCCTTTTCCAGGCGCAGACGCAGGTAGAAATTGCTCGGCGTGTCGTTCAGGTGCAGCCGGAACAAGCGCTCCAGTTGCCGCCGCGTGACCTTGATCGATTCCGCCAATTGCAGCGTAGTCAGCGGCGGTTCGCTGTGCTGCTCCATCTCGCCAATCACCTGCACCAGTTTCTTGTTGCTGATCCCGTAACGCGTGGCCACTTCCATGCGCTGGTGATCTTTTCGCGGTCGAATTCGCCCCAGCACAAATTGCTCGCTGACCTGAATCGCCAGTTGCGCCCCATGGGCCTGGGCGATCAGATCGAGCATTAAATCGATGGAGGCGGTGCCGCCCGCTGAGGTGATGCGCCGACGGTCGATCTCGAACAGCTCCTGAGTGACGCTGAGCTGTGGATAAGATTCCTTGAACGCATCGATCGCTTCCCAGTGCAGCGTCAAGCGATGGCCGTCGAGCAAACCGGCTTCGGCGAGGACGAAGCTGCCGGTGTCAATGGCACCAAGGGTCACGCCTTCGTTATCCAGCCGCCGCAACCAGTGTTCAAGGGTTGGCGTGGCGAACTTCAGTGGTTCAAACCCGGCCACCACCAGCAGCGTCGCGCCTTTCTTCAACGGCTCCAGCGCCGCGTCGGCGTTGACCGACATGCCGTTGCTCGCCAGCACCGCCCCGCCATCGGCACTCAACACATGCCAGCGGTACAACTCGCCACGAAAGCGGTTGGCCACACGCAGCGGTTCAATTGCGGAAATAAAACCGATGGCGGAGAACCCCGGCATCAGCAAGAAGTAGAAATCCTGGGACATGTGCGCACTCGATTCGCGGGTAACGAGAGGGAGGGTAGCGTGGCTCGTTGATACGCCGATTGTCGTCGGCGTTCAAGGGCACAGGTCGCTACAGTGCAAATGCCAGTCGCCGCAGTGCGCTTTCACCGGCCCACAGCTGCGTAACTTTGCATCACCGGCGCATCAGACACCGGAACTCACAATAAACGACCTGCCGAGGAACCCGACATGAAACGACTGATCAGCAGCTGTGTTCTTGCACTCAGCGGTACCGCTTTCTTGAGCGCCAGCGTCATGGCGGCCGAACCCGCCTCGTGCCAGAACGTGCGCATGGGCGTGGTCAACTGGACCGACGTGATCGCCACCAGTGCCATGACCCAGGTCCTGCTCGACGGCCTCGGCTACAACACCAAACAAACCAGTGCGTCCCAGCAAATCATCTTCGCCGGGATCCGCGATCAGCGCCTGGACCTGTTCCTCGGTTACTGGAACCCGCTGATGACCCAGACCATCACCCCGTTCGTCGACGCCAATCAGGTCAAAGTCCTCGAAGCGCCAAGCCTGAAAGATGCCCGTGCGACCCTCGCCGTGCCGACTTATCTGGCCGACAAGGGCCTGAAAACCTTCGCCGACATTGCCAAGTTCGAAAAAGAACTGGGCGGCAAGATCTACGGCATCGAGCCAGGCTCGGGCGCCAACACGCAGATCAAGGCGATGATCGCCAAGAACCAGTTCGGCCTCGGCAAGTTCCAGTTGGTCGAGTCGAGCGAGGCCGGCATGCTCGCCGCCGTCGACCGCGCCGTGCGCCGCAAAGAGGCCGTGGTGTTCTTCGGCTGGGCGCCGCACCCGATGAACGTCAACGTCAAGATGACTTATCTGACCGGCAGCGACGACGCCCTCGGCCCGAACGAAGGCATGGCCACCGTGTGGACAGTGACCGCGCCGAAATACGCCGAGCAATGCCCGAACATTGGTCGCCTGCTGACCAATCTGACGTTCACCGCCGAGGACGAGAGCCGGATGATGCAGCCGCTGCTCGACCACAAGGACGCCTTCGAATCGGCCAAGCAATGGCTCAAGGATCACCCGGAAGACAAGCAGCGCTGGCTGGAAGGTGTGACCACGTTCGATGGCAAACCGGCGGCTGAAAACCTGCAGCTGACCAGCAAATAACCCTCTCATTTAAAAGCCCCTCACCCTAGCCCTCTCCCAAGGGGAGAGGGAACTGAACGACGCTTCGCAGCCCGGAAAAGGGCTGCGGACAGACCCATCACGCCTGAAGGAAACCGCACCATGAACCACGACGTCATCATCACCTGCGCACTCACCGGTGCTGGCGACACGACCGCCAAGAGCCCACACGTGCCGGTCACCCCGAAACAAATCGCTGCGGCGGCCGTTGAAGCGGCCAAGGCTGGCGCCACGGTTGTGCACTGCCATGTGCGCGATCCGCAGACCGGCAAGTTCAGCCGCGACGTGGCGCTGTACCGCGAAGTGATGGAGCGCATCCGCGAGGCCGACGTCGACATCATCGTCAACCTCACCGCCGGTATGGGCGGCGACCTGGAGATCGGCGCGGGCGAGAACCCGATGGAGTTCGGCCCGAACACCGATCTGGTCGGCCCGCTGACCCGTCTCGCCCACGTTGAAGAGTTGCTGCCGGAAATCTGCACCCTCGATTGCGGCACGCTGAACTTCGGCGATGGCGACACCATTTATGTCTCCACTCCGGCGCAACTGCGTGCCGGCGCCAAGCGCATTACCGAGCTGGGCGTGAAGGCCGAGCTGGAGATTTTCGACACCGGTCACCTGTGGTTCGCCAAGCAGATGATCAAGGAAGGTCTGCTCGATAACCCGTTGTTCCAGCTGTGCCTGGGCATCCCGTGGGGCGCGCCGGCGGATACCACCACGATGAAAGCCATGGTCGACAACCTGCCCGCCGATGCGGTGTGGGCCGGGTTTGGCATTGGCCGTATGCAGATGCCAATGGCAGCGCAAGCGGTGCTGTTGGGCGGCAACGTGCGGGTCGGGCTGGAAGACAACCTGTGGCTGGACAAGGGCGTGCTGGCGACCAACGGCCAACTGGTCGAACGCGCCACCGAAATCCTCAGCCGCCTCGGCGCCCGGGTGCTCACCCCGGCCGAGGGCCGCAAGAAAATGGGCCTGACCCAGCGCGGTTAACCCTCAGCTCAAAAAATGGGGCTCTAACTGCCCCCCAAATTTCACCTGTAGGAGCTGCCGAAGGCTGCGATCTTTTGATTTTGTTTCTCAAGATCAAGATCAAGATCAAAAGATCGCAGCCTTCGGCAGCTCCTACAGGGATTACCTTCCACGGGAAAATTCCTATGAGCTTTATCACCGAAATCAAAACCTTCGCCGCGCTGGGCAGCGGTGTCATCGGCAGTGGCTGGGTCGCGCGCGCCCTCGCCCATGGCCTCGATGTGGTGGCCTGGGACCCGGCACCGGGCGCCGAAGCGGCGCTGCGTAAACGCGTAGCCAATGCCTGGGGCGCACTGGAGAAAAACGGTCTGGCGCCGGGCGCGTCGCAGGATCGTCTGCGCTTTGTCGCGACCATCGAAGAATGCGTACGCGATGCCGACTTCATTCAGGAAAGCGCCCCGGAACGCCTGGAACTGAAACTCGAGCTGCACAGCAAAATCAGCGCCGCGGCCAAGCCTAATGCGTTGATCGGTTCGAGTACCTCGGGCCTGCTGCCAAGTGAGTTCTACGAGAGCTCAACGCACCCCGAACGTTGCGTGGTCGGCCACCCGTTCAACCCGGTTTATCTGCTGCCGCTGGTCGAAGTCGTGGGTGGCAAGAACACCGCGCCCGAGGCCGTTCAGGCAGCGATGAAAGTCTACGAATCCCTCGGCATGCGTCCGCTGCACGTGCGCAAAGAAGTGCCCGGTTTCATCGCCGACCGCTTGCTCGAAGCGCTGTGGCGTGAGGCGCTGCACCTGGTCAACGATGGTGTCGCGACCACTGGCGAGATCGATGATGCGATTCGCTTTGGCGCCGGCCTGCGCTGGTCGTTCATGGGTACGTTCCTGACTTATACCTTGGCCGGGGGTGATGCCGGCATGCGCCACTTCATGTCGCAATTCGGCCCGGCGTTGCAGTTGCCGTGGACGTATCTGCCAGCGCCGGAACTGACTGACAAGTTGATTGATGATGTGGTTGATGGCACCAGTGATCAGCTTGGTCGTCACAGCATTTCGGCGCTGGAGCGCTATCGTGATGATTGCTTGCTGGCGGTGCTTGAGGCGGTGAAGACCACAAAGGAAAAGCATGGGATGGCGTTCAGCGAGTGATATGTCTGCCGTGACATTGCAGTCCCTCACCCTAGCCCTCTCCCGGAGGTAGAGGGGACTGACCGTGTTGATTGTTCGAGTTACGCCGACTTGCACCACCGAGCCGAACTCAAGTTTTGAATAGCATAAAGATCGGCTCCCTTTCCCCCTCGCCCCCTTGGGGGAGAGGGCTGGGGTGAGGGGGTAGCTCTTGATCCTAACGACCCGCCCACTGCCGGAACCCAATCATGCCCACTCTCACCACCTACCAAACCACAATCATCCCCGACTGGGTCGACTACAACGGCCACCTGCGCGACGCCTTCTACCTGCTGATTTTCAGCTACGCCACCGACACCCTGATGGACCGCCTCGGCATGGACAGCAACAACCGCGAAGCCAGTGGCAACTCGCTGTTCACCCTCGAACTGCACCTCAATTATCTGCACGAAGTGAAACTCGATACCGAGGTGGAAGTACGCACGCAAATCATCGCCCACGACAGCAAACGCCTGCACCTCTATCACAGCCTGCACAAGGTCGGTGACGAGCAGGAACTGGCCGGCAACGAACAAATGCTCTTGCACGTCGACCTCGCCGGCCCGCGTTCGGCAACGTTCAGCGCGGACACCCTGAGCCGCCTGCAAAGCATCGTCGCCGAGCAGAAAGACTTGCCCGCTCCCGCTTACATCGGCCGCGTTATCGCACTGCCACCCGCCAGGTAATCCATCGATCACAAGGAGCCGCCATGAACACCGCTGCCGCTGTTGCCGATTTCCGTACTTATCCGTTGATCAGCGCGCTCGGTGGCGTGCAGACCCTGGCGGATCGCGTTGCCATCGCATGGGCTGACGGTCGCATCAGCCCGTTTCACCACGTCTGGTTGCGGGATAACTGCCCGTGCCCGCAGTGCGTCTACAACGTTACCCGCGAGCAGGTGTTCGAGATTGTCGATGCCGCTGAAGACCTCAAGCCTGCCGCCGCCCATATCGATACCGACGGCTGCCTGCGCATCGACTGGCAGGACGGTCACCTCAGCCGTTTCGATCCCGGCTGGCTGCGCGCTCATGCCTACGACGATGATTCCCGCGCCGAACGTCTGGCTGGCAAACCCAAGCCTTATCTGTGGCGCAGCGACTCGCAGCTGCCGGTGTTCGAATACGCGGCACTGATGAACGACAACGCCGCCCTGCTGCAATGGCTGCTTGCCGTACGCGACATCGGCCTGACGCAAGTGCGCGGCGTGCCTACCGAGCCCGGTTCACTGAAGCTCATCGCGCAACGCATTTCCTTCATTCGCGAGAGCAACTTCGGTGTGCTGTTCAACGTGCAATCCAAAGCCGATGCCGACAGCAATGCCTACACCGCTTTCAACCTGCCGTTGCACACCGATCTACCGACCCGCGAGCTGCAACCGGGGCTGCAGTTTCTGCATTGTCTGGTGAATGACGCCGAGGGTGGCGAGAGCATTTTTGTCGATGGTTTTGCGATTGCCGATGCGTTGCGCAGTGAAGACCCGGAGGCGTTTCAGGCGCTGTGTGAAATCCCCGTGGAGTTTCGCAACAAGGATCGCCATAGCGACTATCGCTGCCTGGCGCCGATCATTGCTTTGGACGCCTTGGGACGTGTGGCGGAAATTCGCATGGCAAACTTTCTGCGCGGAGCGTTCGATACGTCGGTAGAGCAGATGCCACGGTTGTATCGGGCTTATCGACGCTTTATCGCGATGACACGCGAGCCACGGTTTCGGCTGATGCAGCGGCTTAATTCCGGTGAGCTGTGGTGCTTCGATAATCGCCGTACGTTGCACGCGCGTAATGCCTTCGATCCGGCGACCGGGGCGCGGCATTTTCAGGGCTGCTATATCGACCGGGATGAGTTGTTGTCGCGGATCCTCGTGTTGCAAAGATAGACCGCGTCATCGTTCATCGCGGGCAAGCCCGCTCCCACAGGGTTCGGCGGCGTTTCACAAATATGCGACCAGACTCAAAACTTGTGGGAGCTGGCTTGCCAGCGATGACGTCGGCAGGAACAACAAATTTCTAACTGATTCACAGACAAAAAAAGCCCCGATACCAGCCGTGACTGGATCGGGGCTCAAGCTACTGTTGAGGAGCTGCCAAGCGAGGGTGACCAAACCTTCGTGTTGCAAGCTGAGTTCAGTGTGCCCACTCCCTTGAGCGGCGAGTTAGCCGAAAACGACCTGTTCATAGCCGTCGCAGCCACTGCGACAAAACGCCCTTGCCGTGCCCCGACGTGGCTACCAGAATCGAGCCACGACCTCCGTTACCGAAGAAGGATGCGCGTCATGATGTATGCCGATTTGATCGATCAGGAAGATTTGTTGGGCCAGCTCAAGGCGTTGGGTATTCAAGTGCCCAGTGGCACTACTGCCGATAAGGCTTGCGAGTGCGCGGTGCGCGGTCTGGATAATGTTCGCGCGTTTGAACTGCGCAAAATGGTCAAGGACATGTACACCAGCGGCGCCAGTATCCAGCCGGCGGTGCGCCAGGCGATCGACAAACAATTACTGCCGGCATTGGCGGACTATCAGCAAAGCCATAGCGCCTGACGTTGCTCACCTGATCGTTCCCACGCTCTGCGTGGGAATGCCTCAACGGACGCTCCGCGTTCGGCCTTTTGGGACGCAGAGCGTCCCGGGCTGCGTTCCCACGCAGAGCGTGGGAACGACCCTCATCAGAGCCTTACGCTGGCAAACGTCGACTCATTCCGAGCCTGACTCAACGCCGACATCGGCCCCGACAGCGGCGACATCACGATGGCCTGCGGCAGTGGCAACATCGCCACTTGTTGAGTGGTGTTGGAACCCACACGCTCGTCACGCGGCGGAATGCCGAAGTATTCGCGATAGCACTTGGAGAAGTGCGGCGTCGAGACGAAACCACACACGGACGCCACTTCGATGATCGACATCGGCGTTTGCTTGAGCAACTGCCGGGCGCGGATCAGGCGCAGCTTCAAGTAGTAACGCGACGGCGAGCAGTGCAGGTATTTCTGGAACAGGCGCTCCAACTGTCGACGCGACACGGCGACGTACACCGCCAGTTCATCGAGGTCGATAGGCTCTTCCAGATTGGCTTCCATCAGCGCGACGATTTCCTGCAGCTTCGGCTGGTTGGTGCCGAGCATGTGCTTGAGCGGCACACGCTGGTGATCCTGTTCGTTGCGGATTCGTTCGTAGACGAACATCTCCGAGATCGCGGCGGACAGTTCACGGCCGTGATCGCGGCTGATCAGGTGCAGCATCATGTCCAGCGGCGCGGTACCGCCGGAGCTGGTGAAACGGTTACGGTCGAGGGTGAACAAACGGGTGCTCATGGCCACGCGCGGGAAGGCTTCCTGCATCGCCGCCAGACATTCCCAGTGCACGCTGCAATCGAAACCATCGAGCAACCCGGCGCAGGCCAAAGCCCAACTGCCGGTGCACACGGCGCCGAGGCGCTTGGACTGACGCGCCTGGCTTTGCAGCCAGGAAACGTGTTCACGGGTAACGGTGCGTTGAATGCCGATGCCGCCGCAGACAATCACAGTGTCCAGTGGCGGGGCTTTGTGCATGGAAGCGTCGGGAGTGATTTGCAGACCGTCACTGGCCCACACCTGGCCGCCATCGACAGTGAGGGTACTCCAGCGATACAGCTCGCGACCGGACAATTGGTTGGCCATGCGCAGGGGTTCTACTGCGGACGCCAGAGAAATCAGCGTGAAATTGTCCAGCAGCAGAAAGCCGATGGATTGAGGCGCACGGTTCTGGGGTTGGGCCCCGGAGTTGAACGACGTCATCGCGGTATCTCCTCACACAAAGCGGGTGATGGCCTCAGGCGGAGGCTCTTGTTATTGCCAGCGTTCTCGCGTGGGAGACGGGCTTTGTTATGACAGAGCAAATGCCATGCCTAAAATTGAATGGCTGTTCAATAACTCCTGAAAACGACGTCGCGACGTGTCTATACGAGCCGTCCGACGAAAGGTGTTTCGAAGTGCCATCAGCGTTGCTGAACGCCCTGCCCCCAGGGGTGTGAGCAAATCGGTAGCACTTGTGGGAACTGGCCTGCGCGCGATTGTCGGACAGTGTCACCGCAAGCACGGGTGACGGACGGTAGGAGAGCTGAGCGCGTGTAACAGGTGGGAAAGACTCTTATCTGATTGCGACGCGCTAAAAGGTGGCGTGATTTATTGTCTGTGTTCACTTGGTGAGCAGTTTTGACTGGTCTGGCGCTATCGCGAGCAGGCTCACTCCTACAGGGGAACGCGTTCCAAATGTAGGAGTGAGCCTGCTCGCGATTGAGGCGACTCGGTCTCAGCACTCCACAGCGCTGACCGCCAACCCACCACGCGATGTCTCTTTATATTTGTCATGCATATCAGCGCCGGTATCACGCATGGTGCGGATCACCCGATCCAGCGAGATAAAGTGCTGACCATCGCCACGCAGTGCCATCTGCGCCGCGTTGATCGCCTTGACCGCGGCAATCGCATTACGCTCGATGCACGGCACTTGCACCAGACCACCGACCGGATCGCAGGTCAGCCCGAGGTTGTGTTCAAGACCAATCTCCGCTGCGTTGCACAACTGCTCCGGCGTGGCACCAAGAATCTCCGCCAGCCCCGCCGCCGCCATCGCACACGCCGAACCGACTTCGCCCTGGCAACCCACTTCGGCGCCCGAGATCGAAGCATTCTTTTTGCACAGAATCCCCACCGCCGCTGCACCGAGGAAGTAATCGACCACGTTGGCGTCAGTCACCGCTTCACTGAACTTCATAAAGTAGTGCAATACCGCCGGAATGATCCCTGCGGCGCCATTGGTCGGCGCCGTGACCATGCGCCCGCCCGCCGCGTTTTCTTCATTAACCGCCAGAGCGAACAGGTTGACCCACTCCATCGCGCTCAACGTTGAACCGATCACATTGGGCTTGCCCAGTTCCTGCAGGCTGCGATGCAGCTTTGCCGCGCGCCGACGCACATTCAGTCCGCCGGGCAAGATGCCTTCGTGTTTCAGGCCCTGCTCGACGCAATCCTGCATCGCCCGCCACAACTTCATCAGCCCGGCGCGGATCTCTTCTTCACTGCGCCAGACCTTTTCGTTGGCCATCATCAATTCGGCGACGCGCAGGTTGTTTTTCTTGCACAACTCCAACAGTTCAACCGCACTGGAAAAGTCGTAGGGCAACTCAGTGCGATCCAGATCGACCACGCCGCTGGACGCCTGCGCTTGATCCACGACAAAACCGCCGCCCACCGAATAGTAGGTGTCGCGATGCAGTTCGCCGTGATCACCCTCGGCAACGATAGTCATGGCATTGGGGTGGAATGGCAGGTTCTCGTCGATCAGGCGCATGTCCCGTGCCCAGACAAACGGCACCGACAAACGACCATCCAATAACAGTGTGTGAGTTTCACGCAGGGCCTGTATGCGCGGGCCGATCTGCGACGGGTCGATTGCGTCCGGCCACTCGCCCATCAAACCCATGATCACCGCGTTGTCGCTGCCGTGACCAATGCCCGTGGCCGACAGCGATCCGAACAATTGCACTTCTATACGGCGCACCTGTTCCAACTGGTGCTTGTCCCGTAGCGACTCGACGAACAACGCCGCGGCGCGCATGGGCCCGACGGTGTGGGAACTGGAAGGGCCGATGCCGATTTTGAACAGGTCGAAAACGCTGATAGCCATTGCTGCAGAGCTCCTGAGGATGCCGGTCCGGGGCGTGAAGCGCCCGCTGGCGGAGCTGCTACGCTCAAGCTGCGATCCGCCGGAATGCCCGCATCATCAGGCTTTTGTCGGAGCGCACGGCGTCTGACACCGACGCACTCATGTCCACCAGCGCCGCGCCGTTTTCGCCCCGGTTTTTCGCCGTTTTTGTGCGGTTCAGATGGCCATTCGGGGCTGAAAAAAGCTGTAAACGACGTCACTGACACTGGATGCGACCATCCCTGTACTGGATACGACCCCCCCTGTAGGCGTCAGATTTTCACTGGTACATGATCGTTATGACTCGATTGCAAGGCGCCGTGGTAGAGCTGTCTCCAGAACGCCATCCAACCGCAACCTATAAGTGCGGTGGTCCACAGTCGGAACACTGCCAAAAAAAACACCAAGGAGTCCATCCATGAAAGGTTCCCCGTCGTTGTTGTTGGCCGCCATGCTGAGTCTGCCGTTACTGGCGCAAGCTGCAGAACCGGCACAGTGCAGTACCGTTAACTTCTCCGATGTCGGCTGGACCGACATCACCGCTACCACCGCTACCACCTCTGTTGTGCTCAACGCCCTCGGCTACAAGACCAAGACCACCATGATCTCCGTGCCCGTGACCTACAAGTCGCTGGCCGACGGCAAGAACATGGACGTGTTCCTCGGCAACTGGATGCCGACCATGGAAAACGACATCAAGGCTTACCGCGACGCCGGCACCGTGGAAACCGTGCGCACCAACCTCAAGGGCGCCAAGTACACCCTCGCCGTGCCGCAAGCCCTGTATGACAAAGGTCTGCATGACTTCGCCGACATCGCCAAATTCAAGAAAGAACTCGACGGCAAGATCTACGGCATCGAGCCTGGCAACGACGGCAACCGTCTGATCCAGAGCATGATCGACAAGGACGCCTTCGGCCTGAAAACCGCCGGTTTCAAAGTCGTCGAATCGTCGGAAGCGGGCATGCTCTCGCAGGTGGATCGCGCGCAAAAACGCGACACCGCCGTGGTATTCCTCGGCTGGGCGCCGCACCCGATGAACAAGCGCTTCAAGATTCAATACCTGACCGGTGGCGATGATTTCTTCGGCCCCGATTTCGGTGCTGCGACCGTGGCGACCAATACCCGCAAGGGTTATGCCGAGGAATGCAGCAACGTCGGTCAGTTGCTGAAGAACCTGGAGTTCACCGTCGACATGGAAAGCGAACTGATGGGCAACATCCTCGACGACAAGATGAAGCCTGACGCGGCCGCCAAGGCCTGGCTGAAAAAGAATCCACAAGTGCTCGATACCTGGCTCGCTGGCGTAACCACCATTGACGGTAAACCTGGCCTGGAGGCCGTTAAAGCCAAGCTTCAGTAATCGCTTATGCCGGGTGGGCTCGCCCACCCGGGCTGTTTATTTCCTTGCATGCGGACGTTCACTACCATGCTGATTGATCAGAAAATACCTTTAGGCCAGTACATCGCGGGCTTCGTTGAATGGTTGACGCAACACGGCGCCAACACCTTCGACGCAATCGCCGTGACACTGGAAACGATGATCCACGGCGTGACGTTCGCGCTGACCTGGTTCAACCCACTGGTCTTGATTGGCCTGATCGCCCTGCTCGCGCACCTGATCCAGCGCAAATGGGGATTGACCGCTTTCGTGATCGCCTCCTTCCTGCTGATCCTCAATCTGGGGTACTGGCAGGAAACCATGGAAACCCTCGCCCAGGTCATGTTCGCGACCCTGGTCTGCGTGGTCATCGGCGTGCCGCTGGGCATCGTCGCCGCACACAAACCGATGTTCTACACTGTCATGCGTCCGGTACTCGATCTGATGCAGACCGTACCGACCTTCGTTTACCTCATTCCTACCCTGACCCTCTTCGGGCTGGGTGTGGTCCCGGGCCTGATCTCCACGGTGGTGTTCGCCATCGCTGCGCCGATCCGCCTGACCTATCTGGGCATCCGCGATGTCCCGCAAGAACTGATGGACGCCGGCAAGGCCTTCGGCTGCTCGCGTCGCCAACTGCTCTCACGGATCGAACTGCCTCACGCCATGCCGAGCATCGCGGCCGGCATCACCCAGTGCATCATGCTGTCGTTGTCGATGGTGGTGATCGCGGCACTGGTAGGCGCCGACGGACTCGGCAAACCGGTGGTCAACGCACTGAACACTGCTGATATCGCCCTGGGCTTCGAAGCGGGCCTGGCGATCGTACTGCTGGCGATCATGCTCGACCGTATCTGCAAACAACCCGACGCCAAAGTAGGGGGTGACGCATGAGCATAATTCGCTTCGAAGACGTCGACGTAATCTTTTCCAAAGATCCACGCGAGGCACTCAAGCTGCTGGATCAGGGCATGACCCGCAACGAAATCCTGAAAAAGACCGGACAGATTGTCGGCGTGGAAAAAGCCACGCTGGACATCAACAAAGGCGAGATCTGCGTGCTGATGGGCTTGTCCGGCTCGGGCAAGTCGAGCCTGCTGCGCTGCATCAACGGCCTCAACACCGTGAGCCGCGGCAAGCTGTTCGTCGAGCATGAAAACCGTCAGATCGACATCGCCTCCTGCACCCCGGCCGAGCTGAAAATGATGCGCACCAAACGCATCGCCATGGTGTTCCAGAAGTTCGCCCTGATGCCGTGGCTGACGGTGCGCGAGAACATCAGTTTCGGTCTGGAAATGCAGGGTCGACCGGAGAAGGAACGCAAGAAACTCGTCGATGAAAAACTCGAACTGGTCGGCCTGACCCAATGGCGCAACAAGAAGCCTGATGAACTCTCCGGCGGCATGCAGCAGCGTGTCGGTCTGGCACGAGCGCTGGCGATGGACGCCGACATTCTATTGATGGACGAACCGTTCTCGGCCCTCGACCCGCTGATCCGTCAGGGTCTGCAGGATGAACTGCTGGAACTGCAACGCAAGCTGAGCAAGACCATCGTGTTCGTGAGCCACGACCTCGACGAGGCGCTCAAATTGGGTAGCCGCATCGCGATCATGAAAGACGGCCGGATCATCCAGTACAGCGTGCCGGAAGAGATCGTGCTGAACCCGGCGGACGACTATGTGCGCACCTTCGTCGCACACACCAATCCGCTCAACGTGCTCTGCGGCCGCAGCCTGATGCGCACGCTGGACAAGTGCAAACGCATCAACGGTTCGGTGTGTCTCGATCCGGGCGGCGATTCGTGGCTGGACCTGGCCGAAGGCAACACCATCAAAGGTGCGCGGCAGAATGGTTCGGTGCTGAACCTGCAGAACTGGGCACCGGGGCAAGCGGTGGAAGGACTGGAGCGCAAGCCGACGCTGGTGGATTCGAACATCGGCATGCGCGATGCGTTGCAGATTCGTTATCAGACCGGCAACAAGCTGGTGTTGCACGATAACAATCATGTGGTGGGGATCCTGGGCGACAGCGAGTTGTATCACGCGTTGCTGGGCAAGAACCTCGGTTAAGGGGGATAAAAAAAGGGATCGCGGTGAGCGATCCCTGATCGTTCCCACGCTCCGCGTGGTAATGCAGCCCGGGACGCTCCGCGTCCCACAACAGCGGACGCGGAGCGTCCATTGAGACATTCCCACGCAGAGCGGGGGAACGATCATGCAAAAGGGGCTCAATCGAGCCCCTTTTGTTTTAGCGGTTTAGCTGTACACCCGGCCAAGGAGCTGCCGATGGCTTTCAAACTGATCGAGCACATCGCGTGTGATCTGATCCTGCGTGAAGCCCATCAGGTCGTAATCCTGGCTGCCGTTGTGCAGATACACTTCAGCGCGGTAGTAACGCTGACGCGCTTCATCGGACTGCGCCGATTCGGTCGGGGTCGCCAGATAGCCATCCAGGCTCACTTCGTAAACGAAAGGGTTGCCCTCTTCCATCTCGACGCGCACGCCCATGCAGCGCTTGGATTTACCCAGCAGCGTCTGCACTTCCAGACCCTGCGCACGCATCTGCGCGGTGGCATCTTCCAGCGCCGGGCTGACCTGCTTATCCATGAAACGCTGCACCACCGATTGGCTCGGTTGCAGGTCCAGTTGCGTCAGACGCTCGCTGAAACCACGACGACCGCGCTCCGCCAGCTGCGCCTGCTCCTGTTCGATCTGCACGTCCTGACGCATGGCCTTGTGCAGGCCGAACATGAAGAACACCAGCACCACCGAGAACGGCAGACCCGCCAGCACCACCATGGTTTGCATGGCTTCGAAGTTACCGGCAAACAGCAGACCAATGGTCACCAGGGTGATCACCACCGACCAGAAGATCCGCAGCCAGTGCGGCGCATCTTCATCGACGTTGCCGCCCTTGCAGGACAGATTCGCCATCATCACCGCGCCGGAATCAGCTGGGGTCAGGAACAGTACGAAGCCAACAAAAATCGACACACCGATAACGACTTTCGACGCCGGGTAGTGTTCAAGCAACTGATAAATCGCCATCGACGGCTGTTCCAGTGCCGTCTTGCCAAGCTCCACAGCCCCCTGGTTCATCACCAGATCCAGCGCCGAGTTACCGAAGATCGACAGCCAGGCCAAGGTGAAGCCCAGCGGAATCAGCAGCACGCCGGCGACCAGTTCACGCACGGTACGACCACGGGAAATACGCGCGATGAACATGCCTACGAATGGCGCCCAGGAAATCCACCACGCCCAGTAGAACAGGGTCCACAGGCCCATCCAGCGCTCGGACTTGGCGTTGTCGCCTTCGTACACATAAAGGTCGAAGGTTTTCAGCACGATGCCATTGAGGTAGTCGCCGATGTTCTGCACGAAGCCGTTGAGCAGGTGCAAAGTCGGGCCAAACAACAGCACGAAAATCAGCAGTCCGCTGAACAGCACGATGTTCAGGTTGGACAGACGACGGATGCCGTTTTCCACGCCGGACACGGCAGCGATGGTCGCCACGGTGCTCATCACGATGATCACGATCAACAGGTTAGTGTTGCTGTGTTCCATGCCGAACAGGTTTTCCAGGCCCGAGGACACTTGCAGCGAACCAATCCCCAGGTTGGTCACCAGACCCAGCAGGGTCACGAACATGCCGAAGCCGTCCACCGCGTGACCGGCCGCGCCCTTGACCCAACGCTCGCCCACCAGCGGATACAGCGCCGAACGCAGGGCCAGCGGCTGGTTATGCCGGTAAGCAAAGTACGCCACGGCCAGACCGACCAGTGCGTAGATCGCCCAGCCGTGCAGGCCCCAGTGCAGGAAGGTCAGTTGCACCGCCTGACGCGCGGCCATGTTGGTAGCCGATGCGCCTTCCGGCGGATTGAAGTAGTGATCCAATGGCTCGGATGCGCCGAAGTACAGCAGCGAAATACCGATACCCGACGAGAACAGCATCCCCGCCCAGGCTCCGTAACTGAAATCCGGGGTGTCGTCCTTGCTGCCCAGTTTGAGTTTGCCGTACGAGGAAAATGCCAGGCCCACCACAAACACCAGGTAGGCGGCGATGACCACCATGTAGTACCAGCCGAAGCTGCGCGACAACCAGGCCTGAGCGATACCCAACAGTCTGCCGGCCTCTTGCGGGGCGATAATCAGAATGGCGGTCAACAACAGAATCAGCGCGGTAGAGGTGTAGAACACCCAACCGTTGACCGTCACCTTCTCGGGCGGGGTCTTTATAAGCGAGGCAGAACTCATGGCACAAATGCTCCAGGCAGTGCGAGAGAAGAACACAAGGCAACACGGAACCCGACCAATCGGTTAGTTGGCAGCCGACCGGCGGGTGATATAAAGACACCCCGAAAAATGCCCGAACCTGCCGAAATGGCGCTGCGAATCGCTTTCGTGGCCGAAGGTGGACGGACGTTCATCCGAAACCTGGCCGTGAGCGTCTTGCCCTTTCAACACGTCCATCGAATCGCGAACCGCGCCATGCCCCACGCAGGTTTCGAGCTTTTTCGGATGTCGGTTTTATCGCCACTTACACGTAGGAAAAATCTGTAGGCAGCGACGATTTGTCGCAGATCTTATTCTTTGTTGATTGAACGTTCAATCAAAACAAAATAGACTGGCCGCTAATCCGATAGGCGTGATTCGCCGCTCGGAAGGCCTAAGGAGATGTGCAAGATGCCCAAGGTCGGTATGCAACCCATCCGCCGCCAACAACTGATCGAAGCCACTTTGCAGGCGGTCGATCAGGTCGGAATGGGGGACGCCAGCATTGCGCTGATCGCCCGTTTGGCCGGTGTCTCGAATGGCATCATCAGTCATTACTTTCAGGACAAGAACGGCCTGATTGCCGCCACGATGCGGTATCTGATGACCGCCCTCAGCGAGAGCGTCACCGCGCGCCGGCAGGCGCTGGCAGATGACAGCCCACGGGCGCATCTGCAGGTGATCATCGAAGGCAACTTCGACGCCAGCCAGGTCAATGGCCCGGCAATGAAAACCTGGCTGGCCTTTTGGGCCACCAGCATGCACCAGCCGTCTTTGCACAGGTTGCAGCGGATCAACGATCACCGTCTGTATTCCAACCTGTGCTGCCAGTTCCGCCGTGTGCTGCCGCTCGAAGATGCGCGCAGCGCAGCGCGGGGGCTGGCAGCGTTGATTGACGGCTTGTGGTTGCGCGGCGCGCTGTCGGGAGACGCTTTCGATACCGCGCAGGCGCAACAGATCGCTTACGAATACATGGATTTCCAATTGGCCAAGAAGGTGAGCTAGAGCACACAGAAAACGCTCGGCCCCTGAACGCCACCGCAGCCTCACCGCGGTGGTCAACGCCAACCACCAATGCACTTGCGAGGACACTATGGCCCGTTTCGAACTGCAAAAACTTTACATCGATGGCGCGTACTCCGACGCCGGCAGCGATGCCACCTTCGAAGCCATCAACCCGGCTAACGGTGAAGTCCTCGCACTGGTGCAACGTGCGACCAAGGAAGACGTCGAGCGCGCCGTGGTCAGCGCTGAAAAGGGCCAGAAAATCTGGGCTGCGATGACCGCCATGGAGCGTTCGCGCATTCTGCGTCGTGCCGTCGACATCCTGCGCGAGCGCAACGATGAACTGGCCGCGCTGGAAACCCTGGACACCGGCAAATCCTTCTCCGAAACCAAGTACGTCGACATCGTTACCGGCGCTGATGTGCTGGAATACTATGCAGGCCTGGTGCCAGCGATCGAAGGCGAGCAGATCCCGCTGCGCGACACTTCTTTCGTCTACACCCGTCGCGAGCCGCTGGGCGTTGTCGCCGGTATCGGCGCGTGGAACTACCCGATCCAGATCGCCCTGTGGAAATCCGCTCCAGCGCTGGCCGCTGGTAACGCGATGATCTTCAAGCCAAGCGAAGTGACCTCGCTGACCACCCTGAAACTGGCCGAGATCTACACCGAAGCCGGCGTTCCAAACGGTGTGTTCAACGTCCTGACCGGCAGCGGCCGTGAAGTCGGCACCTGGCTGACCGAGCACCCGCGCATCGAAAAAATCTCCTTCACCGGCGGCACCGACACCGGCAAGAAGGTTATGGCCAGCGCTTCGGCTTCGTCGCTGAAAGACGTAACCATGGAACTGGGCGGCAAATCCCCGCTGATCATCTGCGACGACGCCGATCTCGATCGCGCTGCCGACACCGCGATGATGGCCAACTTCTACAGCTCCGGTCAGGTCTGCACCAACGGCACTCGCGTGTTCGTTCCGGCGCACCTGAAAGCCGCTTTCGAAGCCAAGATCGTTGAGCGCGTTGCACGCATCCGCGTCGGCAACCCGGAAGACGAAAACACCAACTTCGGCCCACTGGTCAGCTTCGCGCACATGGAAAGCGTGCTGGGCTACATCGCCAAAGGTAAAGAACAAGGCGCCCGCGTGCTGTGCGGCGGCGACCGTCTGACCGACGGCGAATTCGCCAAAGGCGCGTTCGTGGCACCTACCGTGTTCACCGATTGCACCGACGACATGACCATCGTTCGTGAAGAAATCTTTGGCCCAGTGATGGCGATCCTCTCCTACGAGACCGAAGAAGAAGTGATCCGCCGCGCCAACGACACCGACTTCGGTTTGGCCGCCGGTATCGTCACCAAAGACCTGAACCGCGCACACCGCGTGATTCATCAACTGGAAGCCGGTATCTGCTGGATCAACGCCTGGGGCGAGTCCGACGCAAAAATGCCGGTCGGCGGTTACAAGCAGTCGGGTGTTGGTCGTGAAAACGGCATCAGCTCGCTGAACAACTTCACCCGCATCAAATCGGTACAGGTCGAGCTGGGCGATTACGTTTCGGTGTTCTAACCCGAGATTTGCATTGCCCGCGAAGGCCTCTTCGCTGGCAAGCCAGCTCCCACAGTTTTGGGGTCGTCCATCAAATCTGTGGCAGCCCCCAATCTTTGTGGGAGCTGACTTGCCAGCGATTCGAGTGCGCAGCACTCGCCGAGGTCAGACCTGACCATATCTAAAGAGGGTGCATTCAATGTCCCAAGAATTCGATTACATCATCATCGGTGCCGGCTCGGCCGGTAACACCCTGGCGACCCGTCTGACTGAAGACGAAGGCGTCACCGTTCTGCTGCTCGAAGCCGGCGGCCCTGACTACCGTCTCGACTTCCGCACGCAAATGCCCGCTGCCCTGGCATTCCCGCTGCAAGGTCGTCGCTACAACTGGGCCTACGAAACCGATCCAGAGCCACACATGGACGGTCGCCGCATGGAATGCGGTCGCGGCAAAGGCCTCGGCGGTTCTTCGCTGATCAACGGCATGTGCTACATCCGTGGTAACGCTATGGACTACGACGGCTGGGCGAAACTGCCAGGCCTGGAAAACTGGTCGTACCTCGACTGCCTGCCGTACTTCCGCAAAGCGGAAACCCGCGACATCGGCCCGAACGACTACCACGGTGGCGAAGGTCCGGTCAGTGTGACCACGCCGAAGGCGGGCAATAACCCGCTGTTCCACGCCATGGTTGAAGCAGGCGTGCAGGCCGGTTACCCGCGCACCGAAGACCTCAACGGTTACCAGCAGGAAGGCTTCGGCCCGATGGACCGCACCGTGACGCCGAACGGCCGTCGTGCTTCCACCGCCCGTGGCTACCTTGACGTTGCCAAAAAGCGTTCGACCCTGACCATCGTCACCCACGCCCTGACCGACAAGATCCTGTTCGAAGGCAAGCGTGCCGTCGGTGTGCGTTACCTGGTCGGCGATGCGGAAGAACGCGTTGAAGTCAAAGCGCGCAAAGAAGTCCTGCTGTGCTCCGGCGCCATCGCTTCGCCGCAGATTCTGCAGCGCTCCGGTGTCGGCCCTGCCGAACTGCTGAAGTCGCTCGACATTCCGGTCGTTCACGACCTGCCGGGCGTCGGTGAAAACCTGCAGGATCACCTTGAGCTGTACCTGCAATACGCGTGCACTCAGCCGGTTTCGCTGTACCCGTCGCTGCTCTGGTACAACCAGCCAGCCATCGGTGCCGAGTGGCTGTTCAACGGCACCGGCATCGGCGCCAGCAACCAGTTCGAAGCCGGCGGTTTCATCCGTTCGCGTCCGGAATTCGAATGGCCGAACATCCAGTACCACTTCCTGCCGGTAGCGATTAACTACAACGGCAGCAACGGTGTGAAAGAGCACGGTTTCCAGGCGCACATGGGTTCCATGCGTTCGCCAAGCCGTGGTCGCATCCAGGCCAAGTCGAAAGACCCGCGCCAGCACCCGAGCATCCTGTTCAACTACATGGCTACCGAACAGGACTGGCAGGAATTCCGTGACGGCATCCGCCTGACCCGCGAAATCATGCAGCAGCCGGCACTCGACGCTTTCCGTGGCCGTGAAATCAGCCCGGGCATTGAAGTGCAAACCGATGAGCAGCTGGACAAGTTCATCCGCGAGCACGCCGAAACCGCGTTCCACCCGTCCTGCTCGTGCAAGATGGGCACCGACGAGATGGCTGTAGTGGATGGCGAAGGTCGCGTGCACGGCATGCAGAGCCTGCGTGTGGTCGATGCCTCGATCATGCCGATCATCACCACTGGCAACCTCAACGCGCCAACGATCATGATCGCCGAGAAAATCGCCGACAAGATCCGTGGCCGCCAGCCGCTGCCGCGCAGCACCGCGCCGTACTACGTCGCGGGTGATGCGCCGGTGAAGGGCAAACCGATGCGTGATATCACCCCGGCTGCGCAGTAGCCTGAAGTGATCGTTCCCACGCTCTGCGTGGGAATGCATCCCGTGACGCTCTGCGTCACACAGCGGACGCAGAGCGTCCATGGCGGCGTTCCCACGCAGAGCGTGGGAACGATCTCCTGCCTCGCACAGTAAATCCCCCTACACCCCCTCTTCACTTGATCCTACCCCCACGCAGGCCTACTCTAGACCTCGCGCAACCGTTTCACCCCCTCCCCGCCGCTGCTCTACCGCTTCCCCCTGACAAGGAGGTTCCCGAATGTTCGATTTCCACCCCCAGCTCAAGCAGCGCTTTGCTGCCTTGCGCACGGGCGCTGAGTTTTTTTCCCTGCGGTATGTACGCGAGTCCGGGCAATATCTGTCGGTGCGCAAGAATGTCGCCGAGCCGCCGAGCCTGAGACGCGACGAAGGCGCGATGCTCACCGTGCGCGTCAATGGCGTTGAGGCCTACGCGGCGACCAACGACCTGTCGCAACAAGGTCTGCAGGCCGCCCTCGAACGCGCCGAGCTGCAAGCGCGCCGGCTCAAGCCACACGCCTTGCTCGACCTGCGCGATCAGCCGGTGTCCAGCGATCGCGCTGATTACTTTTCACCCAATCTCGACCAAGCCTTCCCGTCCCTGAGCGAATGTTTTGAGCTGCTCGGCGCGGAATCCGCCTCGGTGCCAAAGGATGAGCGCCTGGTGAACTGGCAGGTGAGCATTGGCATTACCCACGTCGAACAGATTTACCTGAGCAGCGCCGGGGCTGAATTGCGCCAGGCCCAACGCTTCGTCTATCCAGGCCTCGACGTCACCGCCTACGACGGTAACGACAGCCAGACCCGTAGCCTCGGCCGCGAGAACTTCGGCCAACAGGGCGGCGCTGACGTGATCAGCCGCTGCGGCCTGATCGGCGCCGGCCCGCAAGTCGCCGATCAGGCCTTGCAACTGCTGCTCGCGCCGAACACCCCGCAAGGCCCGCGCGACCTGCTGTTGATGCCGGATCAAATGATGCTGCAAATCCACGAATCCATCGGCCACCCGCTGGAACTCGACCGCATCCTCGGCGACGAGCGCAATTACGCCGGCACCAGTTTCGTCAAGGCCAGCGACTTCGGCAGCCTGCAATACGGCTCCAAGCTGCTCAACGTGACCTTCGATCCGGGCATTCCCGAAGAACTCGCCAGCTACGGTCATGACGACGACGGCAGCAAGGCCAGCAAACAATTCCTGATCCGCGATGGCCTGTTGTTGCGCCCGCTGGGCGGTGCGCTGTCGCAGTTCCGCGCCGGCCTCGATGGCGTTGCCAACAGCCGCGCCTGCGGCTGGAACCGGCCGCCGATCGACCGCATGGCCAACCTCAATATCGAACCGGGCGATCAGCCTCTGAACAAACTGATCGAAGGCATCGAGAACGGCATCCTGATGAGCACCAACCGCTCATGGTCGATCGACGATGCGCGCAACAAATTCCAGTTCGGCTGCGAATGGGGCCAGTTGATCGAAAACGGTGAACTCAAAGGTGTGGTGAAAAACCCGAACTATCGGGCGATTTCCGCGCACTTCTGGAAAAGCCTGCGCGCCGTCGGCGACGCCAACACCGTCAAGGTGCTGGGCACGCCGAACTGCGGCAAGGGCGAACCGAACCAGGTGATCCGCGTCGGCCACGCTTCGCCGGCCTGCGTATTCAGCAACGTTGATGTGTTTGGGGGAGACGCCTGATGAGCATTTCGAAGAGTCAGTCCGACGCCTTCAAGGTCATGGTCGAGTGGCTGCGCGACAGCGTGCGCGAGCCGGAACAGTTCACCCTCAGCTTTGCCGCCGAATCCTCGGCGTTCGTGCGTTTCAATCACGCCAAGGTGCGTCAGGCCGGGCAAGTGCAGCAGGCCAATATCGTTCTGAAACTGATCAACGACGGTCGCCACGCCGACCTGCAAGTCACCCTGTCCGGTGATCAGGAAGGCGATCTGCGACGCCTCGCCGAAGGCCTGCAACAACTGCGCGAAACCCTGCCGTTGCTGCCGCAGGATCCGTACCTGCTGCTCAATCACAACGGCTGGCAGAGTCAGAACGTGCAGGAACATCCGCTGCCGGACACCGAGCAGGTTGTCGATGAAATCTGCGCTGCAGCTGAAGGTCTGGATCTGGTGGGCTTTTATGCGGCCGGCCCGATCAGCCGTGGTTTCGCCAGTTCTTCAGGCGCGTTTGGCTGGCATCAGGCGAACAGCTTCAACTTCGATTTCAGCCTGTTCCACGAGAACGGTGAAGCGGTGAAAGCCAGCTACGCCGGGCATGACTGGAGCAGCGAAGGCTTCGCCAAGCGCTTCGGCCAGGCTCGCGAGCAACTGGAGTTTCTCGGCCGCCCACTGCGCACCTTGGCGCCGGGGCAGTACCGCGCGTATCTGGCACCGGCGGCGCTGGAAGAAATCATGGGCATGCTGAGCTGGGGCGGTTTCTCGGCGCAGTCGATCGCCAGTAAGAGCAGCCCGTTGCAGAAGCTGTATGTCGGCGATCAGGCGTTCAGTCCACTGCTGTCGCTGGATGAGAAAGTCAGCGAATCGCTGAGCCCGGCGTTTTCCGGCGAGGGGTATCCGCGCAGTGATTTGCGCCTGATCGTCGAAGGCAAGGCTGGCGATCAACTTGTCGGCTCGCGCAGTGCAGCGGAATATGGCCTGACCGCCAACGGCGCCGGTGGCGGTGAAATGCCAAGCGCGTTGAACATGGCGGCGGGTGATCTGGCGCAAGCAGAGATCCTCAAGCAATTGGGTACCGGGCTGTACATCAGCAACCTGTGGTACCTGAACTTCTCGGATCAACCGGCGGCGCGCATGACCGGCATGACCCGTTTCGCGACCTTCTGGGTCGAGAACGGCGAGATCCAGGCGCCGGTCAGCACCATGCGCTTCGACGATAGCGCTTACAGCCTGCTCGGTTCGCAGCTGGAAGCGTTGACCGCCGAGCGCGAGTTGCTGCTGTCAGCGAGTACGTACAGCCAGCGCAATACTTCGTCGGCGTTGCTGCCGGGGGCGCTGGTCAGCCGTTTGACTCTGACCCTCTGACGGCGAGCATTCCCACGCTCTGCGTGGGAATGCAGCAGGGGACGCTCTGCGTCCCAGCCAAAAGCGGACGCGGAGCGTCCGTGGAGGCATTCCCACGCAGAGCGTGGGAACGATCATGGATATGCATTAACTCCAACGACAAGAGGTTCCATGCCCAACCGCCCGCCTCTCGACGCCATCACCGCCCGCTGGTTGCCGTGGGTCGTCGCCATCGCTTTCTTCATGCAGTCCCTCGACGGGACCATTCTCAATACCGCCCTGCCCGCCATGGCTCGCGATCTGGCCGAAGATCCCTTGCGTATGCAGGGCGTGATCATCGCCTACATGCTCACCGTGGCCTTGCTGATACCGGCCTCAGGCTGGATCGCCGACCGTTTCGGCACCAAGAAAATCTTCTTCGGCGCGATCTTGTTGTTCAGCTTCGGCTCGCTGCTCTGCGCCTTGTCGAGCAGTCTGAGCATGCTGGTCGGCGCCCGAGTGATTCAGGGCCTGGGCGGTGCGCTGATGCTACCGGTCGGGCGACTCGTCGTACTGCGCGCCTATCCGCGATCCGAACTGGTGCGGATCATGGGCTTCATCACCATCCCCGGCCTGCTCGGTCCGCTGATCGGCCCGACCATGGGCGGCTGGATGGTCGAGTACCTGACGTGGCACTGGATTTTCCTGATCAACCTGCCGGTCGGCGTGATTGGTTGCTACGCGGTGTGGAAATTCATTCCCGACCTGCGCGGCACCGAGCGCACGCGTTTCGATAGCCTGGGTTTCCTGCTGTTCGGCGCGGCGATGATCCTGATCACCATCGCCATGGAAGGCCTTGGCGAACTGCACTTGCCGCATCTGCGGGTGATGTTGCTGCTGTTCGCCGGTCTGGCGTGTCTGGCGGCGTACTGGTTGCGCGCCGGGCACATCGAAAACCCGCTGTTCGCGCCATCGCTGTTCAAGACCCGCACGTTTGCCGTCGGCATTCTCGGCAACCTCTTTGCCCGCCTGGGCAGCGGCGCATTGCCATTTCTGGTGCCGTTGCTGCTGCAAGTGGCGCTGGGCTATTCACCGTCGCAAGCGGGGATGAGCATGCTGCCACTGGCGGCGGCGGCAATGTTTGCCAAGTGGATGGCACGGCCGCTGATTGAGCGGCTTGGTTATCGCATCGTGCTCACCGGCAACACCCTGGCACTGGGGATCATGCTGGCGAGCATGGGCCTGGTCAGCGAGCAGACGCCGTACTGGTTGCTACTGTGTCTGCTGGCGATTCTCGGCGCGATCAACTCGCTGCAATTCACCGCGATGAACACGGTGACGCTGATCGATCTCGACGATGCGAGCGCCAGTAGCGGCAACAGCTTGCTGTCGGTGGTGGCGCAATTATCGTTGAGCCTGGGGGTGGCGTGCGCCGGTGCTTTGCTCGGTGGGTTTACCGCAGAGATCGGTAACGATGGCGTGGAAACCGTGCTGGGTGCGTTCCAGCTGACCTTCGTCACCGTCGGCATCATGGCGATGCTGGCCGCGACGATCTTCTCGCAACTGTCGAAAGAAGACGGGCGCCGCGCCAAACGTCCGGAAGAACACATCGAACATTAACCACTGTTCGTCCAGAACTTTCGAAGAAAGTGGCACGGGGCTGCTACACTGCGCGACATTTTGTTTTGCAGGCCAGTCCCGTGACCACCATCGCCACCGCTTTTAATACTCTGCCGCTGTCCGCCGCCATGCTGGCTAACCTCGAATCCCTCGGTTATGCCCAGATGACGCCGATCCAGGCGCAGAGCTTGCCGGTGATCCTCAAGGGGATGGACCTGATCGCCCAGGCCAAGACCGGCAGCGGCAAGACCGCCGCGTTCGGCATCGGCCTGCTCAACCCGATCAACCCGCGCTATTTCGGTTGCCAAGCGCTGGTGATCTGCCCGACGCGTGAGCTGGCCGACCAAGTCGCCAAGGAAATCCGTCGTCTGGCCCGTGCCGAAGACAACATCAAGGTCCTGACCCTGTGCGGCGGCGTGTCGTTCGGCCCGCAAATCGCTTCGCTGGAGCACGGCGCGCACATCATCGTCGGCACCCCGGGGCGTATCCAGCAGCACTTGCGCAAAGGTTCGCTGGTGCTCGATGGCCTGAATACGCTGATTCTCGACGAAGCCGACCGCATGCTCGACATGGGTTTCTACGACGCCATCGAAGACATCATCGTCAAGACCCCGGAACGTCGTCAGACCCTGCTGTTCTCCGCGACGTACCCGGTGGGCATCAAGCAACTGGCGTCGAAGTTCATGCGTGATCCGCAAACGGTGAAAGCCGAAGCGTTCCACGATGACACGCAGATCGAGCAGCGTTTCTACGAGATTTCCCCGGAAGATCGCATGAGCGTGGTGACCAAAGTCCTGCACCACTTCCGCCCGGCATCGTGCGTGGCGTTCTGCTTCACCAAGCAGCAAGTGCAGGAAACCGTTGATCACCTGACCGCCAAGGGCATTTCCGCCGTCGGCCTGCACGGCGATCTGGAACAGCGTGACCGCGATCAGGTGCTGGCGATGTTCGCCAACCGCAGTACCTCGGTACTGGTTGCCACCGACGTCGCCGCCCGTGGTCTGGACATCGATGCGCTAGACATGGTGATTAACGTCGAACTGGCGCGCGATTCGGAAATCCACATTCACCGCGTTGGCCGTACCGGTCGCGCTGGCGAGAAAGGCATCGCGATCAGTCTGGTTGCACCGGGCGAAGCGCACCGCGCGCAAGCCATCGAACAACTGCAGAAGTCGCCGCTGAACTGGGATCAGGTCGATAACCTCAAGTCCCAGGGCCTCGCCCCGCTGCAACCGCCGATGACCACGCTGTGCATCGGCGCGGGCCGTAAAGACAAGGTTCGCCCGGGCGACATTCTGGGCGCACTGACTGGCGATGCCGGCATTCCGGGTGCGCAGGTTGGCAAGATCGCGATTTTCGACTTCCAGGCTTATGTAGCCGTGGACCGCACCGTGGCCATGCAAGCCTTGCAGCGTTTGAACGACGGCAAGATCAAGGGCCGTTCGCTGCGCGTCCGCATCCTCTGACCTGATCGTTCCCACGCTCTGCGTGGGAATGCATCCCGTGACGCTCCGCGTCACATAACAACGGACGCAGAGCGTCCATGGCGGCATTCCCACGCAGAGCGTGGGAATGATCATTGTGTGAGGACACCGTTTTGCGCTCTACCGAAGTCGTGATCATTGGCGCTGGCGCCGCTGGGTTGATGTGTGCACTGACCGCTGCCGGACGCGGGCGTCAGGTGTTGCTGCTCGACCACGCGAACAAGGCCGGCAAGAAAATCCTGATGTCGGGCGGTGGTCGCTGCAATTTCACCAACATGTACACCGAACCGAGCAATTTCCTCTCGCAGAACCCGCACTTCTGCAAATCGGCACTGGCGCGCTACACCCAGTGGGATTTCATCGGCATGGTCGGCAAACACGCCGTGCCGTACCACGAGAAGAAACTCGGCCAGTTGTTCTGCGATAACAAATCCAGCGACATCCTCGAAATGCTCCTGACCGAGTGCGATCAGGTCGGTGTGGAGCTGCATCTGGACACCTCAATCCAGACCATCGAGAAGATCGAAAGCGGTTACCTGCTCGACACCACACTGGGCCAGATCCAGTGCCAGTCGCTGGTGATCGCCACCGGCGGTCTGTCGATCCCGACGCTGGGCGCCACCGGTTTCGGTTATCAAGTGGCCAAACAGTTCGGCCATGAACTGCTGCCGACCCGCGCCGGGCTGGTGCCGTTCACCATCACCGATCAGCTCAAGGAACTGTGCACCGAGCTGTCCGGCACTTCGGTGGATTGTCTGGTGAGCTGCAACGATCAGAGCTTTCGCGAGAATATTCTGTTCACTCACCGTGGCCTCAGTGGCCCGGCGATTTTGCAGATTTCATCGTTCTGGGAATCCGGCGACACGGTTGAGATCAACCTGCTGCCGGATCACGACGCGGCGAGCTGGCTGCAGCAGCAAGTGGCCGAGCGTCCGAACAGTGAATTGAAAACCCTGCTCGGTGAGATTTTCACCAAGAAGATGGCCAATCTACTGGCGGACAACTGGTTCGTGTCCAAGCCGATGAAGCAGTACACCCACGCGGAACTGGCGGAAATCGCCGACAAGCTGGGCAGCTGGAAAGTGGTGCCGGCGGGGACCGAAGGTTATCGCACGGCCGAGGTAACGCTCGGTGGCGTCGATACCCGCGAGGTGTCGTCCAAGACCATGGAATCACTGAAAAGCCCTGGCCTGTATTTCATCGGCGAAGTGCTCGACGTGACCGGGCATCTGGGCGGTTTCAACTTTCAGTGGGCCTGGGCCTCCGGCTACGCTGCCGCGCAGTACGCTTAATTCAAAGCTAAATACAAAAACCTGTGGGAGCTGGCTTGCCAGCGATGAGGCCGGCAGATCCAACATCATTGTTGACTGTCATGCAGCCATCGCTGGCAAGCCAGCTCCCACAGGGTTCCGTGCCCAATTCAAGATTTAGTTCTACACAAGATCTCAAAGGAACACTTTTTGCTGTCAGATGTGATCGGCGCCATTGCGTCGGCGTCATTACTGGCTCAATTTAGCGGCATCGCCTCGGAAGGCCTTCGCACTTCATGTCCTCGACCTCGTTTCGTCAGTCTTTGCGGCGCCTGTGGGCGCTGGATAAATTCAGCTACAGCGTGCGGGTGTTCATCGCCCTGACCGGCAGCATGGCGCTGTGTTGGTATCAGGATGAAATGGGCCTGCTGATCCCGTTGTTCCTGGGGATTATCGCCAGCGCCCTGGCCGAAACCGACGACAGTTGGCAGGGCCGCCTCAACGCCCTCGCCGTGACCCTGGTGTGTTTCAGCATCGCCGCGCTGTCGGTGGAATTGCTCTTCCCTTACCCCATTGTGTTTGCCATTGCTTTGGCGCTGGCCAGTTTCGGCCTGACCATGCTCGGGGCGCTCGGCGAGCGCTATGGCGCGATTGCCTCGGCGACGCTGATTCTGTCGGTGTACACGATGATCGGTGTTGACCAGCGCGGTGGCGCGGTCACCGACTTCTGGCACGAGCCGATGCTGCTGGTCGCCGGTGCGGCGTGGTACGGCTTGCTCTCGGTGTTGTGGCAGGCAATGTTTTCCAACCAGCCGGTGCAGCAGAGTCTGGCGCGACTGTTCCGCGAACTGGGGTTTTACCTGAAGCTGAAATCTTCGCTGTTCGAGCCGATCCGGCAGATGGACGTCGAAGCCCGGCGGCTGGAACTGGCCCAGCAAAACGGTCGCGTGGTGGCGGCGCTGAACAGTGCCAAGGAAATCATTCTGCACCGCGTCGGCAATGGCCGCCCCGGCTCGAAAGTCAGCCGTTATCTGAAGCTGTACTTCCTCGCTCAGGACATCCACGAACGCGCGAGTTCTTCGCACTATCCGTACAACGCACTGGCCGAAGCGTTCTTCCACAGCGACGTGCTGTTCCGCTGCCAACGCCTGTTGCGCCAGCAAGGCAAGGCCTGCCGCGCTCTGGCCGAATCGATCCAGATGCGCCAGCCATTTATTTATGACGCGAGTTTCGCCGAAGCCCTCAGCGACCTCGACGCCTCCCTCGAACACCTGCGCATCCAGAGCAATCCGGCCTGGCGCGGATTGCTGCGTTCGCTGCGCGCACTGGCGGCCAACCTCGGCACCCTCGACCGCTTGCTTAGCGACGCGAGCAACCCCGACGCCTTGGCCGATGCGACTGACAGCAGCCTGCTCGACCGTTCGCCGCGCAACCTCAAAGACGTCTGGGTGCGCCTGCGCACGCAACTGACGCCGACGTCTCTGCTGTTCCGGCATGCCCTGCGCCTGCCATTGGCGCTGAGTATCGGTTACGGCATGGTGCATTTGATTCACCCGTCGCAGGGTTACTGGATCATCCTCACCACGCTGTTCGTCTGCCAGCCGAACTACGGCGCGACGCGGCGCAAACTCGGTCAGCGGATTTTCGGTACCGCCATCGGCCTGACCGTGGCGTGGGCGCTGTTCGATCTGTTCCCGAGCCCGTTGGTGCAGTCGTGTTTCGCCATCGCTGCCGGCGTGGTGTTCTTTACCAACCGCACCACCCGCTACACCCTGGCGACAGCGGCGATCACCATCATGGTGCTGTTCTGCTTCAATCAGGTCGGTGACGGTTACGGACTGTTCCTGCCACGGTTGTTCGATACCTTGCTTGGCAGCCTGATTGCCGGTCTGACGGTGTTCCTGTTCCTACCGGACTGGCAGGGCCGACGCCTTAACAAAGTGCTGGCCAACACCCTGACCTGCAACAGCATCTACCTGCGCCAGATCATGCAGCAATACGCCGCCGGCAAGAGTGATGACCTCGCCTATCGGCTGGCCCGCCGCAACGCGCACAACGCCGATGCGGCGCTGTCGACAACGCTGGCGAACATGCTCATGGAGCCGGGGCATTTCCGTAAGGAAGCCGATGTCGGCTTCCGCTTTCTGGTGCTGTCGCACACCTTGCTGAGTTATCTGTCAGGGCTGGGCGCGCATCGCGAGACGCAGTTGCCGGCGGATGTGCGCGAGCATTTGATCGAAGGCGCCGGGGTGAAACTGGCGACGAGTATTGATGAAATCGCCCAAGGGCTGGCCAACAAGCAGCCGGTGGCGATTCAGAGTGATGAAGAAGAAGCGCTGGCCAATGAGCTGGAGCAGATGGCCGATGAGATCGATGAGGGGCAGCGGTTGGTGCAGACGCAACTGGCGTTGATTTGCAGGCAGTTGGGGCCGCTGCGGACGTTGGCGGCGCATCTGATCAAGGACACCGCCGAAGTTTGAGTTGCCTTGGCGGGCCTCATCGCTGGCAAGCCAGCTCCCACAGGATTTGTGTACACCGCAAAACCTGTGGGAGCTGCGGTGCGACGATTCGACTTGCCAGCGATGAGGCCATCAGCAACAACGCAACTCTGAAATCAGAAACTCACATCCCATGCTGCCTCAACAACTTGTCATAACTCCCATCCGCCTTCATCGCCGCAATCGCCTTATCAAACCCCGCGACAATCTGCTCATGCTGCGGATTCTTCAGGCTCACCAATATATGCAGGCTGTTCTCACTCAACGGCTTGGGTAAAAACTCCACCGAATCGCGCACCTTGGCGGATTCCCGCGCCAGGTAATACTTCGCCACATATTCATCCTCCAGCGTCAACTTGACCCGATCTGCCGCGAGCATGCGCACGGCCATGGCGAAGTTATGCACAGGGACTTTCTGCAACGCCGTGTCGGCATCGAACGGCGCCGAATAGGCGTAGCCGCGCACCACCGCAATCGGATAGGTGTGCAGTTGCTGCAGATTGGAATAGTCGAGTGGCGTGTCTTTGCGCTTGAGAAAGCGGATGCGGTTGAGCAGGTATTCCCCGGAGAACTGGCCGAACCTGGTGCGTTCGTCGTTGTACCAGGCGTTGACCAACACATCGTAGCGGCCCTCGCCGACGCCAAGCAGCGCCCGCGCCCACGGCACCTGCTCATAACCGCTGGCATAGCCGGCCCGGGCGAGTGCGGTGGTGACAATGTCGGTAGCCAGACCGCCGTTGACTAGCGTGTCGTCGGTAAAGGGTGGCCAGATATCAAACACCAGCCGCAGCTTCTCCGCTGCAGCGGTCTGAGCCAGCAAGAGCAATCCGGTCAAAGCAACGGCTCGATGCAAACGCGGCATGCTTGAAAATCCTTAGCGGGCGAGTTGCCCAGCATGTTTTCAGCCAAAACCCCAAGGCCCCTTACCGGCAAAACCCAGGCCCTAACATTAGCTCATTGCAGCCAGTGCACAGGGCTCTCCAGCAGATTACACAAAGTCACCGAGGCTGCGAGAAAGGAATGATGGCATTTTGACCCTTGTCACAGACTCTTACGCCATACAGACATCTTTGCCGTGGGCGCTTAGTATCGGGCGACACGTTCAAGGAATCGGCAAATGACAATCGAATGGGTCTGCAAACATCACAGTGATCTGGGCAAGGAACAGCTATACGCGCTGTTGAAGCTGCGCTCGGACGTGTTCGTCGTCGAGCAGAAATGCGCCTATCCGGACCTCGATGGCCAGGATCTGGAAGGCGACACCTACCATCTGATGGGGTGGGAGGATGACCAGTTGATGGCGTACCTGCGCCTGCTGGATCCGGAATCCCAGGGGGGTGACGTGGTGATCGGCCGCGTGATTACCGCACCGCAAGGGCGCGGCAAAGGGCTGGGGCACGAAATGATGGAGCAAGCACTGAAACAGGCCGAGAAGCACTGGCCGCAAGTGCCGATCTATTTGTCGGCGCAGGCGCATTTGCAGGGGTATTACGGTCGGTACGGGTTTGTTGTGGCGGGTGAAGAGTATCTGGAGGATGACATTCCACACATTGGGATGCGTCGGGCCTGAACAGCCCTCACCCTAGCCCTCTCCCAGTGGGAGAGGGGACTGACCGAGTTGTCTTGCGTCAGACATCGACCTGAAAAACCGCGTCGATTATGGATTCACAGCAATTCGTTCAGGTCGGCGTATCTCTCCAATATCCCCCAATCGGCGCCCTCTCCCTCCGGGAGAGGGCTGGGTGAGGGGCTCTTTTTCAGGGATACTCCAGAACTGCCTTGATCTGCCGCAAATTACGCTCGATCCACCCACGATCAATCGCTCCCCACTCGCGAATCCGATAGCGCCCGGCGTGATTGCGCGCGCCCTCTTCCTGCTCGAACTCACAAACGATATCCAGATCGGCCAACGCGGCAATCGTGTCCTGCGCCGTGCGCCGGGGCATGCCGGTCACGTCGGTCAGCGTCGGCACACTCGGCGCCAGACCGCTGTCGATCAGGTACGCCACATATAAGCGACGGTAGAAACTGCTTTTGGTCTTGCTGACGTCCATCCACACCTTCCTGGTTGCGTACTGTTAAGCCTGCATATCGCGCCACGTCAGATACACACGCAGATCAAACTCGACCTGGTGATACCCCGGCAGCATGTGCTCGCACAATTTATAGAACGCCTTGTTGTGATCCGATTCCTTGAAGTGCGCCAGTTCATGCACGACGATCATTTTCAGAAAGTCCGGCGCGGCCTCCTTGAACAACGAGGCGATACGAATCTCTTTCTTGGCCTTGAGCTTGCCGCCCTGCACTCGCGACACCGTGGTGTGCAGACCCAGTGCGCGGTGGGTCAGGTCAAGGCGGTTGTCGAACAGCACCTTGTCGATGGCCGGGGCGTTGCGCAGGTATTCCTGCTTCAGGTCCAGCGCGTAGCTGTACAAAGCCTTGTCGCTCTGCACGTCGTGGCGCCCCGAATAGCGTTGATTCAGGTAATCACCCAGACGCCCTTCGGCAATCAGTTGACGCACCTGATCCTGTAATTGCGCGGGATAGGCCTGGAGGTACTTCAACACAGTCATGGACGAGCGACACGGTTCGAAAAGGTGCGCCAGTGTAGCGAATTCAACCGGGCAGTGCGCTCCAGTCAAACGGCTCGGCGAAGCTGACCGCGTCCTCGGCCATCAGCGGCCGCGCGACGAGGAAACCCTGCACGTATTCGCAGCCATGGGCTTGCAGCCATTGGTATTGCTCGATGGTTTCCACCCCCTCGGCAATCACCAGCAAACCGTATTGTTTGCACAGACTGATCACCGTACTGACCAGCGAGGCGTCGCGTTTGGAGTCCGGCAACCGCGCAATAAGATGGCGATCAAGCTTGAGGGTATCCAGCTCCAGATCACGCAGATGCGCCAGCGAACACGGCCCGGAACCGAAGTCATCCAGCGCCACCCGCACGCCCAGATTGCGCAGCAACCGCAGTTGTTTGCGGGTTTCGTCGGGATTCTGCATCAGCGCTTCTTCGGTGACCTCGACCTCCAGTTGCCGAGGCTGCAAGGCATGTCGTTCCATCACCTGACGCAACTCGGTGACCAGATTCGGCAGGCTGAACTGGGTGTTGCTCAAACTCACACCGAGCACCAGATCCTCGGCAAACAGGGTTTCCCAGGCTTTGCGCTGACCGGCACCACGATGATAAATCCAGCTGCCGAGGCGGCTGATCAGCCGCGCCTCTTCCAGCAACGGCAAGAACAACCCCGGCGGCACATCGCCAACGCTCGGATGCTGCCAACGCAACAAGGCTTCGAAGCCACGAATCTGGCCCGTGTCGATGGCCACTTGCGGCTGATACACCAAGTTGAAATCGCGGTTCTCGATGGCCGCACGCACACTTTCTTCAAGCATCAATCGCGAACGCGCCCTGCCGTTCATTTCATGATCATAAAAGCGATATTGCTGACGTCCGGCGCGCTTGGCTTCATACATGGCGATGTCGGAGGCACGCAGCAATCCGTCAAGGTTGGAGCCGCAGTCCGGGTAAGTGGCGATGCCGATGCTGGCACCGAGAGCGATGTCCAACCCTTCAATCTGCTGACAGATCGACACCCGTTCGATGAGTTTTTCGGCAATCTTCGCCGCTTGCTCGGGAAACTCCAGATCCAGCAGCGCGGTAAATTCATCGCCGCCCATGCGCGCAAGAATGTCGAACGGCCGCAGACATGCCTTCAATTGCTCGGAAACCCAGCGCAACACCCGATCGCCGGCATCGTGACCGAGTGAATCGTTGACCCGTTTGAAGCCATCAAGATCCAGATACAGCAAGACCCAACTGCTATCACTGCGCTCACCACGCAACAGCAGATTTTCAACAGTCTGGTAAAACCCGCGCCGGTTGAGCAACCCGGTCAGTGGATCGGTCACCGCCTGGAATTCCAGTTGTTGGTGCAAGTGACGCACCACCGACATATCGAGCACGGTCACCACCATCGCATGCTGTTCGGCGGGCAACGCCGCACAGGACAGCGCCACCGGCACTTGCTGGCCGGGCGCGGTGCGCAGCAAGGCGTCGTGCAGCCTTAACGTCTCGCCACGCTTGTAGCTGGCATAAAACTCGGAATCGGCCCACAGCGGAATGTGCGGCTTCTGAAGAAAATCGAGAAACTCTTTACCTTCCAGCTCCTTCACCGGCGCATTCAATAACCGCGAAATCGCCGGATTGGCAAAACGGATCAAACCGTCTTCGCCCACCACCAGAATGCCCTCGGCGGCGTTATCCAACACCGAGGCATTGAAGGCGCGCGCCACTTCCAGGTCATGACTCAGGCGCTGCAACGCGCGGCGATTACGCTGGTGTTCCAGCAACGCCTGCACCTTAGGCTTGAGGATCTGCGGGTCGAACGGCTTGAACAGGTAATCCACCGCACCACTGGCATAGCCCTTGATCACGGCGTCCTGGGATTGCTCGTTGGCGGTCAGAAAGATGATCGGCGTCAGGCGCGTGCGCTGGCTGCCACGCATCAGGCGCGCGACTTCAAAGCCGTCCATGCCCGGCATCTGCACGTCCAGCAGCACCAGATCGACGTCGTGGGAGAGCAGAATATTGAGCGCTTCGAAACCGGAGGCTGCCGTGAGGACGTGCCAATCCTGGCGCTGCAGCAACGCGCGCATGCTGATCAGATTTTCAGGGTAATCATCAACGATCAAAAGGACAGAGCTGCCTTCACCTGGCGGGGGTTGCGCGCATTCCATGCTGCTTCTCTTGTCGGGACTTTCGGTCGGTTTCCGGTAAAAACCGCACACATACTGAGCCTTCACTCTAGTACTGGATCCAAGAAAGCAGAAGCTGTCATCAGGCCATCATTTAACCAAAGCGTGAATTTGCCGACTAACGGTCACCGCTGAAGCCCCCGGAAACCGGCAGAGATGGCATTTCGACAGGATGTTGACGTCAATCATCTGCCAAACGGGCATTAACAAAAAATCCCTCTACGCTTATAAAGTCCGCCCCAAAACGTGCGGGCTAGAGCTTCTGGCACGTACGTGCAGTGAAACTTGAGTGGAAGAACCGACATGATCGATCTCGCAACCTGGAACCTCAGCGTTCCCGTTGGCAGCCCGCCATACACCGTCGAAACCTCCAAACTGGTGAACGGCTTCAAAGATCAGTACTTCCATTCCGACACCGGCACCTTGTTCTTCTGGTCACCGGTTACCGGGTCAAAAACCGAAAACGCCATTTATCCGCGCACCGAACTGCGCGAAACCTACAGCAACGGCACCCTGCGCAACTGGTATTACCCGGATGCCGACAATTCATTGCGCGCGACCGTCACGGTGAACAAAGTACCGAGCTCCGGCAAGATCGTCATCGGCCAGATTCATGCTTATGAAAGCCAGAAGCCGATGGTCAAACTTGAGTATCAGTACAAGACAAAAACCGAAACCGGCAACCTGGTGATCAAGGTGCGCATGCACCCGGACGACGACGAAAGCCGCGTCATCACCCTTGCGACCGGGGTCAAACTGGATCGCGAATTCAACTACCTCATTCACCTCAGTCCTGGCGGTGCACTGGGTGTGAGTGCGGCGGGTTATCAGTGGGATTCACAGATCAGTGCGACGTGGCGCAACAAGCCGCTGTATTTCAAGGCTGGGGTTTATGTGCAGGACAACACCGGGTACACCAGCGAAGGTGGCCAAGTGACCTTCTCCAAACTCGACATCGATCACGACAAATAGCCCAATCCCCACCGTAGGAGCTGCCGAAGGCTCGGGCCGCGATCGGACGATCTTTTGATCTTGTTTTTGATTCTAAAAAGACAAAATCAAAAGATCGCAGCCTTCGGCAGCTCCTACCTTTAAACAGTGCTGTTTAGATCTGTCGGCGGTTACTTCCGGATGCCTACAACACCTTGCGTCGTTGCCTACCACTACGCCAGAATCCGCCGGCTTGTGCGCCTGGCGGGCCATCGGTAACTTGATTCGCGTCACTGATTTCCAGTGATCGGGTTTAGTAGCCCGAGGTTACGCGAAGCGTATGTGCATCCGTTCAGTCAGGTATTTCTAAGCCTGCACTTGATGGTAGCTGTACGCAGGGCGCCTTCGGGTGCGCCGGTCGCGTCTCCCCGGTCTACTAACCTGCGTTCAGCTGCCACCCCTTCGTTTAGTAGCGATCCGGTGTCGGCTCCATTTACCGGAGACGAAACATGATCAGATCAACGCCACACCCGCCAGAAACAGATCTCGCATCCCCCTACGAATCCCTCGATTCAAAAAAACTCAACGACGCCGCCGAACGCGCCCTTGACCATTACCTCAAACCGTCCGCCTTCATCATGGCCAGCACGCATAAACCCGAGCCCATGTACCTCGCCAACCCGAAGTACAACACCGAATCCCTGCTGGCCAACGCCAGCGAAACTCTGGGTTCAGCCAGCGAAATGCTCAACAACTTCGCCGCCATGCTCGACACCTCACACCGCAAGACTGCCCTAGGCATTGCGCAAGTGGTCATGCTCGGTGAATTGGCGGTAAATCAGGCACTGGATCACGTTGAACTAAAGGAGTAGTCGTTCACAAAGAAGCCCGTCTCACGACGGGCTTCTTGAGCCAAATAGATTAAATGTTCCGCATACGCCACATTGAGATCAAAATGTTACGGTAGCGCAACATGGATTACTCTCTTTTTAATTACCCGTCTGGGCATTCAATTACGTGAAAAACGTATAAATCGTGGCCTGACGCAGGCTCAGCTTTCCGATCTGGCGGGACTGACGCGATACAAAGTCATAGCGGTGGAGAAAGGTACCCTTTCTGTTGGCATGATCGCTTACGCGCGCGTTTTGGCTGCGTTGGACTGCGAACTCTCGGTGGTTCCAGCAACGATGCCAACCTTTGAAGAGATTAGAGATTTATTCAAATAAAAGGGAAAAAGGGGACAGACTTGAATGGCACTTACTTAACATGTTTTGGGTGCCCGTTTTTCTGACATCTGCCCTTGCTGACCGACGTGGTTTGGTCAGCAAGGGGTAGGCTTGAGGTCTTCGTTTTATGGCTCGCGGCTCGATACGACCAGGCCGATTTCCGACGCGCCTCTGAGCAATCAG
>NZ_FYDH01000018.1:0-146799 GCF_900187475.1 Pseudomonas sp. Irchel s3h9 | reverse complement strand
CACCACGCAGGCGTTGGTGATGCTGGCTCGCAAACTTGCTCGGGTGGTATTCGCCTTGCTGAAAGGGCAAAGCGAATACCAGACAAAAGTCAGTTGAGGGCTTCCCCTCAACCATAGAATCTCCCACATTGGATCTGCGTCGAACACAAATCCTGTGGGAGCGAGCCTGCTCGCGAATGAAGGTGACTCGGTTCTGGATTATTCCAAAGCCGCAGCCGGCCCAAAAAACTCATAACGGCTCTGCTGCTCCGGCACACCCAGCGCTTTCAAATGCCGCTTGATCGCCCCCATGAAACCCTTCGGCCCAAGGAAGTAGGCGTCGACATCACGCTGAGCCGGCAACCACTCGCCCAGCAACTCCTGACTCAACATCCCGACCTTATCCGCCGCCGGACTCACACCGTCATCCTCGGCGTAGCAATAAAAACGCTTGAGTTGCGGATGACGCTCAGCCAACTCATCAATCCAGTCGCGGAACGCATGCACGCTGCCATTGCGCGCGCAGTGGATAAAGTGCACCGGACGCTCGGTTTCCAGCGCGGCTTCAAGCATCGCCAGAGTTGGCGTGATGCCGACGCCGCCGCTGATCAACACCAACGGCTTGTCGCTCGCGGTCAAAGTGAACTCACCCGATGGTGGGAACAGCTGAATGCTGGCGCCAACCTGCAGTTGATCGTGCAAGTGGTTGGAGGCACGGCCACCCGGTTCGCGTTTGACGCTGATGCGGTACTGACCGTTGTTCGCCAGTGCCGACAGCGAATAGTTGCGGCGGATCTCCTCGCCATCAAGGATCAGCTTCATGCCGATGTATTGACCCGGTTCGGCCGCGAGAATCGGGCCTTTGTCTGCCGGCTCAAAGTAGAACGAAATGATTTCCGCGCTCTCCTCGACCTTGGCCGCGACGATGAATTCACGCGCTCCGCGCCAGCCGCCGACGGCTTGTTCTTTCTGGTCATAGATCGCGGTTTCGGCGCCGATCAGAATGTCCGCCAGTTGACCGTACGCCGCGCCCCACGCGCTCATCACTTCTGGCGTGGCGATCTCTTCGCCGAGCACTTCGGAAATAGCGCGGAGCAGACAGGCACCGACAATCGGATAATGTTCAGGGAGGATCTGCAGTGCAACATGCTTGTTGATGATCTTCGCCACCAGATCACCCAACTGGTCGAGCTGATCGATGTGCCGCGCGTACATCAACACGCCGTTGGCCAAGGCGCGCGGTTGATCACCGCTGGCCTGGTGCGCCTGGTTGAACAGCGGGCGGACTTCAGGGTATTCGGCGAGCATCATGCGGTAGAAGTGCGTGATCAGCGCTTCACCGCCGCTTTCCAACAGAGGCACGGTGGATTTGACGATGGCACGATCCTGAACGCTAAGCATAAGGTTGACTCCTGAGCTTCTTTGAAAAGTTACCTTAGGGTTATCAGATTCCGTGCCAACTTATTTTTTCATATAAATCAATAACTTAATAACGATGTAGTCATAACGACCCAAAGGCCTTTATAGTCATCCCGACTACATCTTGTCTCTTTGACTACAAGACCATGACCGCCAAATCCCTGCTCACCGCCCTGCTGCCTTTAGTTTCCGATTTGTCCCGCGAACTGCCCGAGGGCGAGCGTTATCGACGCCTGCTCGAAGCCATGCGCGCCCTGCTGCCCTGTGATGCAGCAGCGTTGTTGCGTCTCGATGGTGAATCGCTGGTGCCGCTGGCCGTGGACGGTTTAAGTACGGACACCCTCGGTCGGCGCTTCAAAGTCAGCGAGCACCCGCGTTTCGAAATGCTCCTCAGCGGAGCCGGACCCACGCGCTTCGCCGCCGACAGCGACTTGCCCGATCCTTATGACGGTCTCGTCGACGGACTCGACGAGCATCTGGAGGTTCACGATTGCCTCGGCTGTCCTTTATTTGTCGATGAAAAACTCTGGGGCCTGATCACCCTCGACGCTCTCGACCCCGAGCGTTTCGAACCGATCGAACTCGACGCCCTGCAAGCCTTCGCCAGCCTCGCCTCGGCCACGGTCAACGCCGCCGAACGTATAGAACGTCTGGCCAATCGCGCAGAAGACGAGCACCAGCGCGCCGAAGTTTATCGTCAGGCCAGCGGCCAGCAGAACCGCGAAATGATCGGCCAGAGCAAGGCGCTGAAAAAACTGGTGGAGGAAATCAATCTGGTCGGCGGCAGCGATCTGACGGTGTTGATCACCGGGGAAACCGGCGTCGGCAAAGAACTGGTCGCCCAAGCGATTCACGCCGCCTCTCCCCGCGCCGAAAAACCAATCATCAGCCTCAACTGCGCCGCCCTGCCCGACACGCTGGTAGAAAGCGAACTGTTCGGCCACGTGCGCGGCGCCTTCACCGGCGCCACCAGCGACCGACGCGGCAAGTTCGAACTGGCCAATGGCGGTACGTTGTTTCTCGATGAAGTCGGTGAATTGTCGCTGACCGTGCAGGCGAAATTGCTCCGCGTTTTGCAGAGCGGCCAGTTGCAACGTTTGGGCTCGGACAAGGAGCATCAGGTCGATGTGCGCCTGATTGCCGCGACCAACCGTGACCTGGCCGAAGAAGTACGCAGCGGTCGCTATCGCGCCGACTTCTACCATCGCCTGAGCGTGTACCCGCTGCGCGTACCGGCGCTGCGTGAGCGCGGTCGCGATGTGTTGTTGCTCAGCGGCTTCTTTCTTGAGCAGAACCGTTCACGCATGGGTCTCAACAGCCTGCGCCTGAGCAGCGACGCCCAGGAGGCGTTGCTCGCCTACACGTGGCCGGGCAATGTGCGTGAACTGGAACACTTGATCGGGCGCAGTGCGTTGAAGGCGCTGGGCAACTGCAAGGTGCGGCCGAAGATTCTCAGTTTGAGCGCGGCGGATCTGGATTTGCCGCGCGAGGTTGTGGATAACTCGGTTGAGGCGGTTGCCGGAGTTGTGGCTGAGATGCCGCTGATTAGCGGGGATCTGCGCAGTGCGACCGAGCAATATCAGCGGCGTTTGATCAGTGCGGCGCTGGAGCGTAATCAAGATAACTGGGCGAGTGCGGCGCGGGAGTTGGGGCTGGACCGAGCCAACCTCGGCCGCATGGCCAAACGACTAGGCATGAAGAGCTAAAAGCACACCCTCACCCTAGCCCTCTCCCAAAGGGAGAGGGGACTGATTGGGGGATATTGGAGAACTCCGCCGACGTGATCGATCTTTACCGAATCCATAATCGACTCGGTCATTCAGGTCGATGTACAACGCCAGACACCTCGGTCGGCCCCCTCTCCCTCCGGGAGAGGGCTAGGGTGAGGGGCTTTGGCTTTTGATCTGCACGCCACCCGACAACTAACCTAAAGCCCAACCTTTTAACGCCGATAACCCGGCATCAATAGTTTCTGGCGATTTGCACCCTCGCCCACCACCTTTTCCACAGAAGGTTCATATGTCCTCCACCAAAGCCCGCGCAGACTCACTTTCGCTTCTGCTATTTACCTTGCGCAGCGGCAAGCTGATGGCGATCAACCTGCTGAAAGTCAGTGAAATCATCCCCTGCCCGCCGCTGACCAAGCTGCCGGAGTCGCACCCGCACGTGAAAGGCATCGCCACCCTGCGCGGTGCTTCGCTGTCGGTGATCGACCTCAGCCGCGCCATCGGCGAACGCCCGCTGGAAGACCCGAACGGCGGCTGCCTGATCGTCACCGACGTCAGCCGCTCCAAGCAGGGCCTGCACGTTCAGGCTGTGAGCAAAATCGTCCACTGCCTGACCACCGACATCAAGCCCCCGCCCTTCGGCTCGGGCGGTTCGCGCGCTTACATCACCGGCGTGACTTCGGTTGACGGCACGCTGGTGCAGGTGTTGGATATCGAAAAGGTTATCCACAGCATCGCCCCGGCGCAGATCGAAATGGCTCCGACCGACCTGACCATGGAAGACGCCGAGGTGCTCGGCAACGCACGCATCCTGGTGGTCGACGACAGCCAAGTGGCGCTGCAGCAATCGGTGCACACTCTGCGCAACCTCGGCCTGCAATGCCATACCGCACGCAGCGCCAAGGAAGCCATCGACTGCCTGCTCGACCTGCAAGGCACGGCGCAGCAGATCAACCTGATCGTCTCCGACATCGAAATGTCCGAGATGGACGGCTACGCCTTCACCCGTACCCTGCGCGAGACCCCGGACTTCGCCCATTTGTACGTGCTGCTGCACACCTCGCTGGACAGCGCGATGAACAGCGAAAAAGCGCGGCTGGCCGGGGCGAACGGTGTGCTGACCAAGTTCTCCTCTCCAGAACTGACCCACTGCCTGATCGAAGCGGCCAAACACGTCGCCGCCCACGGGCACTGAGTCTTGGCCCAGAGGCATTGTTTTTTGATGCGGCGCGACCTGGGCAAGGACGCGCCGGATGCCCCTTGGCCACAAGACATTGAACTGTGCACGTACTCCGTCGAACTGGCGGCGGATGTGCATGACTTGATGCAACTCGGTTATCGCGAAGGTGGCGGCCGAGTGCCGGCGCTGGACGTTTGGCAGCAGCAGTTCGAAACCGATCCTGAATACGATCCGAGCCTGTGTTTGATTGCCCGTGATGGCGAAGGCGTGGTCGGCGTGGCGCAATGCTGGACCAGTTCGTATATCAAGAATCTGGTGGTGCATCCGCGCATGCAGGGCCGCGGTTTGGGCCGGGCGTTGTTGCTCAATGCATTCAAGGTGTTTAAGCAGCGCCGTGAAGGGTTTGTTGATCTGAAAGTGCTGGAGGACAACCAGCGGGCGCAGCGCTTGTATGAAAGTGCCGGGATGTATGTGGTCCGCCGCGAGCTGGTGCCGGACTGATCGACCGTCTTCGCGAGCAGGCTCGCTCCCACCCTGGAATGCATTTCAAACTGTGGGAGCGAGCCTGCTCGCGAAGATGCCAGCACAGGCAACTTCCCTTCTCAGACAGACTCAAACCTTGGCCACCCACGACCAAGGACGCCCACCATGAAAACCTTCACCGCAAGCCTGCTCTGCCTCACCGCCCTAACCTCCCAGGCTCAAGCCTCCAGCCCCGATGCCTGGGCCGCCTACGACAAAACCGTGCTCGCCAGTTGCACCAAGGCCAGCGGCCTGAAAAACGCCAAACCAGTCGGCACCCCCGCACAATTCGATGACCGCGTCGGCTACACCGCCGTTCTGCTGCAAGGCCAATACCCGCAAAAACACATGAAAGGCCAGCAAGGCACCGAGCTTTGCCTCTACAACAAAAAATCGAAAATCGCCTTCGTCACCGAGTGGGACTCGATCCGCCCGACAGCCAAATCCCAGTGAGTGGCGCATAACTTGCTTCGATCCGCGCCTGTGCGGTGGTTTTCCGCCACCGTTTCACACCCTGATTGAAGACAGATCGCTCAATGAATACGACGTTTTCCTGCGTAGGCTGTGGCAAATGCTGCACCGACCACCATGTCCCGCTGACCTTGGCCGAAGCCCGCATGTGGGCGGCGGATGGCGGTCAGGTGATCGTGCTGGTGGAGGCATTTCTCGGTAATGGCCTGGGTTTGCCGGCGCAGCAGCGGGAACATGCCGAACGACGCTCAGCGCTCGTTCGCAGCGGCGCGGCAGACGCCCATGTGGCGATCACTTTCGCCGCGTACAACGTCGGCCCCTGTCGGAATCTTGACGAAGACAAGCTGTGCCGGATCTACGAGCGACGGCCGTTGGTGTGCCGCATTTATCCGGCAGAAATCAATCCGCATATCCCGCTCAACCCTGCCGCCAAGGATTGTCCGCCGGAGTCCTGGCAACAGGGGCCGGTGTTGATTGCCGGCGGTGAGTTGGTCGATCAGGAACTGGTGGAGTTGATTCAGCGCTCGCGCCAGGCCGATCGGGATGACATCGGCATCAAGGACGCGATTTGCGCGATGCTCGGGATTCGCACCACAGCACTGAAAGGGGACGGCTTTACTGCGTACTTGCCGAACATGGATGCGTTTGCGGCGGTGATTGATCAGGTGACCGCGCAGCCGTTGATGACTGCACCCAGTGAGTGGGTGTTTCATCTATCGGGCGATGATGTTGCCGCGCAGATTTTGGCGGCCGGGGCGCAGGTGGTGACGGAGCCGGCGCAGACGTATGCGTTTATCTCGCTACGGGCGGCTTGATCGGGATTTTGCAAAGACCGAACTGGCCTCATCGCTGGCAAGCCAGCTCCCACAGGTATCTCGGGCGTTCACGTAATTTGTGTACGACACAGAACCCTGTGGGAGCTGGCTTGCCAGCGAAAGGTCCGGCACAGGCAGTATCAATCGCCGCGTTGAACGCAGGCGGGAATAAAACTCAGCGCTTGCCCATCGAACGACGGGTGCCCGGCGGCGCCATGCCCGGGGTCTTGGTGTGGCCGTTCTTGGCGCCGTTCTTGTACCACGGCTGGTTCGAGCCTTTGGCAGAAGCCAGTTCGCCCGGTTTGAACGGAAATTTGAACGCCGGGATTTCGGCTTTGGTTTCGCTGGTATCGGCCAGTTCAGCCGGGACATCGCTCACGGCGTCGTCAACCGGCGGCAGGGTCGGGGAAGTCATAAAAGCTCCGGAAAGCAAAAAGTCGGGCCCGATCAGTGAGCCGCGAAGGCGCGCAGTATACCTGTGCGCCATGGCTCGGCACCTGAAGATTTGCAGCGCACGCCGAACGGTTTACAGGTAGGTGATGGTGACGATGCCTTTGTCGGTCGAGGTCTTCAGCGCTTCGTAGCGCATGGAAATCGGCAGCGACTGATGGCTACAGGCGTTGCGCTCAGTGTCGACATCGACTTTCACGCCGGGCTTGATTTCAATCTGGCGAGACTCACGATCAGCAAACGCCCCGACCAGTCCGACCTGACAGCCCGAATCAACGATTTGCCCGGTAAAGCGGATCTCGCCGGATTGACTGGCCGGCGCGGCGAACGCTGTGAGTGGAAGCAAGAGAAGCACATACGGCAGAGCGGTTTTCAGCTTCATTTCAAGACACTCCCGGGGGTGAACGGCCCAGAGAACCCGGGCTACACAATGTTATCCGCGTGCTGGGACGGATCTTGAGAAGCATAGTTGGCAAATGGGTCCCGAATAGGGACTGATCGGTCCCTTTTTGGGACCGTTATACCGCCATCGCGAGCAGGCTCACTCCTACAATTGGAATGCGTTTTAACTGTGGGAGCCAGCCTGCTGGCGATGAACGATGACGCGGCGTTCAACCCTGAGGATCAACCCGATCCAGCGCCCGGTTTACCGCCAGCTCGGCGAGCATGACGATCTGCTGGATCGCCAGCGCCGTACTGCGCTGCGGGCGACTGAGCTGATCGGCCAGATCACCGGCCATGACATTGGCTGAAGCCAGCGATTCGCAGGCGTGGGCGAGCAGGCTTTCGGTGTCGATGTTCGGGTGGATGAGGAACATCGTACTGGGCTGACGTGGTTTGACTGGTTCGGGGCAAAGGTAGAAATCGAGGGCGCGCTTGATGGCTTCGCGGGTTTTGATCTGGTCGTCGGCGCGGATGGCGTCTTCGAGTGGGGTGGTGGGATCGATGGGTGGATCGGGTACGGGCTTAGTCATTTACTCAGTCCTCACTGATTGGAGCCAACAATTACCGTTTCTCACGCGGCGAATTGGGTGGCAGCTACGTACGGGGTGAGAAACCGGGCAAGGACCAGTACAACCTCCGGCCGGACCGAAGTCCGCCCGTACATAGCCGCCATAAAAATGCAGGCAGCAATCAGCTGGCGCCGATTATGACGGTACTGGTATTGGAATAATACTTAGCCCGGGTTCTCACACCCGATCGCCGAGTTTTCGGCGACAACCAAAGACTAGAGAGCGCACGTCCGACGGACAACCTGAAAACCTTGTGGGAAGGTTCTGGTTATTTGACACAAATTTAAACAGCCAAAAGCCAACCCTCACCCTAGCCCTCTCCCAGAGGGAGAGGGAACTGACCGTGGTGTTTGGCAGAGCTACGCCGACGTGCGATACCGAGTCGAGCTCAGGTTTTGAAACAGATCAAAAGCGCCTCACCCTGGCCCTCCCGAAACGTCGGACCGCCCGTAGGGAGAGGGGACTGACCGAGGTGTTTGAGAGATGTACGCCGACGTGAAATACCGAGTCGAGCTCAGGTTTTGAAACAGATCAAAAGCCCCTCACCCTAGCCCTCTCCCGGAGGGAGAGGGGACTGATTGAGGTGTTTGGGCGAAGTACGCCGACGTGAAATACCGAGCCGAACTCAGATTCTGAAACAGATCAAAAGCCCCTCACCCTAGCCCTCCCGAAACGTCGGACCGCCCGTAGGGAGAGGGGACTGACCGTGGTGTTTGGCAGAACTACGCCGACGTGCAATACCGCGTTGAACTCAGGTTTTGAAAAGCCCACAGATCGGCCCCCTCTCCCTCGGGAGAGGGCTGGGGTGAGGGGAAGCACCACCACAAATCCAAAGCCGACCACGCCCCGCTCTTCACCACTCAATAGGCCGAGTGTCAGCTCGCCTGCTCTTGATCTTGATCCACGGGCGACGTCGGAAGGCTGAGTGGAGGGATTGATCCGGGCGTGGGAGCGCAGCGACCGTTTGGCGCAGCCAAACACAGCGAGAGGAGGTGCAGCGAAGCAAACCGTAGGCGCTGCGCCCGGATCGATCCCGGAGCGAAGGAACCCCGAGCCCCAGCGAGCGGGCCGTACGTAGGAGCAAGCGTTTTTTGCTTACTTTTTTAGGCGCTTGTAAAAAAGTGAGTCGCCGTAAGGGCGAAACCCTAAGCCGCCGTTACCGCAGCAACGGATCCACCGCAAAGAAAACTGACAGCGCCGACAGCTAGCCGTCACCCTCCTGACCCCCAAACAAGTTTATAAAGACCCTAACCCTGCCCAAACTCCGTCCGGCGCCCACCCCGCATGCGAATCCAAAAAAACAAAGCCCTGCTAGCCCTAGTGATCGTCCTGGCCGCCGCAGGTACATGGTGGGCAATGAAACCCGCCCCCACCAAACTCGCCACCCCCACCGCCATCCCGGTGCGAGTCATAGCGGTCAGCGAAAAAGACGTCCCCCGCTACACCAGCGGCATCGGCTCCGTACTCTCATTACACAGCGTCGTAGTGCGCCCCCAGATCGACGGCATCCTCACCAAAATCCTCGTCAAAGAAGGCCAACTCGTCAAAGCAGGCGACCTGCTGGCCACCATCGACGACCGCTCCATCCGCGCCAGCCTCGACCAGGCCCGGGCGCAACTGGGCGAAAGCCAGGCGCAACTGCAAGTCGCCCTGGTCAACCTCAAACGCTACAAACTGCTCACCGTCGACGACGGCATCTCGAAACAGACCTACGACCAGCAACAAGCCCTGGTCAACCAATTGAAAGCCACCGCCCAAGGCAACCAAGCCTCAATCGACGCCGCCCAAGTTCAGCTGTCCTACACGCAAATCCGCTCCCCCGTCACCGGCCGCGTCGGTATTCGCACAGTCGACGAAGGCAACTTCCTGCGCATGACCGACACCGCCGGCCTGTTCACCGTCACCCAGATCGACCCGATCGCCGTCGAATTCTCCCTGCCCCAGCAAATGCTGCCGACCCTGCAAGGCTTGATCAACGACCCGCAACGCGCGCAGGTCAAGGCCTACATAGGCGCCGACACCGATGGCGAAACCGGCAACCTGCTCGGCGAAGGTCACCTGACCCTCATCGACAACCAGATCAACGCCAACACCGGCACCATCCGCGCCAAGGCCGAATTCGACAACGCCAGCCAGAAGCTCTGGCCTGGCCTGCTGGTCACGGTAAAAATTCAGACAGCCCTCGACAAAGATGCGCTGGTCGTCCCGCCCACCGTCGTACAACGCGGCCTCGACCAACACTTCGTTTACCGGGTGAATGGCGACAAGGTCGAAGCGGTGCAGGTGCAAATGGTTTACCAGGGCAGCGGCCAGGACATCATCAAAGGCGTGAAGGCCGGTGACGTGCTGGTCACCGACGGCCAGTCGCGGCTTAAACCCGGTTCGACCGTGCAAGTCATGAGCGAGCCGCCGCAAGTGGTGCAGGCGGAGCCGAAGCCATGAAGGCGCATAAAGGTGTTTCGACGTGGTGCATCGATCACCCGGTCGCCACAATCCTGCTGACCATCGCTTTGGTGCTGGTCGGTTTGATTGCCTTCCCGCGCTTGCCAATCGCCCCACTGCCGGAAGCGGAATTTCCTACGATTCAGGTTTCCGCGCAGTTGCCCGGCGCCAGCCCCGACACCATGGCCTCATCCGTGGCCACGCCGCTTGAGGTGCAATTCAGCGCCATCCCCGGCATGACCCAGATGACCTCCAGCAGTGCCTTGGGCTCCAGCCTTTTGACCCTGCAATTCACCCTCGATAAAAGCATCGACACTGCCGCTCAGGAAGTCCAAGCGGCGATCAACACCGCCGCCGGTAAACTGCCCAAGGACATGCCGACGCTACCGACCTGGAAGAAGGTCAACCCGGCCGACAGCCCGGTGCTGATTCTCAGCGTCAGCTCGACGCAAATGCCCGGCACCGAACTCAGCGACCTGGTGGAAACCCTGCTCTCGCGTCAGATCAGTCAGATCGACGGCGTAGGCCAAATCAACATCACCGGTCAGCAACGTCCGGCGATCCGCGTGCAAGCTTCGGCGGACAAACTCGCGGCGATCGGCCTGACCCTCGCCGACATCCGACTGGCGATTCAGCAAACCAGCCTCAACCTGGCCAAAGGGGCGCTGTACGGCGAATCAAGCATCTCGACGTTGTCGACCAACGACCAGTTGTTCCACCCTGAGGACTACAGCCAACTCATCGTTTCCTACAAGGATGGCGCCCCGGTTCACCTGCGTGATGTCGCCAAAGTGGTCAGCGGTTCGGAAGATGCCTACGTGCAAGCCTGGGCCGGAGATCAACCTGGCGTGAACCTGGTGATCTCGCGCCAACCCGGCGCGAACATCGTTGAAACCGTTGACCGCATTCAAGCCGCCCTGCCCGGCCTCGAAGCCATGCTGCCGGCCTCGGTGCAAGTGAAAACCCTGATCGACCGCACCCAGACCATTCGCGCCTCCCTGCATGAAGTCGAAATCACCCTGTTGATCGCGATCCTGCTGGTGGTCGCGGTGATGGCGCTGTTCCTGCGTCAGTTGTCGGCGACCCTGATTGTCTCGGCGGTTCTGGGTGTTTCGCTGATCGCCAGTTTCGCTTTGATGTACCTCCTCGGTTTCAGCCTGAACAACCTGACGCTGGTGGCGATCGTCGTCGCGGTCGGCTTCGTCGTCGACGACGCGATTGTCGTGGTGGAAAACATCCACCGGCATCTGGAGGCCGGCGACGACATGCGCGAGGCCGCGATCAAGGGTGCGGGCGAGATCGGCTTCACCGTGGTCTCGATCAGTTTCTCGCTGGTGGCGGCGTTTATTCCGCTGCTGTTCATGGGCGGTGTGGTCGGGCGCCTGTTCAAGGAATTCGCCCTGACCGCGACCTCGACCATCATGATTTCCGTGGTGGTGTCGCTGACCCTGGCGCCGACGCTGGCGGCGTTGTTCATGCGCAAACCGGTGCATCACGCCCACGCCAAACCGGGCTTCAGCGAACGCTTGCTCGGCTGGTACGAGAAAGGCCTGCGCCGCGCCCTCGCCCATCAGAAATTGATGATCGGCGTGTTCGGTCTGTCGCTGGCGCTGGCCATCGGCGGTTACATCTTTATCCCGAAAGGTTTCTTCCCGGTACAGGACACCGGTTTCGTCCTCGGCACCACCGAAGCCGCTGCGGATATTTCCTACGGCGACATGGTGAAAAAACACCTGGCGATGGCCGAAATCGTCGCCGCCGATCCGGCCGTGCAGGCGTTTTCCCACTCGGTGGGTGTCTCCGGCAGCAACCAGACCATCGCCAACGGCCGTTTCTGGATCGCCCTGAAAAAACGCGGCGACCGTGACGTCAGCGCCAGCCAGTTCATCGACCGCATCCGTCCGCAACTGATGAAAGTCCCCGGCATCGTCCTCTATCTGCGCGCCGGCCAAGACATCAACCTCAGCTCCGGCCCGAGCCGCGCGCAGTATCAATACGTACTCAAGAGCAACGACGGCGCGACCCTCGCGACATGGACGCAACGCCTGACGGAAAAACTGCGCAGCAACCCGGCGTTCCGCGATATTTCCAACGACCTGCAACTGGGCGGCAGCATCACTCACATCAGCATCGACCGCAGCGCCGCCGCCCGTTTCGGCCTGACCGCCAGCGATGTCGACGAGGCGCTGTACGATGCCTTCGGGCAACGGCAGATCAATGAATTCCAGACTCAGGTCAACCAGTACAACGTGATTCTGGAACTGGACACCAAGCAACGCGGCAAGGCCGAAAGCCTCAACTATTTCTACCTGCGTTCGCCGCTGAGTGGCGAGATGGTGCCGCTGTCGGCGCTGGCCAAGTTCGATGCGCCGACCATTGGCCCGTTGTCGATTGCCCACGACGGCATGTTCCCGGCCGCCAACTTGTCGTTCAACCTGGCGCCCGGCGTTGCGCTGGGTGATGCGGTGATTCTGCTCAATCAGGCCAAGGCCGAGATCGGCATGCCGACGACGATCAGCGGCAATTTCCAGGGCGCGGCGCAGGCGTTCCAGAGTTCGCTGGCCAGTCAACCGTGGCTGATTCTTGCGGCGCTGGTGGCGGTGTACATCATTCTCGGTGTGCTTTATGAAAGCTTCGTGCACCCGCTGACGATTATTTCGACGCTGCCGGCGGCAGGTTTGGGTGCGGTGATCATGCTGTGGATCTGCGGCCAGGACTTTTCGATCATGGCCTTGATCGGCCTGGTGTTGCTGATCGGTATCGTCAAGAAGAACGGCATCCTGATGATCGACTTTGCGCTCGAAGCGCAGCGCCACCGAGGCCTGTCACCGCAGGATGCGATTTTCGAAGCATGCATCACGCGGTTCCGGCCGATCATCATGACCACCCTCGCCGCCCTGCTCGGCGCGCTGCCGCTGATGCTCGGCTACGGCACTGGCGCCGAACTGCGTCAGCCGCTGGGGATCGCGGTGGTCGGCGGTTTGCTGGTCAGCCAGATGCTGACGTTGTTTACCACTCCGGTCATATACTTGTGGCTTGAGCGGCTGTTCCACAGGCCCAAACCTGCGCCCGTAGCGGCGCTGGCGACCACAGACTGAGGCGGGTCATGCGCGTTCTGATTATCGAAGACGAGGAAAAAACCGCGGACTATCTGCACCGCGGTCTGACGGAACAGGGTTACACCGTGGACCTGGCCCGCGACGGCGTCGAGGGTCTGCATCTGGCGCTGGAAAGCGACTACGCGGTGATCGTCCTCGACGTCATGTTGCCGGGCCTCGATGGCTTCGGCGTGCTGCGCGCGTTGCGTGCGCGTAAGCAAACCCCGGTGATCATGCTCACCGCCCGCGAGCGCGTCGAAGACCGCATCAAAGGCCTGCGCGACGGTGCCGACGATTACCTCGGCAAACCGTTTTCCTTCCTTGAACTGGTCGCGCGCCTGCAAGCGCTGACCCGCCGCAGCGGCGGGCATGAACCGGTGCAAGTGAGCATCGCCGACCTGTGGATAGATTTGATCAGCCGCAAGGCGACTCGCGCCGGAACCCGACTGGATCTGACCGCCAAGGAGTTTTCGTTGTTGAGCGTCCTCGCCCGTCGCCAAGGTGAAATCCTTTCGAAAACCGCCATCGCCGAAATGGTCTGGGACATCAATTTCGACAGCGATGCTAACGTCGTCGAAGTCGCGATCAAACGCCTGCGTGCCAAGCTCGACGGGCCGTTCGACGAGAAACTGCTGCACACCATTCGTGGCATGGGTTATGTGCTGGAGAGCCGTGGTGTCCAGTAATTCCATCGCGCTGCGCCTGAGCGGCATGTTCACGCTGGTGGCGCTGCTGGTGTTTCTGTTGATCGGCGGCGCGTTGTATCAACAGGTTGATAAAGGCCTCGGGCTGCTGCCGGAAGCCGAGCTGGATGCGCGTTACAGCGTGCTCGAATCGGCGCTCAATCGCTTCGGCACACCCGAGCATTGGGTGAAGATCAACGCCAAGTTGAAGCTGCTGGGTGAAGAGGACAAACGCATTCGTTTCTGGGTGGTGAGCGGTGATCCGGGTTACGAATACGGTCAGCCCGATGCGGCGATCCGTACTTTTGCCAAAGGCCCGCTGGGCATGCATGACTTGCAGTTGCCCGGCCAGCCTTATCCACTGAAAGTGCTGCTGACCGAGTTGCCGGCCAAGGATCAGCGTCCGCCGCTGCGCTTCATGATCGGCATCGATACCGAGACCTTTCATGAGACTCAGCACAACTTGCTGATTGCCTTGATCGGGCTGGCGATTGTCGGTGTGCTGATGGCTTCGGCGCTGGGCTATTGGGTCGCGCGAATTGGTCTCAAACCGCTGATCAAACTGTCCCATGAAGCTCAACGACTGGCGCCTCCGCTACGGGCCGGGCGCTTGCGTCTGTCGCCGCTGCCACCGGAACTTGAGCAGTTTGTCGACTCCTTCAACTCGACGCTGGAACGGGTTGAACAGGCCTACTCGCGGCTGGAATCGTTCAACGCCGATGTCGCTCATGAGCTGCGTTCGCCGCTGACCAATCTGATTGGCCAGACTCAGGTGGCGCTGACCCGTGGGCGTTCTGCCGAACATTATTTCGAAGTGCTGCAATCGAACCTGGAAGAGTTGGAACGGCTGCGTTCGATAATCAACGACATGTTGTTTCTGGCCAGTGCCGATCAGGGTAACAAGGCGACCAAACTGACCTCGACGTCGCTGGCGGATGAGGTGGCGACGACGCTGGAATATCTGGATTTCATTCTTGAAGATGCGCAGGTTCAGGTGCAGGTCAGCGGCGATGCGCTGGTGCAGATCGAGGTCGCGCATTTGCGCCGGGCGTTGATCAATCTGTTGAGTAATGCGGTGCAGCACACCGCCGCGGGTCAGGTGATCGAGGTGCGGATTGAGGTTGAAGCGCATCAGGTGAGTATCGGCGTGGCCAACCCCGGTTCGCCGATTGCCAGCGAGCATTTGCCGCGCTTGTTCGAGCGCTTTTATCGGGTGGATGCCTCGCGCAGCAACAGTGGCAATAACCATGGCTTGGGGCTGGCGATCGTCAAGGCGATTGCGCTGATGCATGGCGGCGATGTGTTTGTGCGCAGTGATCGGGGGATGAATACCTTCGGGATTTATTTGCCGGTCTGAAAAGCCCCTCACCCTAACCCTCCCGAAACGTCGGACCGCCCGGAGGGAGAGGGGACTGACCGAGTTGTTCTCTCGAGTTACACCGACCTGAAATATCCAGTCGAACTCAGGCTTTGAAAAGCCCCCAATCTGCTCCCTTCCCCCTCGCCCCCTTGGGGGAGAGGGTTGGGGTGAGGGGGTTGCTCTTGGCTACACCGCGAACTTCGACTTTTACCTCCTGCGCAACAGTCATTTATGAAAATCACGCTGTTTCCCAACGCCCGGCGACCTTATCTTTGCCCGCACCAAACAGCACTCGCCAAGCGAGAAGGTTTTCAAGATGTCCAACAGTATGGGTATTGCCAGCGCTTTCGTTTTGTCCTCATTGATCCTGTCGCCGATGGCGATGGCTGAAGAATCGCAGTCGTTCGTAGCGCAAAATATCGCTCGCGCTCAGGCCTTCGATCAGCATCAGGCCGAAGTGATGGCCAAGGCTCAGGACGCCTCGCAAGCCCCACAGGCTGCCACTTCCCAGGCTCAAGCATCCGAGAAAGACAGCTGAGTCGCGCACCGCGCCAACGTTTCCCTCGACGCGGTTGTTTGGCTCTTCCCGTTCAACCGTCGTCATTCCAGGCCGCTGCCTTTCAGCGGCCTTTTTTCGTTGTGGTCTGAAAGCCGTTTGGTTCGTCTGTAACAACAAGAAACATCGAGCGCCTCAAAATATAGAGGCGCCAGTTGACCCAAGGAGCTCCATTGCACGTGCGTTACCCAGTCCGCTTCACTCCGTTGTTCATTGCAATTGCCGCAACGATTGCTCCCGCCGCTCACGCCGACGAGCTAGCCAAAGAAGGCTTTGTCGAGGGTTCGAGCCTCAACCTCAACGCCCGCAACTACTACATGAATCGCAACCGCTTGCAGAAAGCGGACGACAACATCGAGTGGGGCCAGGGCTTTCTCGGGGTCTTCAAGTCGGGCTACACCGAAGGTACGGTCGGTTTCGGCATTGATGCCCACGCCATGCTCGGGTTGAAGCTCGATGGCGGTGGCGGCACCGACGGCTCGAGCATCCTGCCGGTCAGAGAGAATGGCGGCAAAGCGCCGGGGGCGTTCTCCACGGCGGGCGGCACGTTGAAAATGCGCGCGTTCGATACCGAGTTGAAGGCCGGTGATCTGTTCCTCACCAACCCGGTGATTGCCGGCGGTGAAACGCGCATGCTGCCGCAGACTTTTCGTGGTGTGAGCCTGACCAACCACAGCTTCGATGGCTGGTTGATCGAAGGCGGCCAGGCGAGTTTCAACAAGCCTTACAACCAGAGTGGCCACACGCGCATCGGCACTTCCTACGGCACTCTTGCCGACGGTGATGAGAGCCAGCACCTGAACTGGGCCGGCGTGGCGTGGAGCGGTGTCGAAGGCCTGACCAGCAGCCTTTATGCCTCTGAGTTGAAGGACATCTGGAACCAGTACTACTACGACCTCGACTACACCTGGCAGTTGAACGATCTGGTCAGCCTCAACCCGGGCTTGCACTTCTATCACACGCAAGACACCGGTGATGCGCTGCTGGGCAACATCGACAACAACACCTACAGCCTGCATTTCACCGTTGGCGTCGGTAATCACAGCGTTACCGCCGCGTATCAGCGGGTCAACGGCAACACGCCGTTCGACTACATCAGCCAAGGCGACAGCGTTTACCTCGACAACTCCCAGCAATACTCCGACTTCAACGGCCCGAACGAACGCTCGTGGAAGCTCAAGTACGCCTATGACTTCGCCGGTGTCGGCGTGCCGGGGCTGACCACGGCGGTGTCGTATTCGCGCGGCAAGGTGGACCTGACCAAGGTCGACCCCGACAGCAAAGGCTATTCCAACTGGTACAGCGCCGATGGCCGCAACGCCAAGCATTGGGAACGCGATCTCGACTTGAAGTACGTGGTGCAGAGCGGTCAGGCCAAGGATCTGGCGCTCCACCTGCAATGGGCGACCAACCGTGGCGGCAACGGCTACGGCGTGATTGATTCGGATACAGATGAATACCGCGTGATCATCGACTACCCGATCAACGTCTTCTAAGATCGGCGCCATAACACCGTCTTGAATTCAGTGATGCACCCTGTGGGAGCGAGCCTGCTCCCACATTGGAAATGGTTTCTGGCTTCGGCTGTGGTTTTTGGCCTACTACGCTTATAAGACTTCTCCCCAACCGACAGCCCAATCATGATCGCGAGCCGTACCCCACCCGTTGCGGGCAAGACCGGACGCCCCGAGTTGCTGCTGATCTGCGGCAGTTCGCTGACCGTGATCGCGATTCTGTGCATCGTCACGTTCCTGCTGATCCGCGAGCACGCCAACGCTCAGGAGTCGGCTACCCGCAGTGCCACCACCATCGCGCAACTGATCGACGCCGATGTCCTGCGCACCGTCGAGTTGTACGACTTGACCCTGCAAGGCCTGATCGCCGCCGCCCAGCGCGACGACCTGCAAGATGTCTCACCGCAGATCCGCCATCTGGCGTTGTTCGACCGCTCGACCGCCGCGCGCTTCAAGGGCGACATACTGCTCCTCGACAAGCACGGAGATGTGATTGCCGACTCCTCACGGATCGAGCCAAAACCGGGCAACTTTGCCGACCGCGAATACTTCCTTGCCCACGCTTTCAATCACGACGTCGGCATGTTCATCAGCCGCCCGTTCAAGACCCGTTGCGACTGTGAGGAGGCCAATCAGTGGCGAATCAGCTTCAGTCGACGGATTTCCTCGCAAACCGGCGAGTTCGCCGGGGTAGCCGTGGCGTCGATGAAACTCGATTACTTCGATCAGTTGTTCAACAGCCTCGACATTGGCAAAGACAGCACGTTGAACATCATCAACAACGACGGCGTCCTGCTGGCGCAGAAGCCGTATCTGCAAAGCGATTCCATCGGCAAGAGCTACGGCAACCGACCGAATGTCGTGCGTATTCTGGGAGACAAGGATGGCAATGGCAGTTTTACCAGCACCTCGAGCATGGACCATCAACAACGCCTCTATACCTATTCGCGGGTCGGCAATCTGCCACTGACGGTGATGGTCGCGCTGTCCAGCGATGAAGTATTTGGCACCTGGCGGCGCACCGCGATGCTGATCAGTGGTGCCACGGGCGTGTTGTGTATGGGTTTGCTGTGGCTGACCTGGCTGTTGGCCCGCGAGTTGCGCCTGCGCCAACGGGCCGAGCGCGAGTTGGCCCAACTGGCCGCTACCGATGCGCTGACGGGCGTGGCCAATCGGCGGATGCTCGATCAGGCACTACGCCATGAGTGGTTCCGCGCCCAGCGCTCGGGCAAACCGATGTCGGTGATGATGATCGATGCCGATCACTTCAAGGCTTTCAATGATCGACATGGGCATCAGGCCGGCGACCTGGCGCTGAAGACGCTGGCCAGGGTCATCACGGAAAACGTGCGGCGACCGGCGGATCTGGTGGCGCGTTATGGGGGTGAGGAGTTTTCGGTGATTCTCGCCGAGACCGATGGTCAAGGCGCACAGCAGATTGCCGAGCATATTCGTCAGGCGGTGGAGCAGTTGCCGTTGGTCGACGGGGCCGAGCGGCCGATGACGGTGAGTATTGGCATCGCGACGTGGACGGCGGCGAGTGAAATGACGCTGGAGCAGTTGTTGTTTGCGGCGGACAAGGCGCTTTATCAGGCCAAGGAAAGTGGGCGTAACCGCGTCGTCAGCTATTAAGATCAAAAGATCGCAGCCTTCGGCAGCTCCTACATGAGAATGCGATCACCCTGTAGGAGCTGCCGAAGGCTGCGATCTTTTGATTTTAAAAGGGCATAAAAAAAGGCCATCCGAGGATGGCCTTCAAAAAACTAGAGAGGTTTTTTACTTACACCGCCGCAACCGGGCGCATGTAAGAGATTGGTGCGGTGCTGGCGTCTTCGAACGTCACCACTTCCCAAGCGTCTGTCTGCTCAATCAACTTGCGCAGCAGCTGGTTGTTCAGTGCGTGGCCGGACTTGAAGCCCTTGAACTCACCAATCAGGCTGTTACCCAGCAGATACAGGTCGCCAATGGCATCGAGGATCTTGTGCTTCACGAATTCGTCTTCATAGCGAAGGCCGTCTTCGTTCAGTACGCCATCGGCATCGACCACGATTGCGTTTTCAACGCTGCCGCCGAGTGCGAGGTTGTGCTTGCGCAGGTACTCGATATCACTCATGAAACCAAAGGTACGGGCGCGGCTGACTTCTTTTACGAACGAAGTGCTGGAAAAATCCACGCTTGCACTTTGGGTGCGGTCCCGGAATACCGGGTGATCGAAATCGATCTCGAAGCTCACTTTGAACCCTTCGAAAGGGACGAAAGTGGCGCGCTTGTCGCCGTCTTCCACTGTCACTTCACGCAGGATGCGGATGAATTTCTTGGCGGCGTCCTGTTCTTCCAGGCCTGCCGATTGAATCAGGAATACGAAGGGTCCAGCGCTGCCATCCATGATCGGGACTTCGGACGCGGAGAGCTCGACGTAGGCGTTATCGATGCCCAGGCCAGCCATGGCCGAGAGCAAGTGCTCTACCGTGTCCACTTTCACGTCGCCGTTAATCAGCGTCGTCGACATAGTGGTTTCACCGACGTTTTCCGCGCGGGCAGGAATCTGCACCACAGGGTCGAGGTCAGCGCGACAAAACACAATGCCAGTGTCGACAGGCGCAGGCTTGAGGGTCAGATAGACCTTCTCACCGGAGTGCAGGCCTACACCTGTGGCACGGATAATATTTTTCAGTGTGCGTTGTTTAATCATGGCTTGGGCCGCTTCAGCGCAAATTGCGAACTGGTATCAACAAAGGCTGGCGATGATAGCAGACCATGCCTTTGCTGAACACCAATCACCTTCATAGCCCTGATACATTCCATCAATCGGCCTGACGACGCAGGAATGCCGGGATGTCCAGGTAGTCCAGATCATCTTGCGGATTCATCTTCGCGGCAGCCGCAGCACCGGCCTGAGCTTGGTTGCGCATGACGGTCGGACGATCCAGATCACGGTAGTTGACCGCTGGCGCTTCCTGACGGGCCGCAGCCGGTTGTTGTACCTGGGCAGAAGCCATGGAGGTGTGAACGGTGTTGTCGATGACCTTCACAGGCTTCTCGATTTTCGCGCCCAGACCAGTGGCAACCACAGTCACGTGCAGTTCGTCGCGCATGTCCGGATCGATAACGGTACCGACCTTGACCATCGCGTGTTCGGAAGCGAAGGCTTCGATGATGCTACCCACGTCGGAGTACTCACCCAGGGACAGGTCAGGACCGGCGGTGATGTTCACCAGGATGCCGCGTGCGCCTTGCAGGTTCACGTCTTCCAGCAGCGGGTTGCGGATCGCCGCTTCGGTGGCTTCACGTGCACGGTTCGGACCGCTGGCGCAGCCAGTGCCCATCATCGCCATGCCCATTTCGCTCATCACGGTACGTACGTCGGCGAAGTCGACGTTGATCATACCCGGACGCTTGATGATGTCGGAGATACCGCGAACGGCACCGGCCAGTACATCGTCAGCCTTGGCGAAAGCCGACAGCAGGCTGGCGTCTTTACCGAGGATGGTCAGCAGCTTCTCGTTAGGAATGGTGATCAACGAGTCAACGCTTTCCGAGAGCATGCGGATGCCTTCATCGGCGATCTGCATACGCTTGCGGCCTTCGAACGGGAACGGACGCGTTACGACAGCAACGGTCAGAATGCCCATTTCCTTGGCCACTTCGGCGATGATCGGCGCAGCACCGGTACCGGTACCGCCGCCCATGCCAGTGGTGATGAACACCATGTTGGTGCCCTGCAGGACTTCGGCAATGCGCTCACGGTCTTCGAGAGCGGCCTGACGACCTACTTCAGGGTTGGCGCCAGCGCCCAGACCTTTGGTCACGCCGGTACCCAGTTGCAGAATGGTACGCGCACCGATGTTTTTCAGCGCTTGAGCATCAGTGTTGGCGCAGATGAATTCAACGCCTTCGATGTTGCTCTTGACCATGTGATTGACAGCGTTGCCGCCGCCACCGCCAACACCGATAACTTTGATTACCGGGCTTGCGGGGATGTTGTCTACGAGTTCGAACATTTTCCCTCTCCTTACATTCTCTAGTTTTTTCGCCTACTGCTTTTTTGTTGCGGTGTTGCGGTAAAGCTTTAGAAGTTGCCTTGAACCCACTTCTTCAATCGGTCCAGCAACGGCGCCTGTGGCTCTTCGTTGCTGTAGCTGTCGCGGCTGCCGATGCCGGAGAACGAAACCCCGTCGGACTGCTTTTGCAGGCCGTACATCAACAAACCAACGCCAGTGGAATAAATCGGGTTGCGCACCACGTCATCCAGGCCCTTCACGCCATGCGGCACGCCGAGGCGCACCGGCATGTGGAAGATTTCTTCGGCCAGTTCAGTGGCGCCTTCCATCTTCGAAGTACCGCCGGTGAGGACGATGCCCGCCGGGATCAGGTCTTCGTAGCCGCTGCGACGCAGCTCGGCCTGAATCAGCGTGAACAGTTCGTCGTAACGCGGCTCGACCACTTCGGCCAGGGCCTGACGCGACAGTTCGCGTGGTGGACGGTCGCCAACGCTCGGCACCTTGATGGTTTCACCGGCACCGGCCAGCTTGGCCAGGGCGCAGGCGTAGCGGATCTTGATTTCTTCGGCGTACTGGGTCGGGGTGCGCAACGCCATGGCGATGTCGTTGGTCACCTGATCACCGGCAATCGGGATCACTGCGGTGTGGCGGATCGCGCCTTCGGTGAAGATCGCGATGTCAGTGGTGCCGCCGCCGATGTCGACCAGGCACACGCCCAGTTCTTTCTCGTCGTCGGTCAGTACCGAGTAGGCCGAGGCCAGTTGCTCAAGAATGATGTCGTCGATTTCCAGACCGCAGCGACGCACGCATTTTTCAATGTTCTGGGCGGCGTTGACGGCGCAGGTGACCACGTGAACCTTGGCTTCCAGACGTACGCCGGACATGCCCAGTGGTTCGCGAACGCCTTCCTGGTTATCGATCACGTAATCCTGCGGCAGGGTGTGCAGCACGCGCTGGTCTGCCGGAATCGCCACAGCCTGAGCAGCGTCGAGCACGCGCTCAAGGTCGGCCGAGCTGACTTCACGATCGCGGATCGCGACGATGCCGTGGGAGTTCAGGCTGCGGATGTGATTGCCCGCCACACCGACGAACGCCGAGTGAATGCGGCAGCCCGCCATCAGTTGGGCTTCTTCGATCGCGCGCTGGATCGATTGCACGGTGGACTCGATGTTGACCACCACGCCCTTCTTCAGGCCACGGGACGGATGGGTACCGATCCCGACGATTTCCAGCGAGCCGTCGTCGGAGACCTCGCCGACCAGCGCCACCACCTTGGAGGTGCCGATATCGAGACCGACGATCATTTTGCCGCTTTGCACGTTTGCCATGGGTCCTGCCTCTTCTTAATTCTTCGCGACAGCGGGTTGGGCTGTCGTCGGCGCTACTGGTTCCCGCCAGCCAACAGCGAGGCCGTTGGCGTAGCGCAGATCGATGCGCGCGATGTTCGTAATCTGGTCTTTAAGCGTCTTGTCATAGATGGCGATAAAACGGCGCATCTTTTCCACCAGGTTGCCGCGTCCCAGCAGCAACTCGATGCCGGGGCCAGAACTGCCGGCACCGGTGGTCAGGAACCAACTCCCGCGTTCACGCAGTTCCAGGCGTGCAATCGAAAAGCCCAACGGCCGCAGCATCTGGCTCAGCACCTGATACTGCTGCATCACTTGCTGCTGAGCCCGTTGTGGGCCGAACAGCTGTGGCAGATGTTCGTAGTTCGCCAGTTCCTTGGGCGTAAACGCCTGGCCCTGGTTGTTCAGCAATGACTCATCCCCCCAACGCGCCACCGGCAGCTGCTCTTCGAGGCGGATCACCACCTGGTCCGGCCACACCCGACGTACTTCGGCGTGGGCAATCCACGGCATCTGCTCAAGCTCGGTGCGCATACCGGCCAGGTCGATGGTGAAGAAGCTCGACGCCACGTACGGGGCGATCCGCTGCTGCACCGCTTGCTGGCTGATGTAGCTCAGGTCGCCTTGCACGGCGATCTTGGTGATCGGCCGGTCGGCGTACGGCAGCAAACGCGTTGCACCTTCGTAAGTACCAAAGCCCAGCACCACCAGCAGCACTGGCCAGAACAGACTTTTCAGAAAGCCGAAATTGGCTTTCGGCAGGCGCGCGGACATCGGCTCTTTCGCCACCATTCGGCTGGCACCCCGTGGCACCGGCTTGCGGCCGGGTGCGGGAGGCTGATGTCGGAGCTGAGCGCCTTGCATCGTCTTAACCTCGAGCGTCTTCAACACTGGCGGCCAGAATGGCCAGAACCAGTTGCTGGAAATCCAGGCCAGCCGCACGGGCCGCCATCGGTACCAGACTGTGATCGGTCATGCCCGGTGCGGTGTTCACTTCCAGGAACCAGAACTGCCCGTCGGCGTCCTGCATCACGTCCGCCCTGCCCCAACCGGCAATACCCAGCGCCTCACAGGCCTTGGCCGTGAGATCCATGAGTTCCTGTTCCTTGGCGGCATCCAGCCCGCACGGAATGCGGTACTGGGTATCGTTGGCGATGTACTTGGCGTCGTAGTCGTAGAACGTGTGCGGTGTACCCAGGGCAATCGGAGGCAACACCTGGTCACGCAGGGTGGCGATGGTGAACTCCGGACCTTGAATCCATTGCTCAACCAAGACTTGCGAATCGTAGGTACTGGCCGCTTTCCATGCGTCGATCAACTCGGACGCAGAACTCACTTTGGCCATCCCGATACTTGAACCTTCATGCGCCGGTTTGACGATCAAAGGGAAGCCCAGTTCCGTCGCCGCCGAAATACAATCGGCTTCGCTGCACAGCACGGCGTGACGCGGCGTCGGAATCCCGAGGCTGTGCCAGACCTGCTTGGTGCGCAGTTTGTCCATCGCCAGTGCCGAAGCGAGAATGCCGCTGCCGGTGTACGGAATGCCCGCCACTTCGAGCAGGCCCTGCATGGAGCCGTCTTCACCGCCACGGCCGTGAAGAATGATGAACGCGCGGTCGATCTTTTCGCTGAGCAGCCGTTGCAGAATGTCTTCGCCAACGTCGATGCCGAACGCGTCCACGCCAGCGCTTTGCAGCGCGTCGAGTACGGCGTTACCGGATTTCAGCGACACCTCACGCTCGGCACTCAGGCCACCGAAGAGCACGGCGACACGGCCGAAGTCTTTCGGCGCGATAGTGGAAAACAGCTTGGCGTAGGCAGCAGTCATTTCAACTTCCCCTCGACCGGCGCCGCCACGGCGCCAGCGAACAATTCACTTTTCAACAGCTTCGGCGCGAGACCGCCGATATCACCGGCGCCCTGGCACAGCAGGATGTCGCCGGCACGCAGCAGCGGCTTGACCAGCGGCGCCAGATCGACGCCACGCTCGATGTAGATCGGGTCGAGCTGACCGCGCTGACGGATGCTGTTGCACAGCTTGCGGCTGTCGGCGCCCGGGATCGGCTCTTCGCCGGCCGGATAGACTTCCATCAGCAGCAGCACGTTGGCGTCGGCCAGTACATTGACGAAATCGTCGTACAGGTCACGGGTGCGGCTATAACGGTGCGGCTGGTAAACCATCACCAGACGGCGCTCCGGCCAGCCACCGCGCACGGCTTTGATCACTGCGGCGACTTCGGTCGGGTGGTGACCGTAATCGTCGACCAGCATCACGTTGCCCCCGTCCACTGGCAGTTCGCCGTAAACCTGGAAGCGTCGACCAACGCCCTGGAAGCCCGACAGGCCCTGGACGATGGCTTCATCGCTGACGCCTTCGTCGGTGGCAATACAGATGGTTGCCAGCGAGTTGAGTACGTTGTGGTTGCCGGGCATGTTCACCGACACGTCCAGCGGCTCGCGATCCGGGCGCAGCACGGTGAAGAAGGTCTGCATGCCTTGCTGGCGAATATTGATCGCGCGCACGTCAGCGTCTTCACTGAAGCCGTAAGTCACGGTCGGACGTTTCACCAGCGGCAGGATTTCACGCACCACCGGATCGTCCAGGCACATGACCGCCAAACCGTAGAACGGCAGGTTGTGCAGGAACTCGACGAAGGTTTTCTTCAGCTTGTTGAAGTCACCGTCGTAGGTCGCCATGTGGTCGGCGTCGATGTTGGTAACCACGGCCACCAGCGGTTGCAGGTGCAGAAAACTCGCATCGCTTTCATCGGCTTCGGCGATCAGGTACCGGCTGGTGCCGAGCTGGGCATTGGTGCCCGCCGCATTCAGACGACCACCGATGACGAACGTCGGGTCCAGGCCTCCGGCCGCGAACACCGAAGCGATCAGGCTGGTGGTGGTGGTTTTGCCGTGGGTACCGGCGACGGCGATGCCGTGGCGATAGCGCATCAGCTCGGCGAGCATTTCTGCACGCGGCACCACCGGGATACGACGCTCAAGCGCGTTCGCCACTTCCGGGTTCGAGGTATTTACCGCGCTCGACACCACCAGCACATCGGCAGCAGCGGCGTTCTCGGCACGGTGGCCGATGAAAATCTGCGCGCCGAACGACTCCAGACGCTCGGTCACCGGCGAAGCTTTCAGGTCGGAACCGGACACTTGGTAGCCCAGGTTCAACAACACTTCGGCGATGCCGCACATGCCCACGCCGCCGATGCCGACGAAGTGGATGCGACGGATGCGGCGCATTTCCGGTTGCGGCATGGCTTTCTGATTCTCAACCATGAGCCACCTCCAGACAGGTATCGACCACGCTACGGGTGGCATCGGGTTTCGCCAGACGGCGGGCCGCTTGGGCCATATCTTCGAGTCGTTGCGGTTGCATCAAGACCTCTGTCAGGCGCGCGGCAAGGTCCGCGGCACCAGTCGTTCTTTGTGGCATCAGGAAGGCAGCGCCTTCACGGGCCAAATAATCGGCGTTGCGGGTCTGGTGATCGTCGATCGCGTGGGGCAAAGGCACCAGCATCGAGGGCAGACCGGCGGCAGCCAGCTCACTGATGGTCAACGCGCCTGCGCGGCACACCACCAGGTCAGCCCAGCCATAGGCCTGGGCCATGTCTTTGATGAACGGCTGCACCTGCGCATCCACGCCGGCGGCGCGGTAGCGCTCTGCAGTCACTTCATCGTGGTTTTTGCCGGCCTGATGAAACACTTCCGGGCGCAAATCGGCAGCGACTTGGGCCAGGGCTTCAGGCAGCAATTTGTTCAACGGTTCTGCGCCCAGGCTTCCGCCAAGGATCAGCAAACGCGCTTTGCGGCCGGCCAGAGCAGGTCGCGATGTGTCGAGGAACAGCTCGCTGCGCACCGGGTTTCCGGTGGTACGGCGGGTGTCCGACAGAGTAAAGGTGTCGGGGAACGCTTCACACACCCGAGCGGCGAACGGCACCAGCAACCGATTGGCGGTGCCGGCCACAGCGTTCTGCTCGTGAACGATCACCGGCACACCGGCCAGTTTCGCGGCAAGACCACCCGGGCCAGTCACATAACCACCGAAGCCGACCACACACACCGGCTTCAAGCGACGAATGATTGCCCGCGCCTGCCATACCGATTTCAGCAGCATGAACGGCGCCTTGAGCAGCGACAGCTTGCCCTTGCCGCGCAGGCCGGTGGCGTTGATGCGGTGCAGTTCAAGACCTGCCGCGGGCACCAGTTCGTTTTCAATTCCGCGTGGCGTGCCGAGCCAGTGCACGGTGTAGCCGCGCGCCTGAAACTCGCGAGCACAGGCCAGCGCCGGGAACACGTGGCCGCCGGTTCCGCCGGCCATGATCAATACGTTAGCGCCCATGATTCGGCTCCTCGGCGAAGTCGCTCTCATGGAATTCCATCTCTTCACTGCCCAGGTGGGTTCGACTCTCCCACTCAATCCTCAATAACAAACCGAGGCAGGCACAGCAGATCACCAACGAGCTGCCGCCATAACTGAGGAACGGCAAGGTCAGACCTTTGGTTGGCAGCAGGCCGACGTTCACCCCGATGTTGATCAGGAACTGACCAATCCACAGGAACGACAGGCCGTAGGCCACATAAGCGGCAAAGAACTGCTTGGCTTTCTCGGCCCACAAGCCGATGTACATGCCACGAATACACACGAACACGAACAGCGCCACGGTGCACAGCGAACCCACCGCGCCGAGTTCTTCAGCCAATACCGAGAACACGAAGTCGGTGTGCGCTTCCGGCAGGTAGAACTGCTTCTGCACGCTGTTGCCCAGGCCCACACCCAGCCATTCGCCACGACCGAACGCGATCAGCGCTTGGGACAATTGGTAGCCGGCGCCGAACTGGTCGGCCCACGGGTCAGCGAAGTTGGTCAGACGCGCCATACGATACGGCTGCATTTGAATCAGCAAGACCACCGCTCCGACCGCCAACACCACCATCAGCGAGAAACGGAACAGTCCGACCCCGCCGAGAAAGAGCATCGCCGCCGCAGCGCCCATCATCACCACGGTGGCGCCGAAGTCTGGCTCCATCAGCAGCAGGCCGGCCATCGGCAGCAGCACGATGAACGGCTTGAAGAAGCCCATCCAGCTCTCGCGCACTTCCTTCTGACGCCGCACCAGATAACCGGCGAGGTAGATCACCACGAACACTTTGGCGATCTCGGACGGCTGCACGTTGAAGAAGCTGAAACCGATCCAGCGCATCGAACCGTTCACTTCGCGACCGATGCCGGGAATGATCACCATCACCAGCAAGCCGAACGCACCGATCAGCATCAACCAGCCGAGGCGTTGCCAGGTGGCGATCGGAATCATCATGGTGACGATGCAGGCGCCCAGGCCCAGCACCACATAAATAAGGTGGCGAATCATGTAATACAGCGGACTGCCCGACTGCGCGGCTGCCACCTCAGTGGACGCCGAAGCGATCATGATCAAACCGAGACCGAGCAAAGCCAGGCAACCGGCGAGCATCGGAAAATCGAGGTCGATGCCGCGCCCGGTAATAATCGGCGACGGGTACGGCTTGATGATATTGAACAGACTCATGCCAGTTCCTCCACAGCGCGGACGAACTGGTGACCACGGTCTTCATAGTTCTTGAACATGTCGAAACTGGCGCAGGCCGGCGACAGCAGCACCACGTCACCCGGTTGGGCGGCGGCGCGGCATTGCGCGACGGCGTCAACCAGCGAGGTCGCGCGAATCAGTGGCACGGCATCACCGATGGCTTCACCGATCTTGTCGGAGTCGCGGCCCATCAGGATCACGGCACGGCAGTTGACCGCTACCGGATCACGCAGATCGTTGAATTCGGCACCCTTGCCATCGCCACCGGCGATCAGGATGACCTTGCCGTCGATATCCGCGCCCAAGCCTTCGATGGCGGCCAGAGCGGCGCCGACGTTGGTGGCTTTCGAATCGTTGTAATACGCCACGCCGTCGAGATCACGCACCCACTGGCAACGGTGTTCGAGACCGGCGAAGTTGCGCAGCGCCGAGAGCATGGCCTCGAACGGCAAGCCCACGGCATGACCGAGCGCCAGCGCCGCGAGGGCGTTGGACTGGTTGTGTGCGCCGCGAATTTTCAGCTCACGCACCGGCATCAGGTTCTGGAATTCGAAGGCCAGATACTTCTCGCCATCTTCTTCGCGGATACCGAATGCCTTGAAATCCGGTTTGGTCAGGCCGAAGGTCCAGCATGGCTGACCCTCGCCCATCAACGGACGGCTCAGCGCATCCTGGCGATTGACCACGAACTGCTTCGCGCCACGGAAGATCCGGTGCTTGGCCAGGTGGTACGCCGGCAGACCGCTGTAGCGATCCATGTGGTCTTCGCTGATGTTCAGCACGGTGGCCACTTCGGCATTGAGCTGGTCGGTGGTTTCCAGCTGGAAGCTCGACAGTTCCATGACGTACAGCTCGACGTCGTCGCTGAGCAGGTCCAGCGCCGGGGTGCCGAGGTTGCCACCGACGGCAACGCGCTTGCCGGCCGCAGCCGCCATTTCGCCGACCAGGGTGGTGACGGTGCTTTTCGCGTTGGAACCGCTGATGGCCACGATCGGCGCCCGCGCGTTACGCGCGAACAGCTCGATGTCGCCGGACAGTTTCACGCCACGGGCCGCAGCGGCTTGCAGGGCCGGGGTCGCCAACGCCAGGCCGGGGCTCACGTAGAGCTCGTCGGCACGGCAGAGGAATTCGACGTCCAGCTCGCCACAACGCACTTCCACGTGCGGATAGTCACGCTTGAGCGTGGCCAGTTCCGGTGGATTTTCCCGCGTATCGGCGACGGCAAACGACGTGCCCCGGTTCGCCAGGAAGCGAACCAGGGACATGCCGCTCTTGCCGAGGCCGACAACGATGCGGAAGTGGTCAGAAGCGATCAGAGACACTCGTTCTACCTCAGCTTCAGGGTGGCAAGGCCGATCAGCACGAGAATCACGGTGATGATCCAGAAACGGACGATCACGCGCGGCTCGGGCCAGCCCTTGAGTTCAAAATGGTGGTGAATCGGTGCCATGCGGAACACACGGCGACCGGTCAGCTTAAAGGACGCAACCTGAATGACGACTGACAGGGTTTCCATCACGAACACACCGCCCATGATGAACAGGACGATTTCCTGACGGACGATCACCGCGATGGTGCCCAGTGCCGCGCCGAGTGCCAGTGCACCGACGTCGCCCATGAACACTTGCGCCGGATAGGTGTTAAACCAGAGAAAGCCGAGGCCGGCACCGATCAGCGCACCGCAGAACACGATCAGTTCACCCGCGCCCGGCACGTAAGGGATCAGCAGGTACTCAGCGAATTTCACGTTACCCGACAGGTAGCAGAAGATGCCGAGGCCACCGCCGACCATCACGGTTGGCATGATCGCCAGACCGTCGAGGCCGTCAGTCAGGTTGACTGCGTTGCTCGAACCGACGATCACGAAGTAAGTCAGCACGATGAAACCGAGGCCCAGCGGAATGCTGTAGTCCTTGAGCATCGGCAGGATCAGCGTGGTTTCCACCGGGGTGGAGGCGGTCATATAAAGGAAGATCGCCGCGCCGAGGCCGAACACCGACTGCCAGAAATACTTCCAGCGGCTCGGCAAGCCACGGGAGTTCTTCTCGATGACCTTGCGGTAATCGTCGACCCAACCGATGGCGCCGAACAGCAGAGTCACCAGCAAAACAGTCCAGACGTAGCGGTTGCTCAGGTCAGCCCAAAGCAGGGTGCTGACGCCGATCGAAGACAGAATCAGCGCGCCGCCCATGGTCGGGGTGCCCGACTTGGACAGGTGCGATTGCGGACCGTCGTTACGCACGGATTGACCGATCTGACGGTTCTGCAGGGTGCGGATCATCCACGGGCCATAGCACAGCGACAAAACCAGCGCGGTCAGCACACCGAGGATCCCGCGCAGGGTCAGGTACTGAAAGACCGCGAAGCCTTTGTAGAACTGTTGCAGATACTCCGCTAGCAGCAGCAGCATTAATGTTTCTCCAGACTGGGCCCGCACAGAGCCGCAACGATGTTTTCCATCGCTGCACTGCGCGAACCCTTGATCAAAATGGTGGTGTTTGTGTCCTGCTCGGCGTCGAGGGCCTGAATCAGTTCGGCTTGGCTGCCGAAGTGATAGGCCTGTTCACCGAAAGCGTTTACGGCGTGAACCATGTTTGGCCCAACGGCATAAAGCGCGGAAACCTTGCCCCGGGCGTACTCGCCCACGTCGCGGTGCCCCTGCTCCGCCCAATCGCCCAACTCGCCGATATCTCCGAGCACCAGGACGGTGCGGCCGGAAAAGCCGGCGAGTATATCAACGGCCGCGCACATCGAGGTGGGGTTTGCGTTGTAAGTGTCATCGATCACGCGCATACCGTTTTTCGCCAGTTGCGCGACGGTGCGACCCTTGACCGGTTGCACGGCGCCAAGCCCGGTGGCGATGCCGAACAGCGACACGCCCAAGGCGTGAGCGGCAGCGGCGGCAGCCATGGAATTGGCGACGTTATGGGTGCCGAGCAGGTTCAGTTGAACGTGCTCGACACCTTCAGGTGTGTGCAGATTGAAGGCCGGGCAACCACGGGCATCAGTGGTCAGGTCGCTGGCGTAGAAGTCAGCCTGAGTGTTGCTCAGGGCGAAGGTCAGCACTTTGCGCACGCCCGCACGGGTCTTCCAGATGCCGAAGGCTTTGTCATCGAGGTTGAGCACGGCGACGCCGTCGGCCGCCAGCCCGTCGATGATTTCGCCTTTGGCTTCGACGATTTTTTCCGGGCCGCCAAACTCACCAACGTGCGCGGTGCCGGCATTGTTGAGGATCGCCACGTGAGGCTTGGTCAAGCCAACGGTGTAAGCGATTTCGCCGAGACGCGAGGCGCCCAGTTCGATCACCGCCGAAGTGTGTTCCGGGGCCAATTCGAGCAGGGTCAGCGGCGCGCCGAGGTCGTTGTTCAGATTGCCACGGGTCGCCAATACCGGACCGCGCGTGCGCAGGATGCTCGCGAGCATTTCCTTGACCGTGGTCTTGCCGCTGGAGCCAGTGATGGCAGCGACTGGCTGGGTGAATGCAGCACGGTTCAGCGCACCCAATTGGCCGAGGGCCTGACGGGTGTCTTTGACCAGCAGTTGCGGCAGCGTGCTGTCGGCAACTTCACGTTCGACCAGTGCAGCGACGGCGCCTTTGGCGGCGACATCGTTCAAGTAGTCATGACCGTCGAAACGCGGGCCGGTCAACGCAATAAACAGTTGACCCGGCTGGATCGCACGGCTGTCGATGCTGACGCCGTCGAAACTGGCATCGGCGGCGATCAAACGTGCGTCGAGCGCGTTGGTCAGTTCGCTGAGTTTGAGGGCCTTAAGCATGGGCCACCTCCCACGCGGTCAGGGCGTGATCAGCCTCGACCAGATCAGAGAAGGCATGGCGCTCGCCGTTGATTTCCTGATAGTCCTCGTGACCTTTACCGGCCAGAACAATCACGTCATCGGCCGAGGCGCCGGCAATCAGTTGTGCAATCGCCTGACCACGGCCGGCAACGAAAGTGACTTTATCCACAGCCGTGAAACCGGCGCGGATGTCATCGAAAATCACTGCCGGATCTTCAGTGCGCGGGTTGTCGTCGGTGACCAGCACCTGATCGGCCAGACGCTCGACCACTTCGGCCATCAACGGACGCTTGCCGCGATCACGGTCACCGCCGCAGCCGAACAGGCACAGCAGTTGACCTTTGACGTGCGGGCGCAGCGCGGTCAGTACTTTCTCCAGTGCATCCGGGGTGTGGGCGTAATCGACCACCACCAACGGCTGCGTGCCGCCACCCAGGCGCTGCATGCGACCGGCCGGGCCCTCGAGTTTCGGCAGTACTTTGAGAATTTCGTCGAGCGCGTAATCCAGACCGAGCAAGGCACCGACCGCTGCCAGTACGTTGCTCAGATTGAAACGACCGAGCAGGGTGCTACGCAGATGATGTTCACCCTGCGGCGTGACCAGTGTGGCGCGCACGCCGTGATCGTCGAACTGCGCTTCGCGGCAGAACAGGTAAGCGCTGCTGTCGAGCAGGCTGTAGGTGATCAAGCGCGATTCACGTTTTTCCGCGGCCAGTTGCCGGCCGAAATCGTCGTCGAGGTTGACCACGCGGCACTTCAGATCATTCCAGGCGAACAGCTTGGCCTTGGCCTCGGCGTACGCCTCCATAGTGCCGTGATAATCCAGATGATCGCGGGACAGGTTGGTCATCACCGCGACGTCGAACGCCAGCGCCGTCACGCGGCCCTGATCCAGACCGTGGGACGACACTTCCATGGCCACGGCTTTGGCGCCGGCCTTTTTCAGGTCGCCCAAGGTCGCTTGCACCGCGATCGGATTCGGCGTGGTGTGCAGACCGCTTTGCAGTGCGCCATAGAAGCCGGAACCCAAGGTCCCGACGATGCCGCAATGCTGGCCGAGCAAATCCAGCGCCTGCGCGACCAATTGGGTCACGCTGGTTTTACCATTGGTGCCGGTCACGCCAATCAGGTTCAGGTGATGACTTGGCTCACCGTAAAAACGCCCGGCGATGTCCGACAGCTGCGCTGCCAGGCCTTTGACCGGAATCAGCGGCACGTCAGTGATCGGCAGAACGGTGGCGCCTTCCACTTCATAGGCTACAGCCGCAGCGCCACGCTGCAAGGCATCGGCGATGTGCGCACGGCCATCGAATTTGCCGCCCGGCACGGCGAGGAACAAATCGCCCGCGCGCACGTTGCGGCTGTCCAGCGCCAGTTCACGGATCAACAGATCGTGGCCGGCGTGGGGGAATATCTTGTTCAGACTTAATGACATCAGCCGCGCCCTCCATTGGCTTTCAGCGGTATGACCGGGGTGGCGTTGGCCTGCTGTGTCGTCGGCAAGTTGTCCGGCGTTACGTTCATCAGGCGCAGGGTGCCGGACATCACACGGCTGAACACCGGCGCGGAAACCAGACCACCGAAGTAACCGGCCTTGCTTGGCTCATCGATCACGACAACGATGGCGTAACGCGGATCGCTCATCGGGCCGAAACCGGCGAACAGCGAGCGGTAAGAGTTTTCCGCGTAGCCTTTGGTGCCCACCGAGGTCTTGCGCGCGGTACCCGACTTGCCCGCTACGTGATACGCCGGCACCTGCGCACGGAACACGCCGCGCGGCGCTTCGATCACCTGGGTGAGCATGCCTTGCAAGGTTTTCGCCACGGCTTCCGGCAGCACTTGCGTGGTCTGCGGCGGCTTGTCGGTTTTGATCAGGGTCAACGGCGCGAGACGACCGTTGTTGGCCAGCGCCGAGAACGCGTGCACCAACTGAATCGCGGTCACGGAAATACCGTAGCCGTAGGACAGGGTCGCAGTTTCAGCCTTGCGCCAATCGCGGTAGTTCGGCAGATTACCGACACGTTCGCCCGGGAAGCCGAGGCCGGTGTCCTGGCCGAGACCGACTTTCTGCGCGAGGCGGAAAATCGTTTCACCGCCGATATCGAACGCGACCTTACTCATGCCGACGTTACTGGAATTGATCAGGATGCCGGTCAAGTCGAGCACCGGACCTTCGCTCTTGGAAACGTCCTTGATCGTGTATTTGCCGATCTGCAGGGAGCCCGGATACACCTCGACGGTGTCGCTCGGTTTCCAGCGCCCGGTTTCGATTGCAGCGGCCATCGAGATGGCTTTCATGGTCGAACCCGGTTCGAACACGTCGATCATCGCGCGGTTACGCATCATGGCCGGTTGCAGATTGCGGCGGTTGTTCGGGTTGTAGGTCGGCTGGTTGACCATGGCGAGAATCTCGCCGGTCTTGACGTCCATGATCACCAGGCTGCCGGCCTTGGCGCCGTTCTCGATGATCGCGTTGCGCAGTTCGCGGTTGGCCAGATATTGCAGACGCAGGTCAATGGACAACGCCAAGGGCTTGCCGGCCTTGGCGTTTTTGGTGACCTGAACATCCTTGATCAGCCGACCGCGCCGATCCTTGATGACTTGTCGTTTGCCCGGCACCCCGGCGAGCCATTCGTCATAAGCCAACTCGACACCTTCACGACCGTGGTCATCGATGTCGGTAAAACCGACCATGTGCGCGGTGACTTCACCGGCCGGGTAGAACCGGCGGAATTCTTCGATGCCGTAGACGCCTGGGACTTTCAGATCGAGCACAGCCTGGCCTTGCTCGGGGGTCAGCCCGCGCACCAGATAAATGAATTCTTTGTTGGCCTGGGCTTCAAGGCGCTCGGTCAGGGCTTTGGGATCCTGACCCAGCGCGGCGGCAAGTGCCGGCCACTTCTCTTTAGCGGTTTGCATTTCCTTGGCGTTGGCCCACAGCGTGGTCACGGGGGTACTTACAGCCAAAGGCTCGCCGTTACGGTCGGTGATCAGACCACGGTGAGCCGGAATCGGAATGTGACGCAGACTGCGCGCGTCGCCCTGACCTTTGAGGAAGTCACGGTCAACCACTTGCAGGTCGATGATGCGCCAGCAGATCGCCGCGACCATGATGCCGAGCAGCGCCACCATCAGGCGGAAGCGCCATGGGAACAGTGCGCCTTCGAGTTTCATCATGGCGCCACCATCTTCACGTCAGCCGCGCCAGGAATGTGCATTTTCAGTTGCTCGGTAGCCAGCACTTCGATCCGGCTGTGCGCGGTCCAGGTGCTTTGCTCAAGAATCAAACGCCCCCACTCGGCCTGCGCCTTATCACGCACGCTGAGTTCGTTATAAAGGGTGTTGAGCAACTGCCGGTTCCAGTGCGCGCTGTACGACACGGCGATGGCCGAGACGAGCACGCCGATAAACAGCAGCAGCATCAGAAAGCTGCCGCCGGGCAGTGGCTTGGCGAAAAGCTTGCTCACCGCAGCTTCTCCGCGACGCGCATGACGGCGCTACGGGAACGTGGGTTGGCTTTGAGTTCGGCGTCGGAGGCCGTCTGCGCTTTGCCATGGACTTTGATTTTCGGTTCGAACGCGACATGGCGAACCGGCAGGTTGCGCGGCAGGTTGTCGGCTTCGCCTTTCACCAGCTTGCGCATGAACAATTTGACGATGCGGTCTTCCAGCGAGTGGAAGCTGATCACCACCAGACGGCCGCCAATTTCCAGAGCATCCAGTGCGGCTTCGAGGCCGGCTTCCAGATCACCCAGTTCGTTGTTGACGTGAATGCGCAAACCCTGGAATGCACGGGTGGCCGGGTTCTTGCCCTTTTCCCATGCCGGGTTGGCGACTTTCAATACTTCGGCCAGATCGGCAGTGCGCTCGAACGGTTTGATATCGCGACGCTCGGCGACCGCGCGGGCCATGCGACCGGAGAAACGTTCTTCGCCGTATTCCTTGAACACCCGGGCGATTTCCTCAGCCGGCGCGGTGTTGACGAATTCGGCAGCGCTGATGCCGCGGGACGGATCCATGCGCATGTCCAGCGGGCCGTCGTTGAGGAAACTGAAGCCGCGCTCAGCGTCGTCGAGCTGCGGCGAAGACACGCCGAGGTCGAGCAGAATGCCGCTGACCTTGCCGGCCAGACCTTGCTCGGCAACCACCGAACCCAGTTCGGCAAAGCTGCGCTGCACAACGACAAAGCGGCCGTCTTCGGCCGCTAGCGTTTGCCCGGTGGCAATCGCTTGTGGATCTTTGTCGAACCCGATGAGCCGACCGTCCGTGCCGAGCTGGCTGAGGATCAGCCGGCTGTGTCCGCCGCGCCCGAACGTGCCGTCCAGATAGCAGCCATCAGGACGTACGGCGAGAGCCTCGACGGCTTCGTCAAGCAGTACGGTGATGTGGTTAAAGCCGCTATCAATAGTCACAGGATCAAATCACGCAGTTCATCAGGCATCGCGCCCGGTTGTTGAATAGCAGCAAGGTCAGCGGCAGATACCGCGTTCCATGCATCCTCGTCCCACAATTGGAACTTGTTCAGTTGGCCTACCAGCATCGCGCGCTTATCGAGCTTGGCGTATTCGCGCAGACGCGGTGGAACCAGAAAACGACCGCTGCCATCGAGTTCGAGGTCGACGGCATTACCAATCAGCAAACGTTGCAGGCGACGGTTTTCTTCGCGAAGCGAAGGAAGCGCGCGCAACTTGGTTTCAATAATTTCCCACTCGTCGAGCGGATAGACACACAAACACGGATCAACGGCATCAATGGTCACGATCAATTGGCCAGAACTACGCGAATCGAGCTCGTCACGGTACCGGCTCGGCATGGCGAGACGGCCCTTTGCATCGAGACTGATAGCGTTAGCTCCGCGAAACACGTCTGCGTTTCTCCAATTTTTATCGTTTTGAGCTCAAAAAACCCACTTCATGCCACTTTCCGCCACTTGCGCACACTATAGGAATGCGCCCACCACACCGTCAAGGCGCGGATTAAAGGAAAACCCTTACAGAACGGAGATTTAGGAGCATAAAAGGAGGTGCAACGAGAATCTGACGGATACTTTTGACCAATAACTTGATGCAGCACTGAAAGCTGCGCTCGAAAGTTAAAGTAATTTGTTAAGAGTAAGATTTTTTCGGTATTACAAAAGCGCTTCTGCTGTTGATTGAAGCAAGGTGGGAAATGGCTATTACTGCGTTTGCCGCTGCCGGACTTTCAGAGCAGGCCTGCTGATATTACACAGCCCTGTTGCCAATGATTCAAGCAGGGAAAGAAAAAGGTGGAGAGTCGATCTGTAAGCCGGGTTCTGTCTTGAACAGTCATTCGTCTACGATGGCCATCACTGGACATCTTTAGCAACCTACCCGGTCCCAGCGCGGGCCACGCCTTGAGACCCTATTTGGTCTTGCTCCAAGTGGGGTTTACCTAGCCACGAACTGTTGCCAGACGTGCGGTGCGCTCTTACCGCACCTTTTCACCCTTACCGGCGCCGAAGCGCTTAGGCGGTTATTTTCTGTGGCACTTTCCGTAGGCTCACGCCTCCCAGGCATTACCTGGCACTTCGCCCTATGGAGCCCGGACTTTCCTCCCCCCCCTAATTTTCATAGAGGGCAGCGACTGTCCGATCGACTCTCCGCCGCGAAGGTTAACGGCAGAGCGCCCGAAGAACAAGCGCTAAAAGCCTCAAGACCGCTATGGGTGACGGCCTACACGCCTTTCTGTTTCTCCAGCGCGACCTGATACAGCACGTTTTTGCGCTCGCCAGTGATTTGTGCTGCCAACGCGGCGGCACGCTTGAGCGGCATCTCTTCGAGCAACAGATCAAGAATACGCATCGCCTCGCTGCTGACGGCATCCTCGGACTCCGGTGCCGTCCAGCCCGCCACCAGCACTACGCATTCGCCACGCTGCTGATTGCTATCGGATTCGACGAACGCGCGCAACTCTGCCAATGGCAGACCTTTGAGCGTTTCGAAGGTCTTGGTGATCTCGCGGGCGAGCAATGCCTGGCGCTCACCGCCAAACACGGCTTCCATATCCTGCAGACATTCAAGAATGCGGTGCGGGGCCTCGTAGAAAATCAACGTACGCGGCTCTTCTTTAACCGCTTCCAGTCGCGCCTTGCGTCCGACCGACTTGGCCGGCAGAAAACCTTCGAAGATGAAACGGTCAGACGGCAGACCGGCCGCCGACAGCGCAGCGATAAGGGCACAGGCGCCCGGCACTGGCACGACATTGATCCCGGCCGCGCGGGCCTGACGCACCAGGTGATACCCCGGATCGGAAATCAGCGGCGTTCCCGCATCGGAAATCAACGCGACGTTATCACCCGCCAGCAAGCGGGTAATAAAGCGGCTACCTTCATCTCGTTCATTGTGTTCATGACACGCGGCCAGCGGCGTGCCGATCCCGAAGTGTTGCATCAGGCGCGCCGAGTGACGAGTGTCTTCGGCAGCGATCAAGGCCACTTCGCGGAGGATCTTCAGGGCCCGGGCGCTGATGTCGTCCAGGTTGCCGATGGGCGTCGCCACCACATAAAGCGAGCCAGCAGCGGAATTCAGGGAACCTGGAGCAGTCAAAGCGCACACCTCGTGATCGGTAAAAGCGGCCATTGTAGCGCGACACGAGGCTTGCGACGCGCTTCGAGCCACCACGGTTTTGTCCGTGGTTATGCAGCACTGCAACATTTACTTCAGCTAAATCGTTCGATTCACGCCAGTAACATCGCGCCCCGGCCAGTGCTTGGGTACAATTCGACGCTAATTTGATCGAGTATCAGGAACACTTACATGATCGCTTGCCTGCGGCTGTTCACTGCCCTCTGCCTCGCTGCCTTGTTGGCGGCTTGCGCCAGCTCCCCTTCCTCCAGCCTTGGCGAACTTCCACGGACCCCGGATGCCAGCATCGAGCAACTGCTCGAACAGGCTAGCCAGGCGAAAACCCCGGAAAAAGCCGCCCTGCTGCGCCTGAGCGCTGCGGATCTGGCTTACCGTCAGGGTAACGCCGGACAGTCCGCGCAGATCCTTCAACAAGTGCCAATGGAGCAACTGAAGCCAGGCCAGCAGATTTTCGCCAGCACGCTGAATGCTGAACTGGCCATGACCCGCAATCAGCCGAAAGCCGCGCTGACTGCCCTGAGCCATCCAAGCCTGCAGCACTTGGGCGAGATGCCTGAAGAGCAGCAAGTGCGCACCGGCACCGTACATGCCCGCGCCCTTGAGGCCGATGGCCAGACCCTGGCCGCTGCCCGCGAGCGCGTGTTCATCGCGCCGATGCTGCAAGGCGACGCCGCGAGCAAGAACCACGAAGCGATCTGGACCCTGATCGGCTCGCTGCCAACTGATCAACTGCAACCGAACAGCACCGACGACCTCGGCGGCTGGATGGGGCTGGCCATGGCAGTGAAATCCGCTGGCACCCTGGAACAGCAGCAAGCGGCGATCGACACCTGGCGCGCGCAAAATCCAAAGCATCCGGCCGCCATCAACCTGCCGTTGCCACTGACCAAACTCAAGGAACTGGCCAGCCAGCCCCTGAGCAAGATCGCCCTGCTGCTGCCACAGGACGGCCAGTTGGCCGCTGTCGGCAAGGCACTGCGTGAAGGTTTCATGGCTGCGCACTACCAGGCTCAACAGGCCGGGCAAAAGCCGCCAGCGATCGAGTTCTACGACAGTTCCAAGCTGACTTCGATGGACGAGTTCTACCGCAAGGCTCAGGCTGACGGCGTGCAACTGGTCGTTGGCCCGCTGGAAAAACCACTGGTCAAACAGTTGAGCACTCGCCCGCAACTGCCGATCACCACCCTCGCGCTGAACTACAGCGAAGGTGATCAAGGCCCGGCGCAATTGTTCCAGTTTGGCCTGGCGGCTGAAGACGAAGCCCGCGAAGTATCGCGCCGCGCCCGTGCCGATGGCCTGCACCGCGCCGCGATCATGGTGCCGAAAGGCGAATGGGGCGACCGTGTACTGCGTGCTTTCAGCCAGGACTGGCAGGCCAACGGTGGCAGCATCGTCGCCACTGAACGGGTTGATCAGCCGGTGCAACTGGCCCAGCAGATCGCCGACATGTTCCAACTGCGTCAAAGCGAAGCCCGCGCCAAGAGCCTGCAAAATGCCGCCGGCACCAACGTAGCCGCGCAGCCTTCGCGTCGTCAGGACATCGAATTCATCTTCCTCGCCGCGACCCCGCAACAGGCGCAGCAGATCAAGCCAACCCTGAACTTCCAGTACGCTGGTGACGTTCCGGTGTACGCGACGTCGCACGTTTACAGCGCCAGTGGCGACGTCAACCAGTACAACGACATGAACGGCATTCGCTTCTGCGAAACCCCATGGCTGTTGGACACCAGCGACCCACTGCGTCAGCAAGTGGTTGCGCAGTGGCCGCAAGCCGCCGGCAGCCTCGGTCGCCTGTACGCGATGGGTGTGGATGCCTATCGCCTGGCTCCGCGCCTGGGTCAACTCAAGGCCCTGCCAGACAGCCGCATCGACGGTGAGTCGGGCAGCCTCGGCATGACCCAGACCCAACGCGTTGTGCGCCAGTTGCCCTGGGCACAGTTCGTCAGCGGCCAGGTGCAGCGCCTGCCGGACACCCCGCGCTGATGCCTGACAGGTCACGCTCGCAAAGCGGCAAGGATGCCGAGCGCCAGGCGCTCGAGCATCTGCAACAACAAGGTCTGCGCCTGCTGGCGCAGAACTGGTTATGCAAACGCGGCGAGCTTGATCTGGTCATGCTTGATGGCGATACAGTAGTATTCGTTGAAGTTCGCTACAGAAAAAACACTCAATGGGGTGGCGCGCTCGCTAGCATCGATGAGCGCAAGCAGCAGAAACTGATTTTCGCTGCACAGTATTTTCTTCAGCGCGAATCGCGCTGGGCCAATTCCCCTTGCCGCTTCGACGTGGTGGCCATCGACAGCCATCCGAGTCAGCTGAACTGGTTGCAGAATGCTTTCGACAGTTGATCGCCGGCGTTGCGACCCGGACAATCCCACCGACAAATTTTGCTCTTTGCTTTGCGGGCTGCACATTCATGTGCCGGACAGCCGCGCTACTTAAGGTCACACAGATGGACATGCAATCCCGAATTCGCCAGCTTTTCCAGGCCAGTATCGACACCAAGCAACAGGCGATGGACGTACTTGCACCGCACATCGAGCAAGCCAGCCAGATCATGGTCAATGCCCTGCTCAACGAAGGCAAAATGCTTTCTTGCGGCAATGGCGGCTCGGCCGGCGATGCCCAGCATTTCTCTTCCGAGCTGCTCAACCGCTTTGAACGCGAGCGCCCGAGCCTGCCGGCCATCGCCCTGACCACCGACACCTCGACGATCACCTCGATCGCCAACGACTACAGCTACAACGAAGTGTTCTCCAAACAGATCCGCGCGCTCGGTCAGCCAGGCGATGTCCTGCTGGCGATTTCGACCAGCGGCAACTCGGCGAACATTATTCAAGCGATCCAGGCCGCACATGATCGCGAAATGATTGTCGTAGCTATGACCGGACGCGATGGTGGCGGCATGGCGTCACTGCTGCTGCCCGAGGACGTCGAGATTCGCGTACCGGCCAATGTCACTGCACGTATTCAAGAAGTCCACTTGCTGGCGATCCATTGCCTCTGCGATCTGATCGACAGCCAACTGTTCGGGAGTGAAGAATGACCCCTAATCGCCTTGGCCTTCTGGCCTTGACCCTGTGCCTCGGCATCAGTGGCTGCACCTCAGTGGTGAACGCCAGCCGTGAAGCACCGATCGACGACGACCGTGGCACGCGCACCTTCGGTAGCAAGATCGATGACTCGTTGATCGAAACCAAAGTCGGTGTGAATGTGGCCAAGGCCGACCCGGCACTGGACAACGACTCGCATATCGTCGTCACCAGTTTCAACGGTGTTGTCTTGCTGGCCGGTCAAACGCCTCGCGCAGATTTGAAAGCCAAAGCCGAGCAAGCGGCAGCCGCCGTGCAACGGGTAAAAACTGTTCATAACGAACTGCAGGTCATACCGCCGTCCGGCTTCCTGGCTCGCCAGAATGACACCTGGCTGACCTCCAAGATCAAGACGCAGATGCTTACCGACGCCAGCATTCCTGGCTCACGCATCAAGGTCGTGACCGAAAACGGCATCGTCTATCTGCTGGGCCTGCTGACCAAACAGGAAGCCACTCAGGCAACTAATCTGGTTCAGGGCGTTTCCGGCGTGCAGAAGATCGTCAAGCTGTTCGAATACATCGACTGACGCACAACCCCATGTAATAAAAAAGGCGATCCATCTGGATCGCCTTTTTTATTACTTCACCACTTTCAGGCTTGGCCGGCCGCTAGGGCGCGGCGGTTCACTGTCCGGTGGCGGCAAGTCGTCATCCGACTCGATCTCTTCTTCGTCATCCATTGGCGACTCGAGATCGAACACCATGCCCTGACCATTCTCCCGGGCGTAGATCCCCAGGATCGCGCTGATCGGCACGTACAGACTGTGCGGGACGCCACCGAAGCGACCTTCGAAGGTCACCACGTCGTTGTCCATGTGCAGATGACGCACAGCACTCGGCGAGATGTTCAGGACAATCTGCCCGTCGCTGGCGAAACCCTGCGGCACCTGCACTGCCGGGTACTCGGAATTGACCAGCATGTGCGGGGTGCAATCGTTATCAACAATCCACTCGTAGAGCGCGCGGACCAGATAAGGTCGACTGGAGTTCATAGCGGCTCCTTAAGCCTTAGCGCATATCGCGTTCGACACCAGACAGACTCGCCTGGAATGCCTCACGCGCAAACGAGCGCTCCATATAATCAAGCAGCGGCTTGGCTGGCCGCGGCAGTTCAATACCCAGAATCGGCAAACGCCAGAGTATTGGCAATAGGCAGCAATCCACCAGACTTTGTTCCTCACTGAGGAAAAACGGCTTGTCGGCAAACAGCGGCGACACGCCCGTCAGGCTTTCACGCAATTCCTTGCGCGCCACGACACGCGCAGCCTCCTTGGACTTAGGATCCAGAATAAGATCCACCAGACCACACCAGTCGCGCTGAATTCGATGAATCAGCAAACGGCTGTTGGCACGCGCCACCGGATAAACCGGCATCAACGGCGGGTGCGGGTAACGCTCATCCAGATATTCCATCACCACGGTCGACTCCCACAACGCCAGGTCACGATCGACCAGCGTCGGCAGACTGCCGTAAGGGTTTACCTCAATCAGTTTAGGCGGCTGGCGACCAGCTTCCACATAAATGATCTCGGCGCTGACACCCTTCTCTGCAAGCACAATGCGCACTCGGTGGGAATAGTGGTCGGCGGGGTCGGAGTAACAGGCCAACCGATTGGTCACGCCCATGGCGATCCTCCTCGCTTGTTGAATTTGTCGGAACCGGAAAAACGCGCGCGCCCAGAGGGCGCCTCCCGCAACACCTGGCAAACCAGACGTTGCGCTATCGGAGGCGCCCTTGGGCGCGCGCGATTAACAGCAATGCTTGAAGCGTATCAGTGCACGTCTTTCCAGTATTCACGCTTGAGCAGGTAGGCGAACACAAAGAAGAACGCCAGGTACAGCAAGACATAAGTACCGATGCGCTGATGTTGCAGCTTAACCGGGTTAGCCGAGTAAGCCAGGAAGGTTACCAGATTCTTGACCTTCTCATCGAACTGCTCTTCGTTCAGAGCACCGGATTTCGGCACGATGGTCAGTTGATCGCACGCTTCATGAGTCAGAGGCGTACCGGTCAGCGGATCATATTGCTTCTTGCCGTCTTCGACGATCTGCACCTGTTTGCAACCCACGACCTGACGACCTTGCAGGCCGACCAGCACGTTAGGCATGCCGACGTTCGGGAAAACCTTGTTGTTCACGCCCCATGGACGTGCAGGATCTTCGTAGAACGACTTCAGGTAACCGTAGAGCCAGTCGGTGCCGCGTACGCGAGCGACCAGGGTCAGATCCGGTGGTGCGGCACCAAACCAGGTCTTGGCGTCTGCCGGCTGCATGCCGATGTTCATGTGATCGCCAATCTTGGCGCCAGTGAACACCAGTTTCTCCAGCATCATTTCGTGAGGAATGCCCAAATCATCGGCCACCCGCTCGTAACGCTGGAACTTGGCACTGTGGCAACCCATGCAATAGTTGGCAAAGGTACGTGCGCCATCCTGCAGCGCAGCGTTGTCGGAAACGTCGATGTCGACCTTTTCCAGCTCCGGACCACCGTGTTCAGCGGCGAAGGACAGAACAGGCAGAGCAGCAAAAATCAGAGCAAAAAATAACTTTTTCATCAGCCAGTCACCCTTTCCGGAACCGGTTTGGTCTTCTCGAGCCTGGTGTAGAACGGCATCAGGATGAAGTACGCGAAGTACAGGAAGGTGCAGACCTGCGACAGCAACGTCAGAGACGGCGTCGGAGCTTTCACGCCAGTCCAGCCAAGCAGCACAAAGCAAACGCAGAATATGACGAGCCAGACTTTGCTCATCCAGCCTTTATAGCGCATGGATTTGACCGGACTGCGATCGAGCCACGGCAGGACAAACAGGAAAGCAATTGAAGCGCCCATGGCGATGACGCCCATGAGTTTGTCAGGGATTGCTCGCAGGATCGCGTAGAACGGCGTGAAGTACCAGACCGGCGCGATATGCTCCGGCGTCTTGAACGGGTTGGCCGGCTCGAAGTTTGGTTTTTCGAGGAAATAGCCACCCATTTCCGGGAAGAAGAACACAATAAAGCAGAAGATAAACAGGAACACAACGACACCGACAATGTCTTTCACGGTGTAGTACGGGTGGAAAGCAATGCCGTCCAGCGGGATGCCGTTTTCATCTTTGTGCTTCTTGATGTCGACGCCGTCAGGGTTGTTCGAACCGACTTCGTGCAACGCCAGAATGTGCAGCACCACCAGACCGAGAATCACGATCGGCAGAGCCACGACATGCAAGGCGAAGAAGCGGTTCAGGGTGATTCCGGAGATCAGATAGTCACCACGAATCCACTGCGTCAGGTCGTTGCCGATCACCGGAATCGCACCGAACAGCGAGATGATCACCTGGGCACCCCAGTAGGACATCTGACCCCATGGCAGCAGGTAACCCATGAACGCTTCAGCCATCAGCGCCAGATAAATCAGCATGCCGAAGACCCAGACCAGCTCGCGCGGTTTCTGGTACGAGCCGTAAAGCAGGCCGCGGAACATGTGCAGATACACCACGATGAAGAACATCGAAGCGCCGACAGCGTGCAGCAGACGCAAAATCGAGCCGTGATTGACGTCACGCATGATGCCTTCGACAGACGCAAAAGCCTCTTCTGCCGATGGCGTGTAGCTCATCGTCAGCCAGACGCCGGTGACGAGCTGGTTGACCAGCACCAACAGCGCCAGAGAGCCGAAGAAATAGAAGAAGTTGAAGTTTTTTGGAGCGTAATACTTGCTGAGATGGTCTTCCCACATTTTGGTCGCAGGAAAGCGCGCATCAACCCAATCCATGAACTTGCTCATCACGCTTTCTCCGTATCGACGCCGATGACAATCAGGTCATCGGTCTCATAGGAATGCGGGGGAACTGGCAGGTTCAAAGGCGCAGGTTGCGACTTGTAGACGCGGCCAGCCAGATCGTAGTGGGAGCCGTGGCAAGGGCAGAAATAGCCACCGACCCAGTCTTTGCCGAGATCCGCAGGTGCCACTTCGGGACGGAAAGTTGGTGAGCAACCCAGGTGCGTGCAGATCCCGATCAGCAGCAGAATTTCCGGCTTGATCGAACGCACTTCAGGGTCGACATAGGTGGGTTGCGTGGAGTTTTTGGAGGTTGGATCGGAGAGCTGGCCCTCGATCTTCTTGAGATTCCCCAGGATTTCCGCAGTACGGCGGACAATAAACACCGGCTGGCCGCGCCATTCAGCAATCATCTGCTGTCCTGGCTCGATTTTGCTGACATTCACTTTCACCGGTGCACCGGCGGCTTTCGCCTTGGCACTGGGAAACCATGACCCCACGAACGGGACCGCAGCCCCCACCGCTCCTGCAGCACCCACCACGGATGTGGCTGCTACCAAGAAGCGACGCCGGCCTGCATTCACGCCGTCATTGCTCATTCAGTCCTCTCCCATCAGCTTTTGTGGCCTGTTAAATCAGGCATCTACTAAATAAATCAATGTTACTTATAAAAATTTTGCCGAATGGTAATGAAAAGCCCCAATTCTGACAAGGGAATTACCCGGAGCTCTTACCCTCAAGCCTTGCAGTATAGGGGGTCTACGGAAGTGGCAAGTTGTCGCAGCGCAATTCTTTGATAAATCACAGGCATAAAAAAACGCCCGCTTCCGTGAGGAGGCGGGCGTTCTTTTTGAACGCGGAAGCGGAATTAACGCTTCGAGTACTGCGGACGCTTACGCGCTTTACGCAGACCAACTTTCTTACGTTCAACTTCACGGGCGTCGCGAGTAACGAAGCCAGCTTTGCGCAGAGCGCCACGCAGGGTTTCGTCGTAGTCCATCAGAGCGCGAGTGATGCCGTGGCGGATTGCGCCAGCTTGACCACTTACACCACCACCGATCACGGTGACGTAGATGTCGAACTTCTCGACAGTCTCAGTCAGCTCCAGCGGCTGGCGAACTACCATGCGGGCAGTTTCACGGCCGAAGAAGTTTTCCAGCGAACGGTTGTTGATGGAGATGTTACCAGTACCCGGACGCAGGAAAACGCGTGCGGTTGCGGTCTTGCGACGGCCAGTGCCGTAATTTTGAGTCGCCGACATAATGTACTATTCCGTTAAAACTTCAGTTCTTGGGGCTGCTGAGCAGTATGTGGGTGTGCAGCGCCCGCATAGACTTTCAGCTTACGGTACATGTCGCGACCCAGTGGGTTTTTAGGCAGCATGCCTTTAACCGCGGTCTCGATCACGCGCTCAGGGGCTTTAGCGATCAGCTTTTCAAAGTTGATCGACTTGATGCCGCCCGGGAAACCGGAGTGGGAGTAGTACATTTTGTCAGTGGTTTTAGCGCCGGTAACACGAATCTGCTCGGCGTTGATGACGACGATGTAGTCGCCGGTGTCAACGTGAGGAGTGTACTCAGGCTTGTGCTTGCCACGCAGACGGCTCGCGATTTCGGTGGCCAGACGACCCAGGGTCTGACCAGCAGCGTCGACGACAAACCAGTCGCGCTTTACTGTTTCCGGTTTAGCAGTAAAAGTTTTCATTCTTTATAGCCTCAGGGGCCGCCCTGTAAATTAGACGGCGGATCTTACTGAATAGTGCGTACTTTGACAAGTCAAAGGCAGCCGGATACAGACGCTTTCGGGGGCTCGGGTCGGCGCGTCCGTTCAACGGCAAGATTCTTCGGCGGCGGCGCATCACTTCCACTGCAGAAAGAGGTCGGCAATTATGCAGATTGCGAAAAATATTTCAACCTGCTTTTATGATTGTTTTGCCCAAGGAGCACCCGATGGACTATCGCCAGCTAGGCCGTACCGACCTGAACGTGAGTGCAATCTGCCTCGGCACCATGACCTGGGGCGAGCAAAACACTGAAGCTGAAGCCTTCGCGCAGATTGAACGGGCCAAAGAAGCCGGGATCAATTTCATCGACACCGCCGAGATGTACCCGGTGCCGCCGAAAGCCGAAACCTACGCCACCACCGAGCGCTATATCGGCAATTACTTCAAAAGTCGCGGCGACCGCGCCGACTGGATCCTCGCCAGCAAGATCGCCGGCCCCGGCAACACCATCGACTACATCCGCGACAAAAACCTGCGCCATAACCGCCAGCACATCACCGCAGCGGTGGACGCCAGCCTCGAGCGCCTGCAGACCGATTACATCGACCTGTATCAATTGCACTGGCCGGAACGCAGCACCAACTTTTTCGGACAACTGGGTTACAAGCACAAGATCGAAGCCAACCTGACCCCGCTCGAAGACACTCTCGAAGCACTCGACGAGCAAGTGAAGGCCGGCAAGATCCGCCACATCGGCCTGTCCAACGAAACCCCGTGGGGCACCATGCGTTTTCTGGCCTTGGCCGAAGCGCGTGGCTGGCCGCGCGCGGTGTCGATCCAGAACCCCTACAACCTGCTCAACCGCAGTTTTGAAGTGGGCCTGGCGGAAATCGCCATACGCGAACAGTGCGGCCTGCTCGCCTATTCGCCGCTGGCGTTTGGTTTCCTGTCAGGTAAGTACGAAGGTGGCGCTCGTCCGCCGAAAGGTCGCCTGAGCCTCTACAGTCGCTTCAGCCGCTATTTCAATGCGCAGTCGGAAGCAGCGTGCAGCCGTTATGTCGCGCTGGCCCGGGAGCACGGTCTGGACCCGGCGCAGATGGCATTGGCGTTCGTCACTCAGCAACCATTCGTCACGAGTAACATCATTGGCGCGACGACGCTTGAGCAACTGGACAGCAACATTGCCAGTTTTGATCTGAAGCTTTCCGATGAAGTGCTGGCAGGGATCGAGGCGATTCACAAGGATCACCCGAACCCAGCGCCTTGATTTACCGCTAAAAGCTTCGCGAGCAGGCTCGCTCCCACAGGTACGGTGATCCCCTGTGGGAGCGAGCCTGCTCGCGAAGAGGCCGATCAGATCACCACCAAAGCGGAACGCGGAGCGTCCCCGGCGGCATTCCCACGCAGAGCGTGGGAACGATCATCAAAGCGACCGCGCAATGATCTCCTTCATGATTTCATTGGTGCCGGCATAGATCCGCTGCACCCGCGCATCCGCCCACGCCCGGGCCACCGGGTACTCCCACATGAAGCCGTAACCGCCATGCAACTGCACGCACTCGTCGAGCACCTTGCATTGCAGATCGGTGCCCCAGTATTTCGCCATCGCCGCCGTCGGCACGTCGAGCTTGCCTTGCAGGTGCAGCTCCAGACATTTATCGACGAACACTCGGCCGATCTGAATTTCAGTTGCCATCTCGGCCAGCTTGAAGCGAGTGTTCTGGAAGTCGGCAATGGCTTTGCCGAACGCCTTGCGATCGCGGGTGTAATCAAGCGTCCATTGCAACGCCGCTTCAGCTGAAGCCAGGCCACCGATCGCCACCGTCAGACGTTCTTGCGGCAACTCCTGCATCAGATAAGCGAACCCGGCCCCGGCCTGCCCCAGCAGGTTTTCTTTCGGCACGCGCACGTCCTGGAAAAACAATTCCGACGTGTCCTGCGCCTTCATACCAACCTTCTCGAGGCGCTTGCCCTTATCGAAACCCGGCGTACCCGCTTCCACCAGAAACAGGCTGGTGCCCTTGGCGCCGGCCTTTGGATCGGTCTTGGCCACCACGATCACCAGATCCGCGAGAAAGCCGTTGGTAATGAAGGTTTTCGAACCGTTGATCACATATTCGTCACCGTCCAGCACAGCGGTGGTCTTCACACCTTGCAGATCGGAACCCGCCCCCGGCTCGGTCATGGCGATGGCCGTGACCATCTCGCCCGAAACCAGTTTCGGCAGGTATTTGTGCTTCAGCGCCTCGCTGCCGTAATGCAGGATGTACGGCGCGACAATGTCCGAATGCAGCGAGAAGCCGATGCCGGTCAGGCCCAGTCGCCCGACCTCCTCGATCACCACCGCACTGTAGAGAAAGTCCGCCCCCAGGCCGCCGTATTCTTCCGGCAGGTGCGAGCAGAGCATCCCCGCCTCCCCGGCCTTGTTCCAGAGTTTGCGGTCGATATGGCCTTGTTTCTCCCATTGCGCATGGAACGGCACCGCCTCTTTTTCGAGGAAGGTGCGGACGCTGTCGCGAAACAATTCGTGCTCGGAGCTGAACAAGGTTCTGGGGATCATGCGGCACCTTTCTTTGTTGTTGGAGGGAGATGGCCTTCAGAGACTAAGCCTCCCCTCTGACACAGGACACTGGACACATCCGACAAAAAATAAGACGATCCAGCCGTCTGGTGACCACTTTCCCTTATAAAAACAAAACAAAAGTTGAATTATGTCCAAGCAAGTCTCCACGCCCTTGCGGCGCGTCAGCATCCTGGCAATCGACCGGGTTTTCGCCTCCACTCTCATGCAAGCCAAGGATTTCTTCCATCTGGCCAGCCTGCGTTATGGCAAACAACTGGGCCACGGCCTGACTCCAGCGTTCGAAACACGCTTGGTCAGCCCCGACGGCAAACCGGTGAACAGCTTCAGTGACGTGGTAATGCCGGTCGACGGTGGCCTGGAAAACGCCGACGTCATTATCCTCCCGGCGTTCTGGGACGATTTCGACACGTTGTGCGGCCGTTATCCGCAAGTGTTGCCCTGGCTGCGTGAACAGCACGCCCGTGGCGCGGTGTTGTGCGGTGAAGCCACCGGGGTGTTCTGGCTGGCCGAGGCCGGCCTGCTCAACGGCAAGGAAGCGACCACCTACTGGCGTTTCTTCAATGCTTTCGCCGAGCGCTTTCCCAAGGTCTATCTCAATCAGGACAAGCACCTGACCGATGCCGACAACTTGTATTGCGCCGGCGGTACCACGTCAGCCTGCGACCTTTACATCTACTTGATCGAGCGTTTCTGTGGGGCCAATGTCGCGCAAGCCGTGGCCCGCGACATTCTCTATGAAGTGCAGCGCAGCTATGCGCCAGGACGCATCGGTTTCGGTGGGCAGAAGCTGCACCAGGACGTGATCATCCTGCAGATCCAGCACTGGCTTGAAGAGCATTTCGCCGACAAGTTCCGCTTCGAAGACGTCGCCCGCGAGCACGGCATGAGCATCCGCAACTTCATGCGCCGCTTCCAGACCGCCACCGGTGACAAGCCACTGCATTACCTGCAACGCCTGCGTATCGAAACCGCCAAGGGCCTGCTGTCCGGCAGCCGCAAGAGCATCAAGACCATCAGTTATGAGGTCGGTTACGATGATGCGAGCTTCTTTGCGCGGCTGTTCCGTCAGCACACCGAGCTGTCGCCGAATCAGTATCGACAGCAGTTTCAGCAGGCGGCATAACCCCCCGAAGCAAATACAAAACCTGTGGGAGCTGGCTTGCCAGCGATAGCGGTTTGTCAGTGAAATAAATATCACCTGACACGACGCCATCGCTGGCAAGCCAGCTCCCACAGGGATCGCAGTCCGCTCGAATTTTGCTTCAGCGCATAAAAAAGGGCCTGCAATTGCAGGCCCTTTTTTGTTTCGCGATTCTGCTTAAGGCTTGTGCGCCCGTGACAGGAATTCGTGCGATTGCATCTCCAGCAGACGACTCAGCGTGCGCTGGAATTCAAAATTCAAGCGGCCGCCGGTGTACAGATCCTTCAACTCGACTTCAGCCGAAATGATCAGCTTCACGTTACGGTCGTAGAACTCGTCGACCATGTTGATGAAGCGGCGCGCAATGTCGTCAGTGGTGACGCTCATCTGCTCGACACCGCTGAGCAGCACGGCGTGGAAGATCTTGCCCAGTTCGATGTAGTCGTTCTGGCTACGCGGGCCGTCGCACAGTTCACGGAAATCGAACCACGCCACGTCGTCACATGTGCGCAACGCACGGATCTCGCGGTTTTCGATGATCAGCACATCGTTCTCGACTGCGGCGGTGCACTCCGGCGTCAGCGCGCGGAAGCTCTTGCGCAGGCTTTCGTGAGCAGCTTCGTCGAGCGGATAGTGGAACAGCTCGGCTTGTTCGAGGTGACGCAGACGGTAGTCGACGCCGCTGTCGACGTTGACGATCTCGGTATTCTGCTTGATCAGCGCAATCGCCGGCAGGAAACGCGCACGTTGCAGACCGTCCTTGTACAGGCCGTCCGGAACGATGTTCGAGGTCGCGACCAGGGTCACGCCGTTCTTGAACAGTTCTTCCATCAGCGTGCCGAGGATCATCGCGTCGGTGATGTCGGAGACGAAGAACTCATCGAAGCAGATCACCCGCGACTCAGTCGCAAAGCGCTTGGCGATGATGGTCAGCGGGTTTTTCTCGCCGCCGAGGGTTTTCATTTCTTCGTGCACACGCTTCATGAAGCGGTGGAAGTGAGTGCGGGTCTTTTCCTTGAACGGCAGCGCTTCGAAGAAGGTGTCGACCAGGTAAGTCTTGCCGCGACCCACGCCGCCCCAGAAATACAGTCCCTTGACCGGCGTCTGATCCTTTTTGCCGAACAGTTTGCTCAGCAGACCCGGCTTGTTCTGATCGGCGGCGATCAGATCCTCGTACAGACGCTGCAAATGACGCACGGCAGTTTCCTGCGCGGCGTCATGGAAGAAGTCCGGGCGTTTCAGATCAGCTTGGTATCGTTCTAGGGGCGTCATAATTCGTTAGCAAGGCAACAAAAACGGGCCGTCACTGTAGCGACGGCCCGTGGGAATGGCAATCGGCCCTTGGTCGGACCGTGCCGCCGATTAGTCCTGAACCGGGGTCAGCGCGACGCGCAGAGCCTCGATGGCCGCATCTCGCGCAGCAGTGTCAGCGAATGCCGGGCTGTCGCCAACGCACTCGCCCTCCAGCCAGACGCTGAAGCTCAGGTCTTCGCTGCGCACGTCCAGCGGCTGGCCGGATTGCAGCTGTTTGGTCACCTGGCCTGCGGCTTTGCCGTCGGCGAAGTTGCGCGATAGCAGCAGTTGCTCGCCATCGGCTGCCAGCAGACGGAAACGGAAACTACCGTCGTCTTCACGGAAACTGACGAAACGCGCGGCTTTCGCGGCTTTCTTCTTCGTGGTCGCGGCGACTTGCACCTGATTGACGAAGGAACGCAAGCCCACGGCTTCACGCAGTTCATTGAGGAACGGCGTTGCCACGGCACGGGCTTTCTTGGCGCCGATTTGCAGGATGTCTTCCAGGTCTGCCGGGCGCTCGATCAACTGGTGATACTTGTCGCGCGCTTCGCCGAGATCGTTGTCGAGCAACTGGAACAGACGGTTCTTCGCCTCGCCCCAACCCAGACCACCGAGCAGTTCGCTGCGGAACTCATCAGCCTGCGCCGGTGTGGCGAAGGCCTGGAACAGGGTGAACAGGTGCGAGTTGTCCGGATCCTTGGCTTCGCCTGGCGCTTTGGAGTCCGTGACGATCCGCGAAATCGCGTCCTTCATCTCTTTGGCGCTGGAGAACAACGGGATGGTGTTGTCATAGCTCTTCGACATCTTGCGACCGTCGAGGCCTGGCAACGTCGCCACGCTTTCTTCAATCAATGCTTCGGGCATGGTGAAGAACTCTTTGCCCTGACCAAACAGATGGTTGAAACGCTGGCCGATGTCGCGGGCCATTTCCACGTGCTGGATCTGGTCACGACCGACCGGCACCTTGTGCGCGTTGAACATCAGGATGTCTGCGGCCATCAACACCGGGTAGCTGTAGAGGCCCATGGTGATGCCGGCGTCCGGGTCTTCACCGGTTTCGACGTTCTTGTCCACCGAAGCCTTGTAAGCGTGCGCACGGTTAAGCAGGCCCTTGGCCGCGACGCAGGTCAGCAGCCAGGTCAGTTCAGGGATTTCCGGGATGTCGGACTGACGGTAGAAGGTCACGCGGTCGACATCGAGGCCACCGGCCAGCCAGGTCGCAGCGATTTCCAGACGCGAGCGCTGGATGCGCAGCGGGTCATCGCATTTGATCAAGGCGTGGTAGTCGGCCAGGAAATAGAACGAATCGGCATTGCTGTCGCGGCTGGCGAGGATCGCCGGGCGGATGGCGCCGGCGTAGTTGCCCAGGTGCGGCGTGCCGGTGGTGGTGATGCCAGTGAGGATACGGGTACGGTTCGTCATGGGTAATCGCTTGTCAGACTGCAATCAATTCGAGAGACGCGGCAGGATCAGATCCTTGAGATCGGTCAACTTGCCATGAAAAAAGTGTCCGCATTCTGCCACTTTCAGCAGCTCATGGGGGCGCTGGAGTTTTTCCGACCAGGCGTAGACCAGTTGCGGATCGATGACTTCGTCGGTTTCCGGCTGGATCACGGTGAGTTCGCCATCTTGTGGCAATTGATCCTGTTCGCTAAGACGCATCACCGCTGGCGCGACCATGAACAGGTGCTTGAGCTGCACGCCTTGGGCTTCGAGACGGCCGCCGAGACTTGCTGCAACAAATCCGCCGAAGGAGAAACCGAACAGGGTCAGTGGCAGATCCGGGTGTTTCTCGCGCAGCCAGGCAGCGGCAGCCTGAGCATCGTCGACCTCGCCGGTGCCCATGTCGTGGGAACCTTCGCTGGCGCCAACGCCGCGATAGTTGAAGCGCAAGGTGATCAGGCCGGCGTCGCGCGCGGTGCGCTGCAGGGTCGAGACGACCTTGTTGAGCATGGTGCCGCCCTGCACCGGGTTCGGATGGCAGATCAGCGCGATGCCGATTGGCTGCTCGTTATCCAGGTACAGAGACTCAAGTTGACCCACCGGGCCGTCAATCACTACAGGGGTTTCACGCATCAGCAAGGAAGGAACTCCGTGACCTCGAATCGGGTCGACTCGTCTAGCAAATTGTCTGTGCCAATCTATTGCGAGTGAATCGCGGTATACAGCGCAGGTTCGAGCCGTTAACGTAAAGCAAAGCCGTTTATAGAGGAAGGACTCGTGGAACACTCGCTCTTAGTTTGGTTGTTACCGACTCTTGCCCTGGTTGTGGGTGTCGCCATTGGATTCCTGATCGCGCGCGTTGCGCCGAACGCCGCGCCGAGCCGTACGCAGCGTCAACTGGATGATATCCAGGAGCGTTTCGACAGTTATCAAAACGAGGTGGTCACCCACTTCAACAGCACCGCGATGCTGGTCAAGAAGCTGACCCAGAGCTATCAGGAAGTGCAGGATCATCTCGCCGAGGGTGCCAATCGTCTGGCCCTGGACGAGCAGACCCGCCAGCGCCTGATCGCTGCCCTGCACGCTGACGCGGCAGTCACGCCACGTGAACGCCTGACGCCACCGCGCGATCAGGAGCCACCGCGCGACTACGCACCGAAGACCCCGAACTCGCCGGGCATGCTCGATGAGCACTATGGTCTGAAGAAGTAATCAGCCTTCGCTGAAAACAAAAAGCCCCCGGACAGTGATGTGTCCCGGGGGCTTTTTTGTGTCTGTAATCTTCGGTGTTTGTAGCGGCCCCTTCGCGAGCAGGCTCGCTCCCACAGGGGAATGCATTTCAAATGTGGGAGTGAGCCTGCTCGCGATGAGGCCATAACAGGCCAGACAAAAAAATGCCCGATCACAGGACCGGGCATTTCTTCATTCGGGCAAGCGCTTACGGATACTGCTGAACCGTACCCGGCTGCTGTTGCTGCTGACCACCATACTGCTGACCCGGAATCGCCTTCAGGTTGACTTCAACGCGACGGTTCTGCGCCCGGCCATTCACGTCACCGTTACTGGCAACCGGGTTATCCGGGCCGGCACCACGGGCGGAGAGGTTGGCACCGCTGACACCTTGCGAGGTCAGGTAGGTCGCCACGCTCTGCGCACGACGCTGGGACAGGTCCATGTTGTGCTGGCGGCTACCGGTGCTGTCGGTATAGCCAACGATCTCGATCTGGTTCTGGTTGAACTCTTTCAACGAGCCCGCGAGGTTGTTCAGCGGCTGGTAGAAGCTTGGCGCGATGTTCGCCGAATCAGTGGCGAACGTAATGTTGCCCGGCATGATCAGCTTGATCTGATCGCCTTGGCGCTGCACTTCAACGCCAGTGTTGGCCATGCTCGCGCGCAGTTTCTTTTCTTGCTGGTCGGCGTAATAACCGTAACCGGCGGCGGACGCACCCACCACCGCCGCACCGATCAAGGCACCTTTGCCGCGGTTGTCGTGACCGATGGCGGCACCGGCCAGTGCGCCGGCGAGTGCACCGAGGCCGCCGTATTTGGCGGTTTTGCTCATGCCTTGCGAGCCACCGTCGGCCTGGCCCTGATTGTCATACGGGTTAGGCGAGGCGCAGCCGGACAGCAAGGCCACGGCAGTAGCGACAATAATCAAACGACGCGTGGTGAACATGGAGAGCTCCTACTTTTTTTGCATTCTGTGGTGCAGCGGCCACTAAGTAATGGACCTGTGCGGGCGTTGGATCATGACAATGCACAAAAATTCCGCGGAGCACTCGTGACAAAATATTCAGGCGCGCACAAACGGGTTTTCGCGCATTTCATCACCCAGACGCGTATCCGGCCCGTGACCGGTTACCACGGTCGCATCCTCGTCCAGCGTATATAGCCGCTGCTTGATCGAACGCACGATGGTCGCCTGATCGCCGCCCCATAAATCCGTGCGCCCTACCCCGCGACGAAACAACGTGTCGCCGGCTATCAACAGCTTAGCCTCGGAAAACCAAAAGCTCATGGAACCGGGTGTATGTCCCGGCGTGTGCAGGGCAACACCGCAACCGCAGGCCAGTTCCTCATCGTCGCTCAACCAGCGATCTGGCGATGGCACCGGTGTGTAGGGCACACCGAACATCTGGCACTGCATTTCGAGGTTGTTCCAAAGGAATTGGTCCTCCTTGTGCAAATGCAGGGTCGCGCCGGTTTTTTCCTTCATCTGCCCGGAAGCGAGAAAGTGATCGAGGTGCGCGTGGGTGTGAATGATGCTGACGACTTTCAGGCCATGGGCATCAAGGCGTGCCATGATCAGGTCAGGATTACCACCCGGGTCGACGACGATGGCTTTTTTGGTGATCGGGTCGCCGATGATGGTGCAGTTGCACTGGAGCGGACCGACGGGAAAGGTTTCGCGGATGAGCGCTGTGTTCGGGGTTTGCATGGTTTTGATCCTGATGCCAAGGCGTGCCACTGCGGTTGTGATGCGCAAAATTGATGGGGTATCCTCGCGCCGTGCCAATTTTGAAACAAGACGGCAGGAAGCCAATGCCCCACTCTATGGAACACGTGCTCGTCGATAAAAGCGTCCTTTTACTGGACCCGGACATTATCAACCGCATTCGCGCCAGGAATGGTTTGCCTTTTATCGCCCATTCCGATCTTCTGAAGCTTCAGTCCCTGACCGAGGGAAAAGAGCAGGTCCACCGCAACGCACGGGATTTTTTTCGGTACTTCATCGGCAAACCGTCTCGGCCGCACCGTGCGCTCCCTAAAGGTACAGCGCTGCATCCCGGCGATCTGCTGGCCGAATGCTCGTTCAATGGCCAAGCGATCTTCGCGCTCAAACGCACGACCACGCCACTGGAGCAAAGCCCGTCGGGAGAAGTCGTCGACTTGTGCCGCCATTACGATCTGCTACTACTGACATGCGACGAATCGCAGCTCGCGCAGTGCAAAGCCGCGCAGGCCAGAGCCCAGCGCTGGACCGGACCGGCACCCTCGCTACCACCTAAAAGTGCACCTGCACCTGCACCTGCACCGATCGTGCCTTTCGACATGCCGGCAACCCCGCTCCTCACTGCCGACATGGTTATTCGCAACCAAGGTGAACGTGTCGCGCAAGGCTCGGTGGTGACCACCTCGAGCGGTCGTCAATTGACCCTGGATAAAGCCATCAGCGCCGGCGGAGAAGGAACGATCCATGCCGTGGCTGGCAACGCAGAAGTCTGCAAGATCTATCACATTGAAAAACTCACGACCCGGCGCCGCGAGAAAATCAGTCTGATGGTGACGCGTAAAATCGCCGAACCCGGCATTTGTTGGCCGACCGAGCTGGTGTTCAATGCGCAAAAGGAGTTCGTGGGTTATGTCATGCCTCGCGCGGATGGCAGAACACTCCACAGCACGGTATTCGTCAAACAGGTACTGCTGAAGACCTTCGCGAAATGGACGCGGCGTGACCTGGTGAATGTCGCGACCGCCTTTTTGAAACAGGTGCACTATCTGCACTCGCTGAATATCATCGTGGGCGACATCAATCCGATGAACCTGCTCGTGACGGCAGACAGCAACAAGGTCTGGATGGTCGATACCGACAGCTTCCAGATTGGACATTTCCCCTGCGAAGTGGGCACGGTGCCGTTCACCGCGCCGGAAATCCAGGACGAAAAATATGGCGACTACCTGCGCACAAAAAATCACGAGCTGTTCGCCATCGCCACCATGCTGTTCATGATCCTGCTGCCAGGCAAACCACCCTATTCTCAACAGGGTGGCGGAACGGCTTCCGACAACATCAAGAACATGAACTTCCCCTACCGATTCAAAAAGGGCAGCGGCATCGGCCGGGCAAGCGTCGCGCCGGTGGGCGTCTGGCAGCATATCTGGAGTCATTTGCCGTATCCGCTTAAACAGGCATTCAGCAATACTTTCGAAGACAATCAGCGACGCCCCATCGATGACTGGCTAAAACTGCTGACTCAGTACGGCGAAGGGTTACGCAAAGGCAAACATTGCGATGATTTGTTTCCTGCCGCGTTTCATATCAAAGATCCCGTTGAAGACCTCTGTGGCAGTTGCAAAAAGCCCCACAAGGTGGCCAAGGACTGGTTTGAAAAAATGAAGGCGGCAGGCAAGCCGACCATATGCTCGGACTGCCAGAAAACAGCGAAACTGAAAAAACTGGCCAGTGAGAGCCAAAAGAAAATCGAGCAGGCCGGCCAGCGTGCGGCGCCACCTCCGGCGCCCATCGCGCCTCGCCCAACGCCGCCCCCGCCTCCCAAAGTGGCGGCACCGGCACCGAAACGTCCTGCGCCCGCGGCTGCACCTGCAACCGCTCGCCCGACAGCGGCAAGGCCGCCGCAGCAACCGACATCCGCTCGACCGCAACCCTATCGACCATTGCCAGTGCACGCGAGCAATCCGCAAAACATCGTTTTGCGCTGGTTCAAACGACTCTTGAAGCGTTGGCTGTAACGCTCACCCCACAAGGACAATTCCATGCCAGACAACTATCTCCTCAGTCAGGAAGAACTTGCTGAGAACCCGACCACACGCGTACCCGTCTGCCTCGTGCTGGATGTCAGCGGATCAATGGAAGGCGAACCTATTGCAGAACTGCACTCGGGCGTTCAGCAGTTTTTCGAAGCAATCAAGGACGATGAAATAGCGCAATATGCCGCTGAAATCTGCATCGTGACTTTTGGCGGAACAGCGCAGAAAGTCATGGATTTCGGCTCCATCAGCCGTCAGGACGTACCGCCGCTGGTCGCTTCCGGCATGACTCCGATGGGGCACGCCGTGGGCATCGCTCTGGATTTGCTGGAAGCGCGCAAAGAGGATTATCAACAGGCTGGCGTGGATTACTTTCAGCCGTGGATGGTTCTCATGACGGATGGCGAGCCGACCGATGACATTAGCGAAGCAGCCACTCGCGTCAGCGACATGATCAGCAAACGCAAACTGACCGTGTTCCCCATCGCAATCGGTAAAGCCGCGAACGTACAATCGCTGGCTCGATTCTCGCCGTCACGCCCGCCACTGCGCCTCAAAGGCCTGCGCTTCAACGAGTTTTTTGCCTGGCTGAGCAAAAGTGTTTCCCGTGCCTCACAGTCGACACCCGGTGACGCAGTGCCACTGGATATCAAAGGCATCGAAGCCTGGGGACAGGTCTGAGCCATGCCTGACCTCCCAGACTTCACCTGTAAAACCGCTTTCGCGTCGGTCGCGGGGCGCTCGCACCTGAAAACTCAAACACCTTGCCAGGACTATGTCGCGGCAAGAGAGTCCAACGGCGTGACCTGCATAGCCCTGGCTGACGGTGCGGGCTCCAGAGCCCGGTCGGACATTGGCGCCCAGGTCGCGGTCACCGCGACACTCGCCTACGTCTGCAAGAATTTTGAAAGCCTTTGGCAAAATATGGAAAAAATCCATGCGAAGGCAGCCCAGCGTCTGGTCAATCGCTGTCTGGACGCATTCAGGCGCAAATCCGCCAAGCACGGCGGCGACATCAACGATCTGGCGTGCACCCTGTCGTTCGTTGCTTACTCGCAGGGTCGCTACATGGCCGGGCACTTGGGCGATGGCGTCATCGCAAGCATTGATTCGGACGGGCAACTCCAGACTCTCTCGCCTCCAGAAAACGGTGAATACGCCAATACCACCTGGTTTCTGACTGACCCTAAAGCGATATCGAAGCTACGGTTGTACCGCGGCCACATCGACACGCCAACCGGCTTTGCGATCATGAGTGACGGCAGCGCAGAAAGCCTTTATCAAAAATCCAGCGGATTACCTGCACCGGCAGTCAAGACACTGCTGGGGTGGAATGCGACGCTGCCTGGGAAAAAATTCAAAGCTGTGCTGAGCGAGAACCTGCAACAGTCCATCGCCAGCAAAACTAGCGATGATTGCGCCTTGGGCCTGATGTCGATTCTTGAACGTGAGGGGTCGATAAACGGCGTGGACGCTGACGAAGCGAAGTAATCGACAACCTCTGGCCCAAGGTTCGCCTTGCGCCAGAGGCATCCAGCTACGGTTACTGCAACACCCCCAATTCTTTCGCCCGGGCCACCGCTTGCGTGCGCCGCTCGACCCCCAACTTGCTGTTTATGTGGCTGGCGTGGGTTTTCACGGTATGCAAAGAGATAAACAACTGTTCGCTGATCTCCTGATTCGAACAGCCTTGGGCGATCAGGCGTAGTACCGCCAGTTCGCGGCTGCTGAGTTGCTCAGCCACTGCGCAATCCACAACCGGGCGAGACGTCGCTGGCGGGAAGTGATCAAGCAGTTGCTGTCCTGTGAGCGCCGGCGAAGTCTGCAATTGGCTTCGCAGCCAATTCTCGTGCCCCTTCATCAAAGCATCGAACGGCTGCAGCACGCCTCCGGCGGCTGCTTCCAGCGCCTGACCCAATGCCTTGCGCGCTTCAGGCTCGCGGCCACCTGCCAGCAACAGCGCCACCTTCTGCGTCAACGCCATCACACTGAGCAACTGCCGGCCGGTTTGCTGGCCGTTTTCATGCAACACGTTCAAACGCCCTTCGGCGAGCATCGGTTGCCCCTGAATAATGTCCAGCAACGCCTGTTGCAGTTCCACATGCAGCGGCAGTTGTGGATGGAACTCCGGCGGCGCAGCGGCGCGTTCGCCGGTGTAGGTCTGGCCCAATCGCGCCAGCCACGCTTCGGCCAGATCAGTACGGCCCTGCGCCAGCCATAGTTCACATTTGACCAGCGTGATCATCGCCAGGTAGTAGATCGGCGGCACGTCCCAGATGTGCATCAGGCGTTCGGCTTCGGCGAGTTCGGCAAAAGCCTTGGCGAATTCGCCACTGCTGCCGTCCAGACGAGCGATGACACAATGGCCGATCAATACGCTGATATCGCGACAGGCTCGTGCCTCGCTGATCCCGGCCAACAACCGCACGCGTGCCGCCTGAGGCTGCAAGCGCATGGCCAACAGAAAACCCTCATACAACGTCAGCCGAGCGCGCACCGCGTACAGACGTTGTGGCGACAAACCACGCAGTCGCTCAAGGCCCTGATGGACTTCATCGAGTGCGCGCAGGATTTCGCCACGCGATTGCAACACCCGTGCACGGTCGTAATGGGCCAAAGCTTCGAACAACGGATTGCCGACCCGCTGCGCCAGCTCCAGGGATTCGCGGTTAAGACCGCGTGCACGCCACAGATCGCCATCGGCAATGGCCAGATTGGACAAGGTCGATAGACACATCAGCCGTTGGCCATAACGTTTGGCCGGCAGGCTTTCCAGGGCCTCGGTGCAATATCTGATCGTCAGCTCACGGTGCCCACGCCCTCGAGCGATAATCCCGCTCAACGCCAGCCATTGCGCCAGCATCGACTTTTGCGCGGTAGCGGAAGGCGCCGGCAGGAAACGGCTCAGATGGCTGGACAACTCTTCGGCGGCATCGAGCTGACAGGCCAGCCCCAGCGCCCAGCTGTACAACACGATCAAGCGCGGGGTGCTGATCAACAGGCTGTCTGGCAGGTCCATTTTCCAGCGCAGCAGCATGCCGACGTTTTGCTCGGCCAGCAGTTGCTCCTCCGAGAGGTTCTGTACCAGATTTGCCGCAACATCCAGGTGACCGGCGCGCAACGCCTGCTCCACGGCTTCATCCAGCAGCCCTTGTGCGTTGAACCAGCGACAGGCACGCAGGTGCAGCGTTGCAGTCGGCACCATCGCCTGAGCAATCGGCCGACTGCGCAACAAATCCGAAAATAAATGGTGATAACGATACCAGTGACCGTGCTCGTCCAGCGGCACCAGAAAGACCTGATGGGCCAACAGGAAACGCAGGATCTCGGCGCTGTCGTGGGCTTCGCGAACGGCGTCGCACAACTCGCTGCAAAAGCGTTCCTGGGGGGCGGTGTCGTACAGAAAGGCTTGCACCTCGGCCGGCAGGCAGTCGATGACCTCTTCCAGCAGATAGTCGCGGATCAGCCCTTCCCCCCCGTTCAACGCTTGCGGTAGCGCCGCATCGCTGCCGGCCTCAGACACCGCGAGCAGCCAGAACCGCAAACCGGCGACCCAGCCTTCGCTGCGTTGGATCAGGTTTTCCAGCGCTTCACCGCGCAGCGAACTGCTGTAGCGATCGAGCAAGGTCAGGGCTTCGTCGTGAGTCAGGCGCAGATCCGCTTCATGTAACTCCAGCAACTGCCGTGACAGACGCAAGCGCGCCAGATGCCAGTCCGGACGCTGGCGACTGGTGACCATCACCAGCAAGCCATCGGGCAAATGGTTGAGGAAAAACTGCAGGCAGCGATCGAGCACCGGGCCTTGCGCAAGATGGTAATCGTCGAGCACCAACAGCAGCGGCGCATCGGGATTGAGGTGCAGGGTCAGTTCATCGAGCAGGCCGTCGAGCCATTCTTCGAAGGCGAAGGGCTGATGGCGTTGGCGCATTTTCAGCAGGCCGAGTGCGCGACTGCCCAGTTGCGGAAAGTAGTCCTGCAAGCCTTCGAGCAGACGTTCGAGAAAGCGCCCCGGGTCGCTGTCGCGAGGACTCAGGCCCAGCCAAAGGCTTTGCCAGTGTGCCGGCAGACTCTGACAGAACTCCACCGCCAGCGAACTCTTGCCAAACCCGGCAGGGGCACTGACCAGCAACAGACGCCCACCGAGCCCGGCCTGCAGGCGCTCGCAAAGGCGTGGTCGCAAGACGTAGCCGTCGGGCAGCGGCGGGCGGAAAAAACGCCCGTCCAGTGCCGCGACGGCAACACTTGCGGGACCCGGAAGTGGGGACAGATCAGTCATGGCCGGCTCTTGTTCGAATTGCTGTTGGCGGCATTGCAGATGTCCGCAGACTAGCCTTAAACGAACCGGTTATGAAGGTTGCTGCTACAAATGGCTACAAAAAGGCTACACGCAAAAAAACGCCCCGAACCAGTCGGGGCGTTTTCACGAGGATGCGGCCTCGGGTTACAGCGGGTTAGCGAACGCCATCCTGACGCAGTGCGGCCGGGGTGAAGTCGCTGGTGGTGGCGGTGAAACCGAAGTCATACGCACTCTTCTCTTCGTTCTTCATGCCCAGTGCCAGATAGCGGCCGGACTGCAAGTCGTAGAGGGTTTCCAGGGCATACCACGGCACTTGCTTGTCGTAGTAGTTCTCGGCATGCGCTTCGGCGACGCGCCACAGTTGGCCGCGACCGTCGTAGTGGTCGATCACCGCTGCTTGCCAGGTGTCTTCATCGATGTAGAAGTCACGTTTGGCGTAGATGTGACGCTGACCTTCTTTCAGGGTGGCAACCACATGCCAGACGCGGCGCAGCTCGTAACGCGCCAGATCCTGGTTGATGTGACCGGCCTTGATGATGTCGGCGTACTTCAGTTTCGGATCGTCGAGCTTGTAGCTGTCGGAGGCGATGTACATCTCTTTCTTGCCTTCGAGCTTCCAGTCGTAGCGATCCGGCGCACCGTTGAACATGTCGAGGTTGTCGGAGGTACGCAGGCCATCCGCCGCAGTACCCGGACCGTCATAGGACACTTGTGGCGCACGACGCACACGACGCTGGCCGGCGTTGTAGACCCACGCCGAACGTGGTTCCTTCACCTGATCGAGAGTTTCGTGCACCAGCAGCACACCACCGGCCAGACGTGCCGGCGCGGTCACTTTCTGCTTGAAGTAGAACAGGATGTTGCCCGGGTTCGCCGGATCGTAGTCCTTCATCTTGTCGCGGAACACGAACTGATCCTGGAAGTACACCAGGCTGTACGAGCCGTTCGGTTGCGGCGTGGCCTGAGTCACCAGACGAGTCACGCTGCCGCCGCGATAGCGGGTGATGTGGTTCCAGATGACTTCCACACCGGTTTTTGGAATCGGGAACGGTACAGCGGTATCGAAGTTTTCCAGACCGTTGCCGCCGGACACCAGGTTGGTGGTGGTGGCGTTTTTCTTGATCGCTGCGAACACGTCATCCGGCACGGTCGCACCACGATGGGACGGGTAGACCGGCATCTTGAAGGTGTCCGGGTAACGCTTGAACATCGCGTACTGACCTGGCGCCAGCTTGTCCTTGTACTTGTCGACATCTTTCGCAGTGATGGTGAACAGCGGTTGCTCACTGGCGTATGGATTGGACAGGAAACCCTTGCTGTCGACCGAGCCGGCATTCTTCGGCAGCGGCTTCCACGCCGGGATCGAACCGTCGGCGTTACCGGCCATTTCCGCGCCCATCGGCGTCAGGCTCTTGCCCAGTTTGTCGGCTTCGGCAGCAGGCACGGCGGCCATGACGCCGGTCGCCAGCAGCGACAGGCCCAGAACACCGGCGTGGAACAGACTCTTTGTTATTTTCATAAATTCGTTCGTCCTGAAATGCAGTGCTTAGAAGTTCACGCCGAAGCTGAGCGCAACAAAGTCGCGGTCATCCACAGTGGTGTACTTGCCGTCGAAGAAGTTGGTGTACGCCAGGCTCGCGGTGTAGGTGTTCTGGTATTCGGCATCGACGCCCAGGCTGACCGCTTTGCGACCTTCCTCGAAGTTGCCGCCAGGGCCTGGCGAGTAACCGCTGACGTCGTGGGACCAGGCCACGTTCGGCTTGAGGTTCACACCGGCGAAGACGTCGTTGTATTCCCAGATGGCGCGACCGCGGTAGCCCCACGACATCGAGGTGGTGAAGCCGTCGTTGTCGCAATTGCGGCTGCGGTTGTTCTGCGGTGAGCCCGGCCCGGCACCATTGATGGTGCTGGCGTTGAGAATATTGGCGCAGGTATTCACACCGCCAGTGGCCGGCAACTCACCCGGGCCGTACACCGGATCGCGGCCATAGCGCTTGTCGGAACGGCTTTCCAGCCCGCCGACGTAGGTCGCGCCGACTTCGCCGACGAGGGTCAGACGGCTGGCGCCCATGACCTGATCGAAGAAGTGCGTGAACGTGGTCTGGATCTGGGTGATTTCCTTGCGCTCGTAACCGTGCAGATCCTGACCCGGCACGCCATTGAGGATCGAAGCGTTGGTCAGTGCCCCGCCGATCGGACGCACACCGGCGAACAGGATGTCGGTGGAGTTCAGTTGTACCGGCGCGTTCGGACGGTAGCTGATCTCACCGCTCCACGCGGTACCGGTAGGCAGGGTGGTGGAGAAGCTCAGACCGTAGAGGCGAATGTCTTCAGGGTACTCAATGAAGTAATTCGAGTTGCCCGCGACCAGCAATGGCGCAAGTGCCGCAAACGGCCCCGGCAGCGCGCGCGCGGTGTTGTAGACCGATTGCGGAGCACCGGTGGCGCTGAAGATCGGCGCACGGCTGTGGTAGTTCATGAAGTAGGCGCCGAACTCGGTGTCCAGCGGTTCGTACATGTACTTGAAGGACGCGCCCCACTGGCCGCTGTCACGGGCATCACGATCCGGACCGCGGCGCACCAGAACGCCTTCTTCGTTGACGTTGACACCGTTGGCCGCCAACGGCCCCAGGGCGATGGCCGGGATTTGCGAACGCTTGTTCAGCACGCGCAGGTTGTCGTTGCAACCGTCGGCAACGATGTCTGGCTGCGAGAAGAACGTGCCGCAGTTATCGACGACGGTCTGGTCCCATTCCAGCTGATAGAACGCTTCGGCCGAAAGGTTTTCGGTCAGGCTCTGGGACACGTAGAACATGTTGACCGGGATCAGGCCTTCCTTGATCTCGGCGCCCGGACGACGGAACGCGGAAACGTCGATCGGGTTGATCGAGTTGATGCCGCCACCGATGAAGGTACTTTCACCCCAGCTCACCACCTGCTTGCCCAAACGCACGGAGCCCGGCTGATCGGCGATCGCGTAGTTGTGGTAGACAAAGGCGTCGAGGATCTGCCCGCCGGACGACTTGGCGCCCTCTTTGCGGCCCGAATCGCTGATGTCCTTGAACTCGCGGCTTTCGTCCTTGAGTTCGAAGTCGTACCAGTATTTGCCACGGACAAACACGCCGGTGTCGCCGTACTTCAGTTCAAGGTCATGAATGCCCTTGAAGATTTTCGAAAAGGTTTCACCGCTCTTGAAGTTGGCGTGACCGTCATCGGACGTTTGCGACAGGCCGTGGCCGCCGTTGTTGACGCCGATGAGGTTCTTGTTCGGGCTCTGAGTAGACCAACTGGCACCGATCGACAGGGATGAGTCGAACTGGCCTTCGATTTCACCGACGTTGAAACTGACGCCGAATGCGGGCCCGGCGAGCGAAGAGGCAAGACTGACTGCCAGAGGCAGTTTCGCCCGGCGCCAGAACTGGTTTACTGAGGTCATCGACGCTACTCCATGTGCATTATTGTTATGGCAGTGAGTACTTTTAAAAACGCCTGAAGGACCGGGTGCCAGAGACAACCCGAAATCACTCCAAAAATGCATCGCCCCGTTTTGTGCGTGTGCCCCGTTCTTAAAAATCCTTGAGCGGACTATAGCCAGCAGGTGGTACTGCTTGATCCCTCTAAAGTGTGATTTGCAGCTGCCAACCACTCTGGAACAGTCCTTTCGCCAGTCCGACGCATGTCGGCACGGCAAGGATGGCTGATTTTTTCGATTTCACAAGCCAAGCGCTTGCTTGGTGGGTCTGGCGCGCCGGTTTCGGCGCGCCAGCAGACACTCAAAGTGTCGAGAGGAAGGTGCTGTTGTTGGCCTGCCATTCGGTGATGTCGAGGCGGATGCGCTTCTTGTCGAGCTTGCCGACACTGGTCTTGGGAATTTCGGTAACAAGGGCGATCTGACTCGGGATCGCCCACTTGCTCAGGTGCCCCAATTCCACGAACGGCTTGAGGTGTTCCTTGAGCTCGCGTGCCCCGATCACATGCCCTTCACGGATTACCAGCAAGGCAAACGGACGCTCGCCCCACTGCGGATCGGCGATGCCCACCACTGCTACTTCGCGTACCGCAACGTGACGGCTGATCAGGTCTTCGAGGTCCAGCGAGGAGATCCATTCGCCGCCGGTCTTGATCACATCCTTGATGCGGTCGCGGATGTCGATCACGCCCATGCTGTCGAGTGTGGCAACGTCGCCGGTGTGCAACCAGCCACCAGCCCAGAGCTCGGCGCCCTTCTGCGGTTCGTTGAAATAGCCTTCGGTGAGCCATGGCGCACGCAGCACCAGTTCGCCCTGGGTCTCGCCGTCGGCCGGGAGAAAGTTACCCTCGGCATCGACAATCGCCGCTTCCACCAGCGGCCCCGGCACGCCGGCCTTGATCCGGTAGGTGGTGCGTTCGTCTTCAGTGCCGGCCATCAACTCATCATTGAGGTGCGCACAGGATACAAGCGGCCCGGTTTCCGACATGCCGTACGCAGCGGTGAGCTGAATACCCCGCGCCTTGGCGGTTTCATACAAGGTGCGATTGAGCGCGCTGCCGCCGATGACAATTTTCCAGCCGCCGAAATCGGTGCCCTGCGCGCCTTTGGCGTTGAGCAGCATTTGCAGGATGGTCGGCACGCAGTGGGAGAAGGTAACCTTCTCCTTGCGCCACAACTCGACGAGAAACTCCGGATCGTAGCGCCCCGGATAAACCTGTTTGAGGCCAAGCATGGTCGCCACATACGGCAGGCCCCAGGCGTGTACATGGAACATCGGTGTGATCGGCATGTACACGTCGTTGGTGCCGAGCAGGCGCACGCTGTCGATCGCGCCCATGATCGTCGACACACCCATGGTGTGGAGGACCAGTTGCCGATGGGTGAAATACACGCCTTTCGGGTTGCCGGTGGTGCCAGTGGTGTAGAAGGTGGTGGCGACCGAGTTTTCGTCGAAGTCCTGGAAGTCGTACTGCGGGCTCGCGGCGGCCAGCAGTTGTTCGTACTCACCGACCAGGTTCGGCAGCTCGGCGGTTTTTTCCGGCAGATCAGTCAGCAGCAGGGTTTTCTCGACCGTGCTCAGGTGCGGTGCGATTGCCTGGTAAAGACCGACGAACTCGCTGTTGACCAGCACAAAGCGGTCCTCGGCGTGGTTCATGGTGTAGAGGATCTGTTCCGGCGACAGGCGCACGTTGATGGTATGAATCACCGCGCCAATCATCGGGATCGCAAACATGCATTCCAGGTAACGATGGCTGTCCCAGTCCATCACCGCCACGGTGTCACCGGCCTTCACACCGGCCGCCGTGAGCACGTTGGCCAACCGCGCCACACGCTCGATCAGGGTCGGGTAGCTATAGCGGATCTGGTCACGGTAAATGATCTCGCGGGTTTTCTCGTAACGGGCGCCGGACATCAGCAGCCGTTTGATCAGCAATGGATACTGGTAGGCCCCATCGGCCGTGGGAATGACGCGAGTCTGCAACATAAGAATCCCTTTTCTGACTGCACGGTGTTGGCGTAGAGATCGGTACTCTAGAACCCTTATACGCCAGCCAAATCAGCCAAAGGAATGATTTGCAAAGCCGTACAAATGCTAGCTTTGCGCCAGCATTTGCCGGTTTTCGCTATTGATCAGGCTGTTTGCCCTACAGCCTCCTCGGAAGGCGTCCGTGGGAATACGACTGCTGCAAGGAAGGTCAAAGCGCCGAAACCCGCAAGAATCAAGTACAGGCCTACAAAACCATGGCGCGGTTCGACATAGGAAATCAGCGGAATCGCCGTCGCACTGGCACCGAACGATAAACAGTAACGCAGGGCGAACACCCGTGATTGCCATTGCGGGGCGACGAAGTTGGCGACCATCGCATCGTTGACGGTGACCTGACCGAAGACCACGAACATGAACGCTGCGCCGAGGGCGATCACCGCCCAGCCGTCGGCATAGGCCAGCGCAAACAGCAGCGGTGCCTGGCACAGCGTCAGGACAATGAACGGCCATTTCAGGCTGAGCCGATGCAACACCCGACCAATGCTCAACTGTGCAACTGCACCAAAGGCATAGGCCAGACTGACCACCACACCAAGGGTTTGCGGCGAGGCAAACAGCTCATGCAAACGCTCCTGAAACAGCTTCGGATAGGTCATGGTGGTGGCGTTGAACACCACGCCGCCAGTGGCCGTCGCCAGCGCCAGCACGCCGAACACCATGAGCATGGAAATACGCTGGCCAGCGGCCCCCTTGAGTGGCGTGTGCGCACGCTTCGGAATCGGCTCTTCACGCACGTGCAAGGCGAAGCCAACCCCCAGCACAATCGCCACTGCGCCCGGTATCAGAAACGCCGAGCGCCAGCCGAATTGCGCCACCAGCAAACCGGTGATCAGCGCCGAAAACGCCACACCCAGATTCCCCCACATACCGTTGATGCCGATTTCCCGGCCGCGATTTTGTGCATAAGCGACCAACATCGCCGTGCCGACCGGGTGATAAATCGCCGCAAAAATACCGATCAGGGTCAGACCGATCACCAGCATGGCCGGGCTGCTGCTCAGGCCAGCGAAAATCGCTGAAGCGCCGATGCCGAAGAAAAATACCAGCATCATCTGCCGCCGACTCCAGTGATCGCCCAGCCAACCAGCGGGTAGCGAACACGCGCCGAAGGCAATGAAGCCGCCCAGTGACAGGCCGATTAGCGTGGCGTAGTCGAGACCGAAGGCTTGCGTCATACCGAGCACGGCGGCGGGAAATATCAGCATGAACATGTGATCGATCACATGGGCGGCGTTGATATAGCGAATGACGTTTCTGGATTGATTCATGGCGGCACGCTTTACGTTGTTGTGTGGCGCTATGCTAAGTTGGCCACAAAGCGCATTCCTGCCAGACAAGTCATCGAATCAGACATGTTGATCAGCCATTTCGAACACGGCCCGGTGAGCGCCTACCCCCGGGATTATCTGGATGGCGCGCACCAGCCGCTGCACCTGCATCGTGAGGCGCAGTTGTTGTATGCCGTCAGCGGGATCATGCGCGTGGTCACGGACTCGGGTGCATGGGTGATTCCGCCAAGTCGCGCGGTGTGGATTCCGCCAGAAGTGGCGCACGAGATTTTCATGAGCGGCGACGTGCAGATGCGCTCCCTGTTCATCGCCCCAGAACTGTCACCCGCCAGCCTGCAACAGTGCTGCGTATTGGCGGTGACGCCGCTGCTGCGCGAGCTGATCCTGCGTGCCGTGCAAGGGCCGCCGCATGCCGACAATCCGCTGATTCAGCAGTTGATGCTGGAAGAGCTCGCCGGTCTGGAAAACCTGCCGCTGCACATTCCGATGCCAACCGACCGGCGTCTGCAAAACATTTGTCTGGCACTGCTGCACACCCCCGATCACACCAATACGCTGGAAGACTGGGCGCAGCAGGTCGGCGCCAGCTCACGCACGCTGTCGCGGCTGTTTCAGCAACAAGTGCAGATGAGTTTCAACGCCTGGCGTCAGCAACTGCGCCTGATGGAAGCCCTGCCGCGCCTGCTCGCTGGGGACAGCGTGCAGCGTGTGGCGCAGGACTTGGGTTACGGCAGCGCACGGGCGTTCAGCGCGATGTTTCGCCGTTTGCTGGGAGAGAATCCCCGCGACTACCTGAACACCCTGAGCAAACTCAGCGAACTTGTGTAAGGCCCTTTGGGAGCGAGCCTGCTCGCGAAAGCGGTCTTTCAGCCACCAATAATGTCGACTGACCCAACGCCTTCGCGAGCAGCCTCGCTCCCACAGATTTAAGTCGCGGTTCTGAGATCAGTGCATCTCGGTGAACGCGATTTTCACGCCGAGAGCGATCAGCACCGCGCCCATGGTGCGGTCGAACCAGTGGCCCATGCGGGCAAAACCGGCACGCACCCGCTGCTGACTAAACAACATCGCCACCAGACAGAACCAAAACGCAGTCGCGACCGCCAGGTAAATCCCGTAACCGGCCTGCACCGCCAGTGGCGTGTGCGGGTTGATCACCACGGTGAATAGCGACAGGAAGAACAGCGTGGCTTTCGGATTCAGACCATTGGTCACGAAGCCTGACGTGAACGCGCCGCGCGCCGTGCGTACGCCGGCCTCTTTGTGCAAGTCATCGGCCACGGCTTTCGCTGGTTGCGCGCGCAATGCCTTGAAGCCGATGTACAGCAAGTAAGCCGCCGCCGCCCATTTCAACGCGTTGAACAACACGATCGATTGCGACACGATCAGGCCGATACCGAGCAGCGAATAACCAACGTGCAGGAAAATCGCCGTGCCCACGCCCAGCGCGGTCCAGGTGCCGGCGCGGCGACCGTGGGTCACGCTCTCGCGCACCACCACGGCGAAGTCCGGGCCGGGGCTGGCGACGGCCAGCAAGTGGATCAGTGCAACGGTCAAGAACTCGGTCCAGTACATGGGGGCTCCTTTCGGCCAAGCGTATCAATTTGTTTCATCTGGTAGGCTCGGCAGATTACGCCCTACGCTCACAGCACGAAAGGTACAGTTGATGACCAACACGCACCGCGCGGTATTCCTTGATCACCCTTCGCTGGATCTCGGCGACCTCGACCTCAGTCCGCTGCGTGAGTGTTTCAGCGATCTGCAGCTTTTCGCCCAGACCTTGCCCGAGCAGGTTGCCGAGCGCCTGCAAGGGGCGACGGTGGCGATCACCAACAAGATCATGATCAACGCTGCCGCCATGGCCGCCAACCCCGCTCTGAAACTGATCCTGATCACCGCCACGGGCACCAACAACGTCGACCTCGTCGCCGCTCGTGCTCAGGGCATCACCGTGTGCAACTGCCAGGGTTACGGCACGCCGTCGGTGGCGCAACACACGATCATGCTGTTGCTCAACCTCGCCACGCGTCTGGCCGATTATCAAAAAGCCGTTGGCGAAGGTCGCTGGCAGCAAGCCAAACAGTTCTGCCTGCTCGACTATCCGATTGTCGAGCTGGAAGGCAAAACCCTCGGCCTGCTCGGTCATGGCGAACTCGGCGGCGCTGTGGCGCGATTGGCCGAAGCGTTCGGCATGCGCGTGTTGCTCGGGCAGATTCCCGGGCGCCCTGCTCGTCCGGATCGTTTGCCGCTGGATGAACTGTTGCCGCAGATCGACGCCCTCACCCTGCACTGCCCGCTGAACGAACACACTCGCCATTTCATCGGTGCTCGCGAGTTGGCGTCGATGAAGCCCGGTGCGTTCGTGGTAAACACCGCGCGTGGCGGTCTGATCGATGAACAGGCGCTGGCCGAAGCCCTGCGCAATGGTCACCTTGGCGGCGCGGCCACCGATGTGTTGAGTGTAGAGCCGCCGACCCAAGGCAATCCGTTGCTCGCGGCGGACATCCCACGCCTGATCGTTACGCCACACAACGCCTGGGGCAGCCGCGAGGCTCGGCAGCGCATCGTCGGCCAATTGACCGAAAACGCTCAGGCGTTCTTCAGCGGTAAGGCGCTGCGGGTCGTCAGTTGATAAACTGCGGCACTTTTTTTTGAGGAGCAGTTATGGATCCGCGCAGTGAAGTACTGCTTCGTCAGCCCGAGTTATTTCAAGGTTCGCTGTTGTTGGCCGGTTTGCCTGCCGACGATTTGCTCGGGCGCCTGCCCAACGCATTTGGCTGGTGCTGGCATGCCGGCGACCAGGCCGCGCTGGACGCACGCTTTGAAGGCCGTAGCCATTTTGGCGTGAACATACCCGAGCGAGAATTCGACAGCGCCGTGGTGTTTCTGCCCAAGTCCAAAGACCTCACCGACTACATCCTCAACGCCCTGGCTTCGCGTCTGGCCGGGCGTGAAGTATTTCTGGTCGGGGAAAAGCGCAGCGGCATCGAAGGCGCATCCAAGCAGCTCAACCCGTTCGGCAAGCCGCGCAAACTCGACAGCGCGCGTCATTGCCAGCTCTGGCAAGTCACCGTGGCTAACGCCCCTGAAGTGAAATCCCTGGAAAGCCTGGCGCAGACCTATGAATTGCCTTTGGCCGAGGGTCCGCTGAAAGTTATCAGCCTGCCGGGCGTGTTCAGCCACGGTCGCCTGGATCGCGGCAGCGCCCTGCTGCTGGAGCATCTGGACAAATTGCCGAGCGGCCATCTGCTCGACTTCGGTTGCGGTGCCGGTGTTCTGGGCGCTGCGGTCAAGCGTCGCTACCCACACAATCAGGTGACCCTGCTTGATGTCGATGCGTTCGCCGCCGCCAGCAGTCGCCTGACATTGGCGGCCAATGGTCTGGAAGCTGAAGTGCTGACTGGCGACGGTATCGATGCCGCGCCGATGGGTTTGAGTGCGATTCTGAGCAATCCACCGTTCCATGTCGGCGTGCACACCGATTATTTCGCAACCGAGAACTTGCTGCGAAAAGCGGCCAAACACCTGAAAAATGGCGGCGAACTGCGCTTGGTGGCGAACAGCTTCCTCAAGTATCAACCGCTGATCGAAGAGCATCTGGGCGTCTGTGCAATCAAGGCCGAAGGCAATGGTTTCCGGATTTACCGGGCCAAGCGCGGCTGAAAATTTGTTCTTGCTCAATCGGATTTGCGAAGGCAGAATCCGCTCCGTCCTAGGGGAGTAGTCTCCCACGAGCGCCAAGCTCGTCCGGCATACGTCAACATACTTGATCCTCAGATCATGGCGTATGCGACCCAAGCGTCCGCAGCAGACGGATCGCAGGGTTTGACAAGACCTATGACACGCACACCTTACCCGGGGCGGGAAGGCTGTACGTGTCATAGCCGTGTCGACCCGCCCCTTAGGAAATCCTGATGCTGGACTCGTTACTCGTTCCCACCGCAATCGTTGCCTTGGCCGAAATCGGCGACAAGACGCAACTGCTCGCGCTGATTCTCGCCGCTCGCTTCCGCAAACCCTGGCCGATCATTGCCGGTATTGTCGCCGCGACCCTGGCCAACCACGCAGCAGCCGGTGCGGTAGGCGCCTGGTTTGGCAGCTTCTTCTCGAATGCCACGCTGCACTGGATTCTCGCCGCAAGCTTTACGGCCACTGCGCTGTGGACACTGGTCCCGGACAAAATGGATGACGATGAAACCAGCACCGCACGCAAGTTCGGGCCGTTCTTGACCACGCTGATTGCGTTTTTCCTCGCAGAAATGGGTGACAAGACTCAGGTCGCGACGGTGATGCTCGCCGCGCAATATCCGGAACTGTGGCTGGTGATTATCGGTACCACGGCGGGCATGTTGATTGCCAACGTGCCGGTGGTGCTGGCAGGTAACTTCGCCGCAGACAAACTGCCACTGACCTTGATCCGTCGCCTCGCCGCTTCGGCATTCATGATTTTGGCGATTGTTGCGGTGTACAAGGCGATGCAGAGCAGTGGCTGGGTTTAATCCTCAGTGAAGGATCGTTCCCACGCTCTGCGTGGGAATGCAGCCGGGGACGCTCTGCGTCCCGCTTGGAACGCGGAGCGTCCCTTGAGGCATTCCCACGCAGAGCGTGGGAACGATCACCGACTCAGGATTTAGGAGCTTTTTCGTACAACGGCATAACCTTCGGAATTGCCGCCTGCAACGAGGCAATCCGGCTGGTCGAAGCCGGGTGAGTGCTCATGAACTCCGGCGGCGAACCTTCCGATGCCTTGCTCATCTTGTTCCACAAAGTGATCGCGGCGTTCGGGTTGTAACCGGCGCGTGCGGCCAGTTCCAGACCGATCAGGTCGGCTTCGTTTTCGTTGGCACGGCTGTTCGGCAGGGTCATGCCGTAGTTGGCCACGGTGTCGGCCAGCGCCAGACTGTCCTGACCCAGACCGAGCAATGCACCTGCGCCCTGCTTGGCCATTTCAATCCCGTACGCCTTGGACATCGCTTCACGACCGTGTTCGCGCAGGGCATGCGCGATTTCATGGCCCATGACCGCAGCGATTTCATCGTCGGTGAGTTTCAGGCTGTCGATCAGCCCGGTATAGAAAATGATCTTGCCGCCAGGACCGCAGTTGGCGTTGAGCTCATCGCTCTTGATCAGATTGACTTCCCACTGCCATTGCGCCGCGTCCGGACGGAAGTTCGGCGCCTGGGCAATCAGACGGTTGGCAATCGCCTGAACCCGCTTGGCCTCGGGACTGGTCTTGTCCAGCACACCTTTGCTGGACGCCTCGCCGACGGTCTTCTGATACGACTGCGCATACATCTGGTCGACCTCTTGCGAGGACAGCATGCTGAACATGTACTGCTTGCGCTCCACACCCACGGCGCCGCCGCTGGTGGTGTTGACCGACTGACAACCGACCAGCAACAGCGCTGCGCTCAGTGCACTTACAACCAATGTCTTGTTCATTCAAAAGCTCCCTGAAAACCTGCGCGTATCCTAGGCGGGTAATTGTATCGACGCCAGATACAACGGACGTGTTGCAGCGACTTTCAGACGTTTCCCACCAGAGCTGTCGCAAAAAATTCACAGCGACCGCCAAGTCCCGTGCAACTGCGTCGCGCACTGATCCATTTGCGACATTAGCTTTCAATTGCTCCGGCTCGCACTCATGGCCCAATGCCCGCTGCCGATACATCAGCGCAGACGTCCTCTTGCGTGCGGAGCTCCCATGAAGTTCAAGTCGATCCAGTTTTCCGTCGCCGCCCTGGCCGGCGCCATCGTGCTCAGTGTGGTCGCCGCACTGGTGCTGTATGCGCTGTTCTCCGGTGCGCGCACGCAAGAGATGGTGCAACAACGCACCCAGGCGCAGTTCGAGCAAGTCATCGAACAGCGCCTGACCTCGCTGGCGCAAACCCAGGTCAGCCAGATCCAGCGCGAGCTCGAGGCGCCGCTGCTGATTGCCGGCGGCCTGGTGCGAGTCAACGCCCTGCTCGGCACGCCGGGCGCCGATGGCCAGCCACGCCTGAGCGTCAGCCGCGAGCAACTGATCAGCCTGATCAAAGAAAACGTCGAGAAGAACCCGAAGATTCTCGGCACTTACATCGGCTGGGAAAAGAACGCCCTGGACCACAATGACGCGGCCTACGTCGGCACCAGCGTCGTTGGCATCGATGCCGCCAACGGGCGCTTCCTGCCGTGGTGGTTCCGCAACGATGACGGCACCCTCGGCCTGGACAAACTGGTCGACGTCGACGACCAGAAAACCCTGTCCACCGGCGTGCGCGCCAGCGAGTACTACTTGTGCTCGAAGGAAACGAAGAAAGCCTGCGTGATCGATCCGGCGCCGTACAAGGTCGGCGACAAGATCGTCATGCTCGCCTCCTTTATCGAGCCGATCATGCTTAACGGTGCCTTCCAGGGCATTGTCGGCGCCGACCTGTCGGTGAACTTCATTCAGGAAATGCTCCTCGGCGCCAACCAAAAGCTGTACAGCGGCGCCGGGCAAATGGCCCTGATCGGCGGCAACGGCCGGATCGTCGCGTACACCCAAGACCCGAGCAAATTCGGCGAGAAAGTCAGCGACATCCTCGACGCCGGGCAGACCGCCAACCTGGCCAATCTCAAACGCGGCGAAGTGACTTACTCGGTCAACAAGGACAAGGGCCGCATCGAGTTGTACCTGCCGTTCGGCATCGGTCAGACCGACGCGAGCTGGACGCTGATGCTGCAACTGCCGCTCAACGCCGTGATGGCGGATCTGCAAAAACTGCAGGCCGACCTCGATGCTCAACGCAAATCCGACACCTTCGGCATGGCCATGGTCGGTCTGCTGATCGCCGGCCTCGGCCTGCTGGTGATCTGGCTGGTCGGCCACGGCATCGCCCGACCGCTGAAACAGATGGTCGCGATGCTCAATGACATCGCTCAGGGTGAAGGTGATCTGACCCGACGCTTGAGCAGCGATCGCAGTGATGAACTGGGCTCGATCGCCAAGGGCTTCAACACCTTTTTGGCCAAGTTGCAGGCGATGATCACGCAGGTGGTGACGTCGGTACAGAGCGTCAGCGATTCCTCGGAACACACCGCTGACATCGCCATTCGCACCAACATCGGCATTCAAAAACAAATGGCCGAGATCGATCAGGTCGCCACGGCGGTGCAGGAAATGACCGCCACCGCGCAGGATGTCGCGCGGAACGCGACGCAGGCGGCACAAGCGGCCAGTCATGCCGACCAGGCCGCCAGCCAGGGCATGCAGATTGTCCGCGATACGTCCAATTCGATTGGCGTATTGGCAGTGGAAATCGGCAAAGCGGTGGATGTGGTACAGACCCTGGCCAAGGACAGCGAGAACATCAACGCCATTCTCACCGCCATTCGCGGCATCGCCGAGCAGACCAACCTGCTGGCCCTGAACGCGGCGATCGAGGCGGCGCGTGCCGGTGAACAGGGTCGTGGGTTTGCCGTGGTGGCCGACGAGGTGCGCAATCTGGCGCAGAAAACCCAGAAAGCCACTGAAGAAATCCAGAGCATGATCCAGCAACTGCAACAAGGCACCCGCGATGTCGTGCGGGTCATGGAAGACAGCCAGAACCGCACCGATGAAAGCGTGCAGCATGCGGCGAAAGCGGCTGAGGCGCTGGAAACGATCACCCAGGCGGTTTCGGTGATCAACGACATGAACACGCAGATTGCCAGTGCGGCGGAAGAGCAGAGTGCGGTGGCCGATGACATCAACCGCAATGTGATCAACATCGGGCAAGTGGCCAATGAAGTGGCGGGGGGCGCGGATGAGTCGAGTTCGGCAAGTGCCGATTTGACCAAACTGGCAGAGCAGCAGCGGCGGTTGATCAATCAGTTCAAGGTCTGAAAAGCGAAAAGCCCCTCACCCCAGCCCTCTCCCGGAGGGAGAGGGGGCCGACCGAGTTGTCTCCCGTCATACATCGACCTGAAAAATCGTGGCGATTATGGATTCGGTGAAAAGCTTTCAAGTCGGTGTGTTTCGTCAATATCCCGCGGTCAGTCCCCTCTCCCTCTGGGAGAGGGCTAGGGTGAGGGGCTTTTGATCTGCAGGCTTTAGCCCGGGGTCAAACACTCCGGCCCGTTGAGCTTCGGATCATTGATCAGATTCGCCAACACCCGCTCACGCAGCGCCGCGGGTTCACTGGCCAGCAACCCCTGCAACACATGCAACGGCGTCTCGGGATCGAGCCACGCCGCCTGCCCCGCCTCATCGAGAATCAACGGCCGGCGCTGACTCGACGCCGGCTGAGTAATCACCGCCGTACTCAACCACACCTGTTCCTGCACCGGATAAGCCTCCCAGATCGCCGCGAAAAACAGCGAAGAACCCTCCCCCGGCGTCAGCCAGAACGGCCGCTTGCGCTGGGTCCCGCGCCATTCGTAAAAACCATTCGCCGGTAGCAGGCAACGACGCTGGCGCAGCGCCTCACGAAACATCGGCTGCTCAGCCACGGTTTCCGCCCGGGCATGTGCCGGGGTTTTCGACAGATCGGTCAGCCACGGCGGCGTTAATCCCCAACGGGCGCGGGCCAGGCTGCGCTGGCCATCTTCACTGGCACGCAGCATCAGCACCGAATCATTGGGGGAAATGTTCCACTGCGCCTGCTGATCGGCGGGAAAACCAGGCAGGGCCGCGAAGTCGCGGTTCCAGCGAAACAGGGCATAACGTCCACACATGGGGCAACACGACTCTGAAGTAATACGAAGCTCAGCCTAACAGACCAGCGTCCCGGGGAAGCTCTCCGGTTCATCGCCGGGCAGCGGCAGCGCGGCATTGTACGCGGTGATCAGCTCACGGGCGTATTCGGCCTGATCGTTATCCACAGATAAGCCCAACAGACCGAAGATCGGCAGCTCGCCCGTTCCACCGAGCAAATCGCGGCCAATCAAATGCGCCTCGATGCCTTCGCTGGCGAGCATGCCCTTGAGCATTTCACCTTCCATCAGATTTTCCGGCTCGTAGATTCGCTGCATGGGCGCCCCTTATTCGTTCTCACTGAAAACTTCCAGAAACCAGTCCTCTCCATGGACCTGCAATACGAACGTTATTGGCCGACAACACACCTGACAGTCCTCGATATAGGTCTGATCGCCGGCGGACAAGTCCACCGACGTCTCAACAAGCTCCCCACAATAAGGACATTCGTATTCAGCGGTTTCCAGCATCGCGGTCTCCCAAGTGACTTGTGCGTATAATCGCCGGTCTATTTGCAGGGCTATTTTTGTCTGGCTACTTTTTCAGACCGTGCCCCGCGGGTTTTCGATCAAAACCTTTACTTACCCTAGCCGTTTCCAACAAGAGAGCATGATGGGCGAATTCGATGCCATCCGACCTTACGACGACAGCGAAGTACCTGTGGTACTGGCAAGACTGCTCGGCGACAAGGCGTTTCTAGATATCCTCACCCACTTCCGCTTCCCGCGTTTTGCCGGTGCCTTCGGCTGGATACTCAAACCACTTATAGCCCATCGGCTGCGTCGTGAGTTCGCCGACGTGACTTCGGTGGCGACGTTGCAGGACAAGGTCGAGTCCTACGTCGACCACACCATCGAGCGCGCCACCGACGGCGTGACCTACACCGGTGTCGAGCAATTCAAGTCCGGCAGCGCTTATCTGTTCATCGCCAACCACCGCGACATCGTGATGGACCCGGCCTTCGTCAACTACGCCGTGTACCACGCCGGCCTGCCGACGCCGCGCATCGCGATCGGCGACAACCTGCTGCAGAAGCCGTTTGTCAGCGATCTGATGCGTCTGAACAAGAGCTTCATCGTCCACCGTTCGATCACCGGCCGTCGCGAGAAAATGGCTGCTTATCAGTTGCTGTCGGCGTACATCAACCACTCGATCCGCAACGATTGCGCGTCGATCTGGATCGCTCAGGCTGAAGGCCGGGCGAAGGACGGCGACGACCGCACCGAGTCGGCGATCCTCAAGATGTTCCACATGAGCCGCAAGGACGAGCCGTTCGGCGAAGTCATCCGCTCGCTGAACGTTACCCCGGTGTCGATCAGCTACGAATATGACCCGTGCGACCAGGCCAAGGCTCGCGAGTTGTACATCCGCGCCACCACCGGCACTTACGCGAAAGCGCCGGGCGAAGATGACGTGAGCATCGCCAAAGGCATCACTGGCTACAAGGGCCGGGTGCACGTGAACTTTGCCGCGCCGATTACCGAGCTGTTCGAAGACACCAAGCAATTGGCGATCGAGATGGACAAACAAATTCTCGGTGGCTACCGGTTGTTCCCGGTGCACTACCTGGCGTACGCCCAGTGGGCCGATGCCGATCCGCAGTTGAATGTGCCGAAAGCTGCCGAGGTGTTCCCGGCGGATGAGCTGGCCAAGGCGCAGCAAGAGTGGCAGGAACGCTTGGATGCGTGCCCTGAGGAGCATCGTCCGTATCTGGTGCTGCAATATGCGACGCCGGTGCGTAATCAATACCGGGTCAAGGCTGGGTTGCCGTTGTAAAGCAACGGCAAGATCAAAAGATCGCCGCCTGCGGCAGCTCCTACAGGGGATTCGTGTAGGAGCTGCCGCAGGCGGCGATCTTTTGCTTTTAATAGCGCGTGCTGATCCAGGAGACGATCAGGGCCAGCCCGAGGCAAGCAAAACCAAAACGATAGAAAAACCGGTTCATGCGCAAGGTCGCCCAATCAAGGATTGGTTCGGCATTCGGTTGCGCCTGGCGCTGAGCGGCAATGCTGGCCATCGCACGTTGTTCACGGCGACGAGTGGCGTGCAGCAGCCAACTCCCCGGAAACGCCAACAACAACGCGAGCAAGTTGATCAACTTGGCGGGATGGGCGGTAAACAGCGTCATCAAGTGCAGCGACATCACAGACCTCTATCTGAACCGGTGTGGCAGACGCCAGATCGACGACTGCGGCGCGGATTCTAACCAAACCTGCCGGTTCACCCCCAGTCTTTGCGACAAATAACCTGACAATCGACCGATGGCTGTCCTGTGTCACGGCATCGTCATGTGGATACACCAAGATGCGCGCCTCGAAACGCACATGGAACGCGACATGCTTCACGCTGAAAACCAGGATCGTCTGTACCTCATTAGCCCTTACGACGAGCAACAAAGCCTTGTCGGCAGCCTCGCCTTCAATGTCCAGGATCGCCATTGGCTGGTGTATTGCGCGCTGGGCGGGCATCAGCATGCGGATTTGCCGGAGACGGATTTGTTGACGGGTGTCAGCGTTCTCGACTTTTATTCCCAGGCTGCCTAAAAGCAAAAGCACCCTCACCCTAGCCCTCTCCCCGAGGGAGAGGGGACTGACCGAGGTGTTTTGTCGAGGTACATCGACCTGAAAGTCCGAGGTGAATGTAGATCTCAAGAACAACGCAAATCGACCTGAAACTCCGAGATGAATGCAGATCCCAGGCACAACACAGATCGGCTCCCTTTCCCCCTCGCCCCCTTGGGGGAGAGGGCTGGGGTGAGGGGGATCGATCTCCCATACGATACAAATCCCAAACCTGACACCCACAAAAAAGCCCGAAACCATCACTGGCCCCGGGCTTTTTCACATCCGCCGAAAACTTACTCAGCCAGAACCTGACCCACCGTCGGGTCCTTGAACAGACGCGTCAGCGCATCGCTCAAGACATCGCTGACCAGTTTGGTGTTGGTTTCCTGGTTTGGCGCCATCCCGAAACGCTGGTCCAGCGAGGCACCGTAACGGCCGCTATAACGGCGGTTGGCGTTCTGCACATCGGAGCGGAAGGTTGCGCCAATGGTCGCTTCGGTCACGTACATACCTTCTTTCGGCGACTGATACTTCAGCTCGGCCAGGGTCACGGTCAACTGCGGAGCGTTGGGTGCGTTGTTGGTCGGGGTGAAGCCGAGCAAACGCACGGCGGCTTCAGCCTGAGCCTGCAACTTCGGCAGGATCTGCTCGCGCTGCACGGTGATGGCGCTGGTTTCCGGGTACAGGCCGCCACGGGTGCCCAAAGTTGGCGACGGACGACCGTCAACCACACGCACGACGACTGGCTGGCCACGGCCGACCGCTGGCAGCTGAGTGGTCAGCTTCGGCTCCGGGCTCAGTTGTTGCGGGCTGTGGGCGCAGCCGGCCAGGGTCAAACCGGCCACAGTGATCAAACCGAACAACAGGCGTTGCAACATGCTCTTCTCTCCAGAATCAGGCACAAACAGGCCGGCAGTATAGCGGTGGGCCACTGCGGGTAACCAGCGCCCGGCAGCGAATACTGAAATGTCTGACAAACCCGTGGGAAAGCGGTTCCTGTCACAGATTATTCACCCGGCATACACGTTCACGTCACGGCGCCTTGGCAACCTTGCAATCAGTCCCCCACAAGGTACTCAATCATGCGTTATCTGATCTCGTTGTTCGCGCCACGCCCGTTGCACCGCAGCTTCGCCCTGCTCGACCGCAATGGCCATTGCCAGGCATTCAAGCAGTGCAGCCTGCAGCCGATGGGCGACGGTTGGGTGGAAATCGAAGAAATCCGCCTCAACTGGTTGCACCAGCCACTGCCCGCCAGCGCCCGCGTCATAGCGTCGCAGCCCCGTGCACGGGTGCAAGCGATGTTGAGCATCTGACCGGATGCCTAATAAAAGTCATTAAACACGAGCAACTGCCCGCATTTCTTCGATACAATCTCCCCCCGATTATAAGGACGTCTCCTGATCGGGCCCCGCAACAGCGTCAATGCGCATGCATCGACACCCAAAATCGCCCACAGAGAGCCGCCCACACAGATCGAGTGAAGTTGGCGCGCTTGCCTGTTCTTCCGGCAAAAACCCCGCTTTTCGCGAATCTGCAGAGCTGTCATGACGCTCGGCCACCGCGTTGTTTTGCCTTTGCGGGCAAGGTGCCAGGCCTGGACAGCCCTTTTTTGAGGTTCACGTCTTCAAAAGAGCGTGAAAAAAACGGGTTTTCACAACTTCACAAGAGTGTGGCGAGCAAATGAAAAGTTTTGCGTCTGAACATGCACCATTAGCGTCTGAAACAGCCCAACGACACAGGACCGGGTATACCTCGAATATCGGAGCCTGAAGCCTGTCCGCTACGGATTTGGTTGCACAAAAACGGATGTCTCGACCATAAGTCGAATTGCCAGCTGCGTGCTGAAATGAGTTCATGGAGCTCTTGAAAGCCAAGCCGCATACATCCGTCGAAGTTGCGAAAAATTGCGAAGATTCGGACATGGCGACCTGACCACGGATAGCTGGGGCACAACTGATCTGTCCCGGAACGCCTGGCAGCCATGCCGACAATTTGGTGCTGCAGATTTTGGAGACGCGTTAAATGGCGCATAACGAAGCAGTCGACGTAGTTCTGGTTGGGGCGGGCATCATGAGTGCCACCCTGGCCGTGCTGCTCAAAGAGCTCGACCCCGCGATCAAGCTGGAAGTCGTCGAGCTGATGGATTCCGGTGCTGCCGAGAGTTCCAACCCATGGAACAACGCCGGCACCGGTCACGCTGGCCTTTGCGAGCTGAACTACACGCCGCAAGCCGCCGATGGCACCGTCGACATCAAGAAAGCCGTGCACATCAACACCCAGTTTGAGGTGTCGAAGCAGTTCTGGTCGTACCTGACCAAGAAAGGCACGTTCGGCTCGTGCAAATCCTTTATCAGCCCGGTGCCGCACCTGAGTTTCGTTCAGGGCGACAAAGGCGTTTCCTTCCTCAAGGAACGTTTCGACGTCCTGCACAAGCATCACGCCTTCTCCGACATGGAGTACACCGAGGACAAGGCCAAGATGGCCGAGTGGATGCCGCTGATGATGCCGGGCCGCTCGCCGGACGAAGTCCTCGCTGCCACTCGCGTGATGAACGGTACCGACGTCAACTTCGGCGCCCTGACCAATCAGTTGCTCAAGCACCTGACCAGCGCTCCCGACACTCAAGTCAAATACTGCAAGCGCGTTACCGGCCTCAAGCGTAACGGCGCTGGCTGGACCGTCAGCATCAAGGACGTCAACAGCGGCAGCAGCCGTGAAGTCGACGCCAAGTTCGTTTTCCTCGGCGCGGGTGGCGCGGCGCTGCCGTTGCTGCAGGCCTCGGGCATCGAAGAAAGCAAAGGCTTCGGCGGCTTCCCGATCAGCGGCCAGTGGCTGCGTTGCGACAACCCGGAAGTGGTCAAGCATCACCAGGCCAAGGTGTACAGCCAGGCCGCGGTGGGTTCGCCACCGATGTCGGTGCCGCACCTGGACACCCGCGTGGTCGACGGCAAGAAATCCCTGCTGTTCGGGCCATACGCCGGTTTCACCACCAAGTTCCTCAAGCACGGCTCCTTCATGGACCTGCCGCTGTCGGTTCGCGCCGGCAACATCGGGCCGATGCTGGCCGTGGCGAAAAACAACATGGACCTGACCAAGTACCTGGTCAGCGAAGTGATGCAATCGATGGAGCAGCGTCTGGATTCCCTGCGCCGCTTCTACCCTGAGGCGAAAGCCGAAGACTGGCGCCTGGAAGTGGCCGGCCAACGGGTACAGATCATCAAGAAAGACCCGAAAAAGGGCGGCATCCTGCAGTTCGGTACCGAACTGGTGTCGGCCAAGGACGGCTCCCTCGCCGCCCTGCTCGGCGCTTCGCCAGGCGCGTCGGTGACCGTTTCGATCATGCTGGAACTGATCGAGAAGTGCTTCCCGGCCAAGGCCAAGGGTGAGTGGGCTGGCAAACTGGCGGAGATCTTCCCGGCCCGTGAAAAGGTCCTGGAAACTGATGCTGCGCTGTATCGCAAGATCAACACGCAGAACAACATCGCGCTGGAACTGGTTGAAGAAAGCAGCGAAACCCCAAGCTACGCTTGATCTTGCCGCATAAAAAAACGCCCCGTACTCAGTGAGTGCGGGGCGTTTTTTTATGGCCTTGAAAAGCAAAAGATCGTCCGATCGCGGCCCGAGCCTTCGGCAGCTCCTACAGGGTAAACACAAACTCTCTGTAGGAGTTGCCGCAGGCTGCGATCTTTTGATCTTAGCTGCGGGCCTTGTCGATCAGCCCGATGTACTCGGCCGCGTTGCGCTGATCCTTGATCTGAGCAACGAACGTCTGACCGTGCTCGTCCTTGCCATCCACGTCATAACCGGCGGCAACGAAGAACGTCAGAAACCGCTCGAAATCATCAATGCGCAGGCCACGGTAAGCCTTGATCAGTTTGTGCAGCGACGGCGAAGTGGCGTCGACCGGCTCAAAATCGAGGAACAGCTTGATCTGCTCATCGCCGATCTCGTCACCAATCACTTGTTTTTTATCTTTACGCATTGCCGACTCCAGCTCGCAGACATTACACGGGGCGGGCAGTTTACCCCTGCCCGGCCGCCCGGCTCAACGCGATCGCACCGCCCCGGTGTGCAAATCGGCCCAGATATGGCCATTGGCGTAACTGAGGAACTGCACATACACAGTGTCGTTGCGCAGCAGATCGATGATCACGCGGTATTGGGCCTGTGGATAAAACAGTGTGAGGGTTTTGCTCTTGTCGTCATAAACCGGCTTTTTCAGGCTTTTGCTTTCACCGTCGAAATTGACCAACACCTGAGTAATGGTCGCGCCTTTGTTGAGGGATTTGCCCTTGAGGCGAATCATCAATGGAGACGTGACCGGAATCGGTTGTTGATTGGACTGGCGTTGCGCGCCGACGACCACGGAATAATCAGTGACCTGCAGCAATTGCTGCTGCTCGGGCTCGGCATCGCGCACGGTCAGATCGTCCGGCGGCAGGAATTGACTGTGCATCGGCGCGGCGGAAAGAGGCAGGCAGAGGATCAAGGAAAACGCGGCGAGGCTGCGGATCAAGAGGCGCATGACAGGCTCCGGAAGGCGGGGCCGAGCACTCTAGCATGGGTATCGTGCAAACAAATGTAGGAGTGAGCCTGCTCGCGATAGCGGTCTGTCAGCAACGTTGATGTTGGCTGATACGACGCTATCGCGAGCAGGCTCACTCCTACAGGGGGTAGTGCTGGGTTCTTACATGCCTTTAACGGCAAAGATCCCGTTGGCGTTGCGCCAGTAGCCTTTGTAGTCCATGCCGTAACCGAAGATGTAGCGGTCGATGCACGGCAGGCCGACGAAATCGGCTTTCAGGTCTGGACGCGCCTTGCGGTCGTGATCCTTGTCGATCAGCACGGCGGTGTGCACTTTGCGCGCACCGGCGTGTTTGCAAAAGTCGATGATCGCGCCGAGGGTGTGACCTTCATCGAGGATGTCGTCGATGATCAGCACGTCGCGGTCGATGAACGAAACTTCCGGCTTGGCTTTCCAGAACAGGTCGCCGCCGCTGGTTTCGTTGCGATAACGGGTCGCGTGCAGGTAGGAGGCTTCCAGCGGGAACTGCAGATGCGTCAGCAGTTTGCCGGAGAAAATCAGCCCGCCGTTCATCACGCAGAACACTACCGGATTGCTGTCAGCCAGTTGTTCGTTGATTTGTGCACCGACGCGGGCGATGGCGGCCTCGACTTCAGCTTCGGTGTACAGGCAGTCAGCCTCTCGCATGATTTGACGGATATGCTCGAGATCAGCGGACATGGCGCTCTCCAGGGGGGGATGTTTTCGGAAAAGCGGGCAAAGGTACGCATCCATTGAGGCCGAATCAAGCCTTTATGGACTAACGTACAGAATGTCCTATAGGACATCACCCTCGGATAGATTAATCTAGGCCGGTTTTTTTGCCCGCCGCCGGAGTTTTTCCATGCCCATCCTCGAGATCCGCCATCCGCTGATCCGTCATAAACTCGGCCTGATGCGCCGCGCCGATATCAGCACCAAGAACTTCCGTGAGCTCGCTCAGGAAGTCGGCGCCCTGTTGACCTATGAAGCTACAAAAGATTTGCCGCTGGAGTCCTACGATATTGCAGGCTGGTGCGGCACCGTGTCGGTCGAGAAGATCGCCGGCAAGAAGATCACCGTCGTGCCGATCCTGCGCGCCGGCATCGGCATGCTCGAAGGCGTGCTGAGCCTGATCCCGGGTGCCAAGGTTTCCGCTGTGGGCGTTGCCCGCAACGAAGAAACCCTGCAAGCGCACACTTATCTGGAAAAACTGGTTCCGGAAATCGACGAACGGTTGGCGATGATCATCGACCCGATGCTCGCTACCGGCAGCTCGATGGTGGCGACCATTGATCTGTTGAAGAAAGCCGGCTGCAAAGACATCCGCGCCATGGTGCTGGTGGCCGCGCCGGAAGGTATTGCCGCTGTAGAAAAGGCTCACCCGGACGTGACCATCTACACCGCGTCCATCGATGAGCGCTTGAACGAGCACGGTTACATCATCCCAGGACTTGGCGACGCCGGTGACAAGATCTTCGGCACCAAGCAGAAGGACGCGTGACCATGCAGCAAGAGTTCAACGATCCGCTCTGGCGTACGGTGTTGTCCGGCGCCCAGATGCTGTTCGTGGCTTTCGGCGCCCTGGTGCTGATGCCGCTGATCACGGGCCTGGACCCGAACGTGGCACTGTTTACCGCAGGTCTTGGGACGATCCTGTTCCAGATCGTCACCGGGCGTCAGGTGCCGGTGTTTTTGGCGTCGAGCTTCGCTTTCATCACCCCGATCATTCTCGCCAAGGGCCAGTTCGGCCTTGCTGCGACCATGGGCGGTGTGATGGCAGCCGGTTTCGTCTACACCTTCCTCGGTCTTGCCGTGAAGATCAAAGGCACCGGATTTATCGACCGCTTGCTGCCACCGGTGGTGATTGGTCCAGTGATCATTTCCATCGGCCTGGCCATGGCGCCGATTGCCGCGAACATGGCGATGGGCAAGGCTGGCGACGGTTCGGAACTGATCCACTACCAGACCGCAATGATGATCTCGATGCCGGCGCTGCTGACCACGCTGATCGTCGCTGTGTTCGGTAAAGGCATTTTCCGTCTGGTGCCGATCATTTCCGGCGTGCTGGTCGGTTTTGCCATGGCGTTCTATTTCGGTGTCGTTGATACCGCGAAGATTGCCGCAGCGCCATGGTTTGCGATCCCGCACTTCACCGCGCCGGAATTCAACTGGCAGGCGATTCTGTTCATCGTTCCAGTGGCATTGGCTCCGGCCATTGAACACATCGGTGGCGTGATTGCCGTCGGTAGCGTGACCGGTCGCGACTATCTGAAGAAGCCCGGCCTGCATCGCACCCTGCTCGGTGACGGCATTGCCACCACCGCCGCCGGTCTGTTCGGCGGCCCGCCAAACACCACCTACGCGGAAGTGACTGGCGCAGTGATGCTGACCAAGAACTACAACCCGAAAATCATGACCTGGGCGGCGATCTTCGCTATCAGCCTGGCGTTCATTGGCAAGTTCGGCGCGCTGCTGCAGAGCATTCCGGTGCCGGTGATGGGCGGGATTCTGTGCTTGCTGTTCGGCTCGATCGCGGCGGTGGGGATGAACACCCTGATCCGTCACAAGATCGATCTGGGCGAGGCGCGCAATCTGGTGATCGTGTCGGTGACGCTGGTGTTCGGCATTGGCGGTGTGCTGGTCGGCACCGGCACCGGTCCAGACGACTTCGGCCTCAAAGGCATCGCGTTGTGCGCGGTGGTGGCGATTGCGCTGAACCTGATTCTGCCGGGCAATGATGGCTGGAAGAACAAGAAGGCGGATGAGCCGCTGATCTAAGCCTTTAGATCTGATCGTTCCCACGCTCTGCGTGGGAATGCCTCTAGGGACGCTCTGCGTCCAGTGACGCGGAGCGTCACGGGCTGCATTCCCACGCGGAGCGTGGGAACGATCATCACAGGGCCAGCGGCGCTCTTTCGCAGAGGGTTGCCAACGCCTTAGCCCATTGCCGGTCGTCATTCAGGCACGGCACCAGCACCAACTCTTCGCCCCCCGCTTCGCGGAACTGTTCCTTGCCGCGATCACCAATCTCTTCCAGCGTCTCGATGCAATCGGCGACAAACGCCGGGCACATCACCAGTATTTTCTTCACGCCGCTTTTCGCCAGCTCATCCAGCCGTGCCTCGGTGTAGGGTTCGATCCACTTGGCCCGGCCCAGACGCGACTGAAACGATACCGACCATTTGCCATCCGGCAGGCCCATGCGCTCAGCGAACAACGCCGCAGTACGCAGGCATTGCGCGCGATAACAGGTCGCCAATACCGCAGGCGAGGCGTTCTTGCAGCAGTCTTCATTCTTGAAGCAATGATTGCCGGTCGGATCGAGTTTGGTCAGGTGCCGCTCAGGCAGACCGTGGAAGCTCAGCAGCAAGTGATCGTAATCCTGCTGCAGATGCGGCCGGGCGCTTTCGACCAGCGCATCCAGGTATTCCGGCTGATCGTAGAACGGCTGCAGCACCGACAGTTGCACGTCGAGTTTCTTTTCGCGGATCACCCGCTTGGCTTCTTCGATCACTGTGGTCGTGGTGCTGTCGGCGAACTGTGGATACAGCGGTGCCAGCGTGATGCGCTTGTGCCCCGCCGCAACCAGTTTCAGCAGGCAGGTTTCAATCGACGGCTCACCATAACGCATCGCCAGCTCCACTGGCCCCTGCTTCCATTGCGCCTTCATCTGCTCTTGCAGGCGCCGGCTGAGCACCACCAGCGGTGAACCTTCGTCCCACCAGATCGACGCATAGGCGTGGGCCGACTGCTCCGGGCGCTTGATCAGGATCAGCGACACCAGCAAACGCCGCACCGGCCACGGCAGGTCGATCACGTACGGGTCCATCAGGAATTGATTGAGGTAGCGGCGCACATCGGCCACTGAGGTTGAGGCCGGGGAACCCAGGTTGACCAGAAGCAAGGCGTGATCGGTCATGCAACGTCCTATTTCAGAGGCGGCTGGAAAGATCGTCCAGGGCCGCGCGTAAATCCGTGAACTGGAAAGTGAAACCCGCTTCCAGCAAGCGTGCCGGCATAGCCTTCTGGCCGCCGAGCAACAGCAATGACATCTCACCGAGGCCGACCTTCAGCGCCAGGGTCGGCATCGGCATGAACGCCGGGCGGTGCAACACGCTGCCCAGCGTCTTGGCAAATTCGCGATTGCGCACAGGTTTCGGCGCGCACGCATTATAAGGACCACTGGCCTGATCACGATGCAGAAGAAAATCAATCAGGGCGATTTGATCGTTGATATGAATCCACGGCATCCACTGCCGGCCATTGCCCAAAGGCCCGCCGAGCCCGAGTTTGAACGGCAACAGCAAGCGCGACAAAAAGCCGCCCTCGGCCGACAGCACCAGACCCGTTCGCACCAGCACCACGCGAATGCCTTGTGTCTCGGCACGCTGTGCGGTTTCCTCCCAGGCAATACACAACTGACTGGCGAAGTCGTCGATCACCGGCGGCGAATCTTCAGTCAATTCGCGCTCACCGCCATCGCCATACCAGCCAATGGCTGATCCGGAGATCAGCAACGCTGGTTTCTGCGCGCGCGTGTCGAGCCAGGTCAACAGGGTTTCCGTGAGCGTGATACGGCTGCTCCACAGCAACGCTTTGCGTCGATGGGTCCACGGCCGATCGGCAATCGGCGCACCGGCAAGATTGATGATCGCGTCCACAGGCTCTTCGCCAAGGTCTTCCAGACGCGCAATACCCCGCACCTGCGCACCACAGATTTTCGCGACTTTCTCCGGTTTGCGGCTCCACACCGTCAAGCGATGCCCCTGCTCCAACCAGTATCGGCAGAGCGCACGTCCGATCAAACCAGTACCGCCGGTCAGCAATATGCGCATGACATCTTCCTCGCGTGGCGTTTAACCCGGATCACTAGTCTATTTTTAAAAGCAGGGATCTTTTCTATCGGGCAGGCTCTATTGTTTAACCATAGGCCAAGCTGTCAGATCGAGAACGCTAGAAGTTATACCAAAAAACAAAATTGTACAGGTTTCATCCACGGCGTAGTCTGTACAGAAAGGTAAACGAGGCCCCTATGACTGTACCTATCGCAATCATCGGCACCGGCATCGCCGGACTTTCCGCCGCCCAGGCTCTGACAGAGACCGGGCATACCGTGCAATTGTTCGATAAAAGTCGCGGCAGCGGCGGGCGCATGTCGAGCAAGCGCAGCGACGCTGGCTCGCTGGACATGGGCGCGCAATATTTCACCGCGCGTGATCGGCGCTTCGTCACCGAAGTGCAGCGTTGGCAAAGCCTGGGCTGGGTCGCCGAGTGGACACCGCAGCTCTACACGTATCAGGGCGGGCAACTGAATCTGTCGCCGGACGAGCAGACGCGCTGGGTCGGGACGCCACGCATGAGCGCCATCACTCGTGGACTGCTCGATGGCTTGGAAGTGCACTTTGCCTGCCGCATCACCGAGGTCTTTCGCGGTGAAGAACACTGGCATCTGCAGGACGCCGAAGGCTTCACCCATGGCCCGTTCAGCCACGTGGTGATCGCCACGCCGGCCCCTCAAGCGACAGCCTTGCTGGCCGCAGCCCCGAAACTTGCCGGGGCCGCCGCCGGGGTGAAAATGGACCCGACCTGGGCTGTCGCCCTCGCCTTCGACACACCGCTGGATACGCCCATTGAAGGCTGCTTCGTGCAGGACAGTCCGCTCGACTGGCTGGCACGCAACCGCAGCAAGCCCGGACGTGACAACAGCCTCGACACCTGGGTGCTGCATGCGAGCAGCGCGTGGAGCCGGCAGCACATCGATCTGTCCAAGGAAGCTGTGATCGAGCAACTGCACGGTGCTTTTGCCGAATTGCTGCACAGCGCCATGCCCGCGCCGACCTTCAGCCTCGCCCACCGCTGGCTCTACGCACGTCCGGCGACGGGCCACGAATGGGGGACCCTGGCCGATGCCGATCTGGGTTTGTATGCTTGCGGCGACTGGTGCCTGTCCGGGCGCGTCGAAGGCGCTTGGCTCAGTGGCCAGGAAGCTGCGCGACGCTTGCACGAACACCTGCAATGAACCGCATCAATCCGCGTAAATTGCTGCTGTCGAAATGGACAGCAGCCCACCCGCAGAATCGTGAAAAACACTTTCTGGTGACAGAGTTGTTTCGCGACGAGGAAGGCACGGTGCTGGAGGTTGAGTTGCAGGCGGTGTTGACCCTGCGTGCTGAGCGACTCGATTGGCAAACCCTCAAGAACAACGATCACTGGTTATTGGGTTGGCAATAACCCCCCCTGTAGGCCTTCGCATGCTCGCGATAGCGGTTTGTCAGTAACATCGATGTTGCCTGAGACGGCACCATCGCGAGCAGGCGAAGGCCTACAAGAAATCGCATCAACCGAAAAAGTTATACAAATAATTTGACTTGTACACCCATGAATCTATGCTGAGCAAAGTTGTACAGAGATCAACCTCTGTACAGGTATGGATTCGAGGTGCCCATGTCTGACTCTTGCGCAGCCAAACCCAAAATCGCCATCAGCGCCTGCCTGCTGGGCGCCGAGGTGCGCTACAACGGTGGACACAAGGAATCCCGCCTGTGCAGCCGCACCCTCACCGAACATTTCGATTTCGTCCCGGTGTGTCCGGAAGTCGCGATCGGTATGGGCATCCCGCGCGAGCCGATCCGCCTTGTCGGCGAGGCCGAGCATCCGCAAGCGGTCGGCACGGTAAACCCGTCGATCAACGTCACTCAGCCATTGGCCGAGTACGGCACAAAAATGGCCGCCGAGCTGAATGACATCTGCGGCTACATCTTCATGCAGCAGTCGCCGTCCTGCGGCCTCGAACGGGTCAAGGTCTACCACGCCAACGGCGCCCCGGTGAACGGCGGCGGGCGCGGGATTTACGCCCAGGCGTTCTGCGCACAGCACCCGGATCTGCCCGTGGAAGAAGCCGGGCGCCTCAACGATCCGGTACTGCGTGAGAACTTCATCACCCGTGTGTTCGCCTACAGCGAATGGCAACAGGTCCTCGCCAATGGCCTGAGCCGTCGCGCCCTCACCGAATTCCATTCGCGCTACAAATACTTGCTGATGGCGCACAACCCACTGCAATACAAAACGCTGGGCAAGTTGTTGGGCAATATGGCCGACACCGATCCCGCCGAACTCGGCCCGCGCTATTTCAGCGAACTGATGGCCGCCCTGAAGAAATGTGCCACGCGCGGCACTCACAGCAATGTCCTGCTGCACATCAGCGGTTATCTGAAGCAGGCGATCAGCGCCGAAGACAAACAGGAAATGCAACACGTCATCGGCCAATACCGCCAGGGCATCGTGCCGCTGGTGGTGCCGTTGACGTTGCTCAAGCATCACTTTCGCCTCCATCCGGATTCCTACATCGCGCAACAGGTTTACCTGCAACCGCACCCGGAAAACCTCAGCCTGCGAAACGCAATCTAATGAACGACAAAATGGATACCAGCGCCCAGGAAGACCTTGGCGCGGATTTTAAGAAAGCCCTCGACGAGGGCTGGCTACCGATTCGCGAAGTCGCGCGGCAGACCGGCGTCAACGCGATCACCCTGCGCGCGTGGGAGCGCCGCTACGGGTTGGTCGTGCCACAACGCACGCCCAAGGGCCACCGACTATATTCGGCCGAACATGTGCAGCAAATCCTGACCATCCTCACCTGGCTTAATCGTGGTGTTGCCGTCAGTCAGGTCAAGCCGCTGCTCGACGCACCACAGGCGTTCAGCGAATCGGTGGAAAACGACTGGCAGCATTTGCGCCAGACATTGCTGGCGGCCGTCACGCAGCTCAATGAACGCAGCCTCGACGACAGCGTCAATCAGGCCATGGCGCTCTACCCGCCACGCACGCTGTGCGAGCAATTGCTGATGCCGCTGCTGGCGGAACTGGAGCAGCGCTGGCAAGGCCAGTTCGGCGCGCAGATGGAGCGGGTGTTCTTTTATTCGTGGCTACGCAGCAAATTCGGCACACGCATCTACCATAACAATCGTCAGCTACATGGCGCCCCGCTGTTGTTGATCAATCACTCCGACCTGCCACTGGAACCTCATCTGTGGCTGTGCGCGTGGCTGATCAGCAGCGCCGATTGTCCGGTGCAAGTGTTTGACTGGCCGCTGCCGGCCACCGAACTGGCGCTGGCGGTCGAACACCTGCAGGCCCGTGGCGTACTGCTGTATTCCAGCAAAGCCATGAACCTTGCGCAGTTGCCCAAGCTGCTGAACGGAGTCAGTTGCCCAAAAATGCTGGTCGGACCAACGGTATGCATCCACCACGCCGAGTTGTCCGTAAAAACCTCCGAGATGGCTGATGTGTTCCTGGCGGAAGACGCGCTTCTTGCGCACCAGGAACTCGTTCAGCGCGGGCTGATTTAATGGACGCCGTGAGTGCCGACATGCAATTGATCTGGCTGCGCAGCGACTTGCGCCAACATGACAACACCGCCCTCGCGGCCGCCGCAGCGCGCGGCCCGACGGTCGCCGTGTACCTGTTGAGTCCGCAGCAGTGGCTGGAACATGACGATGCGCCGTGCAAGGTCGACTTCTGGTTGCGCAACCTCGATGAGCTGAGCAAAAGCCTCGCCGCGTTGAATATTCCGTTGCTGATCCGTACTGCCGCGCATTGGGATCAAGCCCCAGCGGAACTGCTCAAGCTCTGTCGGCAACTGAAGATTGAAGCCGTCCACGTCAACGAAGAATATGGCGTCCATGAAAGCCGTCGCGATGCAGCGGTGGCGGACATGCTGAAGGCCGAGGGCATCACGTTTCACAGCTACCTTGATCAGTTGCTGTTCAAACCCGGCAGCGTGCTGACCAAGACCGAGAGTTACTTCAAGGTGTTCAGCCAGTTCCGCAAAGTCTGTTATGAACGCTTGCACCGCTCGATGCCTGCGTTGGTCAAGGCACCAGGCAAACAGGCAAAACTTGCCATCGACAGCGACCTGATTCCCGACTCCGTCAAAGGCTTCGCCACACCGAGCCAAACCCTGCGCGATCTGTGGCCGGCCGGCGAACAGGAAGCCCGGCGCCGTCTCGACACCTTCACCGACGCGCAGATCGACTACTACCAAAGCGAACGCGACTTCCCGGCCAAGCCCGGCACCAGTCAGCTCTCGGCATACCTCGCTGCCGGGGTGATTTCGCCGCGCCAATGCCTGCACGCCGCCCTGCAGAGCAATCAGGGCGAGTTCGAGAGCGGCAAGGTCGGTGCGGTTACCTGGATCAACGAGCTGCTGTGGCGCGAATTCTACAAGCATATTCTGGTCGGCTATCCACGGGTCTCGCGGCACCGCGCGTTTCGCCCGGAAACCGAAGCGCTGGCCTGGCGTGATGCACCGGACGATCTCGCCGCGTGGCAAGAGGCGCGCACCGGTCTGCCGATTATCGACGCGGCCATGCGCCAATTGCTCGAAACCGGCTGGATGCACAATCGCCTGCGCATGATCGTGGCGATGTTCCTGACCAAAAACCTGCTGATCGACTGGCGCGAAGGCGAGCGTTTTTTCATGCGTCACCTGATTGATGGCGACTTGGCGGCGAACAACGGCGGCTGGCAATGGAGCTCGTCGACGGGCACCGATTCGGCTCCGTACTTCCGCATCTTCAATCCGTTGAGCCAGTCGGAAAAGTTCGACAGCGAAGGCCTGTTCATCAAGCACTGGCTACCGGAACTGGCGGCTCTCAACAAGAAAGAAGTGCACAACCCGGCCGACGTCGGTGGTTTGTTCGGCGTGGCGGACTACCCGTCGCCGATCGTCAACCTCAGCACTTCGCGCCAGCGCGCATTGGCCGCCTTCAAGAACCTGCCTTCGCGTACGTCTTCCGGAGGCGATGATGAGTGAATTCCTGCGCCGCTTCGCCCGGCAATTTTCAGCGTTGAACAAAGACAACCTGCAAAACCTCGGCGAGCTGTACAGCGATGACATTCATTTCACCGACCCGCTGCACGAGGTGCAAGGGTTGGCGCAATTGCGCGACTACTTCGGCGAGCTGTACGCCAACGTCAACGAACTGCGCTTCGATTTTCATGGTTTCGACCAGATCGGCGACTGCGAAGGCTACCTGCGTTGGGTCATGAGTTATCGCCATCCGCGCCTGGCGGGTGGCCGTGTGATTCGTGTCAGCGGCTGCTCGCATCTGCTGTGGCACGACAAGGTTTATCGCCATCGGGATTATTTCGATGCCGGGGCGCTTCTGTATGAACACTTGCCAGTATTGGGCCGGGTCATCGCCTGGCTGAAAAGGAGAATGGGATGAGTCGTACACCTCCACGGCGCTATTGGTTGACCGGGGCCAGCAGTGGCATCGGCGCGGCGCTGGCTGAAGAGATCCTGAAAACCGGTGCGCACCTGGCGGTCAGTTCCCGTCAGATCGCACCGCTCAAGGTCTTGTCGCAACGCTATCCGGGGCAAGTTCTGGTGGTGCCGGGGGACCTGACCAACAGCCAGACGGTTCGCGAAATCGGCGAGCAGATCGCCACGGATTGGGGTTCGCTGGATTCGGTGATTCTCAACGCCGGCACCTGCGAGTACGTCGATGCCAAGCAGTTCGACGCCTCGATCATCGAGCATGTGGTGCGCACCAACCTGCTCGCCAGCAGCTACTGCATCGAGGCCGCGCTGCCGCTGCTGCGCAAAGGCACCGCGCCGCATCTGATCGGCGTGGCCAGTTCGGTCACCTACCTGCCGCTGCCACGGGCCGAAGCCTACGGCGCCTCGAAGGCCGGATTGCGTTACCTGTTCGAATCGCTGCGCATCGATCTGGCCGACGAAGGCATTGAAGTCACCGTGGTCAGCCCCGGTTTTGTGGAAACACCGCTGACCGCGAAAAACGATTTCCCCATGCCGTTGAGCTGGCCTGTGGATAAAGCCGCGCGGCACATCTTCGCCAAGCTCAAAGATCGGCCATTGGAAATCGCCTTCCCGGCGCTGTTCATGGCCGCGCTGTGGCCGCTGTCGAAACTGCCGGCACGCGTGCAACTGGCCATCGGCAAGCGCATGGTGCGCAAGTCGCCTCCGCTGACGGATCCGACATGAAAATTGCCATCGTCGGCAGCGGCATCGCCGGGCTTACCTGCGCTTACCTGCTCAATCGCCGCCATGAAGTGACGGTGTTCGAGGCGGGCGACTGGGTCGGTGGCCACACGCACACGGTAGACGTCACCGTCGCAGGGCAGCCCTACGCCGTGGACACCGGCTTCATCGTGTTCAATGACTGGACCTACCCGAACTTTATCCGCCTCCTCGGCCAGCTTGGCGTGGCGTTCAAACCGACCGAAATGAGTTTTTCGGTAACCGACCCGGACACCGGCCTGGAATACAACGGCAACAACCTCAACAGCCTCTTCGCCCAGCGCAGCAATCTGTTGTCGCCGGGGTTCTGGGGCATGTTGCGCGACATCCTGCGCTTCAATAAAGAAGCCCAGCGTGACCTCGTCGAACTGCGCATTGCCGCCGACACCACCCTCGACGAATACCTCAAGGCCGGCGGCTACGGCGAACGTTTCATCCTGCATTACATCGTGCCGATGGGTTCGGCGATCTGGTCGATGCCGATGGCGGAAATGCTCAACTTCCCCCTGCAGTTTTTTGTGCGGTTCTTCAAGAATCACGGGCTGTTGTCAGTCAGTGATCGGCCGCAATGGCAAGTCATCGAAGGCGGCTCGAGTGCTTACATCGCGCCACTGACGGCCGCGTTCAAGGACAGGATTCGGCTCAATTGTCCGGTTACCCGGGTCGATCGCGATGTGCATGGCGTAGTTATCCACAGCCCGGCAGGCCTCGAGCATTTCGATCGGGTGGTGTTCGCCTGTCACAGTGACCAGGCGCTGAAACTGCTGGCGGTGCCCAGCGAAGCCGAGCGCGCGATCCTCGGTGCCCTGCCCTACGCCGACAACGAAGTAGTGCTGCATACCGACACGCGTTTGCTGCCAACGCGCAAACTTGCCTGGGCCAGCTGGAACTATCGACTCAGCGGCGCTGGCCATACTCACGCCGCCGTCACCTACGACATGAACATTCTGCAGGGCATTCAGAGCGACACCACGTTCTGCGTCAGCCTCAATCAGAGTGCCGGCATCAGCCCCGACAAAGTGCTTGCCCGCTACACCTACGCCCACCCGCAGTTCAGCCTCGCGGCCGTGGCCGCGCAGCAGCGGTGGGGCGAGCTGGATGGCGCGCAACACACACATTATTGCGGCGCCTATTGGGCCAACGGTTTCCATGAGGACGGTGTCGTCAGCGCCTTGCGCGTGGCCGCCGCGTTCGGGGAAAGCTTATGAACAGCGCCCTGTATAGCGGCTGGATCGGCCATCGGCGTTTTTCGCCGCGCCGCCATGAATTCCGTTACCGGATCGGCTTGCTCTACCTCGATCTCAGCGAACAGGACGCCGTGCTTGCACTGTCGCCGCTGGCCGGACGCAGTCGCTTTGCGCCGTTTTCATTTCGCGAGACTGACTACCTGAAGACCTTTACCGGCCGTGGCATACGCCTGATCGATGCCGTACGCCAGCAGGTCGGCATCGCCATCGGCCACGAACCGCAAGGCTCGATCTGCCTGCTGACCCAGGCGCGCAGTTGGGGGCTGTCGTTCAACCCGGTGAGTTTCTTTTACTGCCATGAGGCGGACGGGCAACTGGCGGCGATCGTCTGTGAAGTCACCAACACGCCGTGGGGCGAGCACTATCACTATGTGTTGCCGGCGCGCCCGCCGGTCAATCTGCAGGATTTCCATCAGCACTTTGCCGTGGCCAAAGCCTTTCACGTTTCGCCGTTTCTGCCGCGCGATCTCGAATACCGCATGAGCTTCAGCCCCGCCGCGCAAAAACTCGGCGTGCACATGGCTGACTGGCAGGGCGAGCACAAACTGTTCGACGCGACGCTCAATCTGCAACGCGAAAGCCTCGACCGGCGCAGCCTGCATCGTTACCTGCGGCGCTTTCCGTGGATGACCGCGAAAACCGCCCTGGCCATTTACTGGCAAGCGCTGCGACTGCTGCTCAAACGCGCACCGATTTTTGCTCATCAGACTGCCGACGGCAGTTTTCAAACAGCCACTGTGCCTCCCAAGGAGCACCGCCATGAAATCCTCTAGTCTGTCGGTCAGTCGGCTCAGCACCAACGGTTTGACCGGGTCGCTGCTGCGCCGTGGCGTGCTGCGCCAATTGGCTCAGTTGAAAAACGGGCAACTGTTGGTGGTCGAGGACGGCGAACGCCTGATGTTCGGTACCCCGGGCAGTGCTTTGCTCGGGGAAATCCATGTGCTCGATCCGGCCGTCTGGGGCATGGTTGCCGGGAACGGTTCGATTGGTGCCGGCGAGGCCTTTATCCACGGCTATTGGAGTTCGCCGGATCTGACGGCCGTGGTCCGCGTGTTCGTCAGCAACCTCGACGTGCTCGATGCCATGGAGGGCGGTCTGGCCCGTCTCAGCCGGCCGTTGGTGCAAGGTCTGCACTGGCTCAACCGCAACACGCGCAAGGGTTCGCAGAAGAACATCGCCGCGCACTACGACCTTGGCAACGATCTGTTCGAGCAGTTTCTCGACCCGACCATGATGTATTCCGCAGCGCAATTCCTGACCCCGGAAGACAGCCTCGAACAGGCACAACTGAACAAACTGGAGCGGATCTGTCAGAAGCTCGCGCTGCAACCCAGCGACCATTTGCTGGAGATCGGCACCGGCTGGGGCAGCATGGCGCTGTATGCCGCGCAACATTATGGCTGCCGCGTGACCACCACGACCCTGTCGAAAGAGCAGTACGCGTTTACCGCGCAACGCATCGAACAACTGGGTTTGCAGGATCGCGTCACGCTGTTGCTCAAGGACTACCGCGACCTGACCGGCGAATACGACAAACTGGTGTCGATCGAGATGATCGAAGCCGTCGGGCACCGCTTCCTGCCGACCTACTTCAAACAGTGCGCGCAGTTGCTCAAGAGCAACGGCCTGATGTTGATCCAGGCGATCACCATCCGCGAGCAGCGTTACGAACAGGCCAAGCGCGGCGTCGATTTCATCCAGCGCTACATCTTCCCCGGCGGCGCCCTGCCTTGCGTGCAGAAAATGCTCGAAGTGGTCGGCCGCGACACCGACATGAACCTGCTGCACATGGAAGATTTCGGCCTGCACTACGCCCGCACCCTGCGCCTGTGGCACGAGAACTTCCGCCGCGCCCATGGCCGCTTGAGCGAACTGGGCTATGACGATTATTTCCTGCGGCTGTGGGAGTTTTACCTGTGTTACTGCGAGGGCGGTTTCCTCGAACGCACCATCGGCACCGCGCAGTTGCTACTGGCCAAACCCGCCGCAATGACTGCGCCGCTGCTCGGACGCTTCGATGCTTGAGCGTGTCGCCAATGCCGTACTGTTCCAGATCGGCTGGCTGACTTGCGTGCTCGGCGGCAACAGCCTGTGGTTGCTGGTCGCGCTGGCGGTGCTGGTGATCCATCTGTGCTGGGTCAGCAGTTGGGCGGCTGAGGGGCGTTTGATCCTCAGCGTGGTGATTGTCGGCACCGCTGTCGACAGTGTGTTGCGCGGTGCCGGGGTGTTCGCGTTTCAGGATCAGTCGCCGCTAATTCCGTTGTGGCTGATGTTGCTCTGGGCGTTGTTGGCGACCACCTTGCGCCATTGCCTGGCTTGGAGCGCGCGGCCCTGGTGGCTGGCGAGCTTACTCGGCGCTGTCGGCGGCGCGCTGTCGTATTACGCTGGCGGGCGCCTGGCCGGGGTGCAATTTCCCTATGGCGAACTGCCGACGCTGATCGGTATCGGCCTGCTCTGGGCGCTGCTGTTTCCGTTGCTGCATACGATGGCTCGGCGGCTGGCGCACTGAGCGTCTGTCAGACCTTTCACACGTGTGCCGGCCACTGCCTTACACTGCCGACCATGAAGACCATTCCCCACCAACAAATCACGGAACCGGCGGTCACTTGCTCGACCTGCGCGGCGTGTTGTTGCCAGCTCGAAGTGATGCTGATCACCGACACTGGCGTGCCTGATCGCTTTATCGATACCGATGAGTGGGGCGGCGAAGTGATGCTGCGTCTGGATGACGGCTGGTGCGCGGCGCTGGATCGCGACACGATGATGTGCACGATCTATGAGAAGCGTCCGCTGATTTGCCGCGAGTTCGAGATGGGCGCGCCGGAGTGCATTGAAGAACGCAAAGGCATCACGACTGCCTACCGCTGATCACAAGAACACCCCAAAACAAATGTAGGAGTGAGCCTGCTCGCGATAGCGGTCTTTCATTCAACATCTTCGTTGAACATGAAACAGCTTTCGCGAGCAGGCTCGCTCCCACAGGGGTCAAGCGTTTAGCCGTTAGAGCGGCATCGTGTAATGCAGCGAGTAACTTTCTACACCGTCGTTGTCACTGGCCAGACCGGCGTTGGAATAGTGCGTCGCACGAATCCCGACTTCATGTCCGCCATTGAAACGCAGACCAAAACCGAAGCGGTCTTCGAACTGGAAAGAGCCGCCGAGATTATTGGATTCGTACTTGGTATTGGAGAACGCGGCTACGCCGATCCCCGCCTCGACATACGGTTTGACCGATTCACCGGCAAACTCATAAACAAATACCGGCGAGAGCGACAGGCTGTTGTTGCTGGAGGTCTTGTCGCCTTCCCAGTAGGTGTAAGCCCCGCTCCAGTAACCGGTCAGACGACCGACGTCACTTTGCAGCCAGCTCTTGTCCCAGTCGAAATTCATGCCCAAGCGGTACGTCATGGTCGAGTCGCTGGTGGCCCCCACCGCAAACTCAACACCTGCCGCTTGTGCAGTAATACTTTGCCCCATCAGTGCGGCCGCAATCGCGGCCAAGCAGAATAGTCGCTTCACGTTGAAACTTCCTTTTCCGGAACGATCGTTTGGTTTTCTAGATAACTCTTCGCTATAGAAGCTGGCGCCTACTTAGAAGTTCAGCTGATTTTTTAGTTATTTCACAATTTTTTTACAAGTCGAAGTTTTGCACTTCGCCAGCGTTTTGTCCGAGCAGTGGCAGGATGTTTTTGAAGTACTCAGGATCGGCGCTGGTCCAGAATCTGACCGGTTGGTTCGGGCCGACAGCGAGCAAATCGCGCTCCGCCAAAAGCCGCTGAAGTTGCCGCGCCACAGCAGCGCCAGTATCGATCAGGCTAATGTCCGCGGGGATCATCGATTTGAGCATCGGCTTGAGAAAGGGATAGTGGGTGCAGCCCAAAATGATCGTGTCGCAACCGCTGGCCAACAGTGGCTCGACATACCCTTGCAGCAACTGGCGCAACTCGGCGCTGTGCAGATCGCCGCTTTCAATCAGCTCGACCAGACCGGGACATGGCTGAGTAATCACGCGCACGTCGGTGGCAAAGCGATCAAGCAGTGCGGCGAACTTGGCGCTCTGCAACGTGCCGGTGGTGGCGAGCACACCGACCACTCCGCTGCGGGTCGCGGCAGCGGCAGGTTTGACCGCAGGCTCCATGCCGACAAGCGGCCAGTCAGGGAAATCACGGCGTAGATCGGCGACACCCGCGACCGTCGCAGTATTGCACGCGATGACCAAGGCCTTGGCGCCTTGCTCGCGGAAAAACCCGGCCATCACGCTGCAGCGCTGGCGAATGAATTCAGGGGTTTTCTCACCGTAGGGAATGTGCCCGCAATCAGCGACATAGAGCAGCGATTCATTGGGTAGCAAACGCTGGATTTCCGCCAGCACCGACAAGCCGCCGACGCCGGAGTCGAACACGCCGATCGGCGCTTCACGCATGGCGCGGACCACAGACGCTGCAACCCGGATCGCGTTTGACCCGCAACTCGCGGAAACGCGAACCGAGGGCATCGATCAACAACAAGCGCCCCACCAGTGGTTCGCCAAAACCGACCAAAACCTTCAAGGCTTCCAGTGCTTGCAGGCTGCCAACCAGGCCGACCAGCGGCCCGACCACACCGGCTTCGCTGCAAGTCAGTTCGGCTTCGCTGCCGTGCCCATATAAACAGTGGTAACACGGACTCTCGGCACGACGCGGGTCGAACACCGACAACTGCCCTTCCAGCCGAATCGCCGCGCCACTGACCAAAGGTTTGCACGCCGCCACACACGCGGCGTTGACCGCTTCGCGGGTGGAAAAATTATCGGAACAGTCGAGCACCAGATCCACCGCCGCCACGGCAGCAGCGAGAGAATCCTCGTCCAGTGCCTGACGATGAGCGACCAGTTGGATTTCTGGATTGATCGCCGTCAAACGCTTGAGCGCCGAGTCGATCTTGCTCATACCGACGCTGTCGGTGTCGTGAATAATCTGGCGTTGCAGATTGGTCAGATCGACCGTGTCGAAATCCGCCAGATGCAATTCACCGACACCCGCCGCCGCGAGATACAACGCCACCGGAGCGCCGAGACCGCCGAGGCCGACGATCAACACGCGACTGTCCTTGAGCTTCAGTTGCCCATCGATGTCGATGTGTTGCAGCAGAATCTGCCGGCTGTAGCGCAGCAATTCCTGATCATTCAGCACGGCAGGCGCCCCAGACTGATGCGTTGATGGCCGCCCAGATCGGTGCGGCTGTGGACCTCTTCAAAACCGCGCGTGAGCAGCAAATCGCGCACGGCTTCGGCTTGATCATAGCCGTGTTCGAGCATCAGCCAGCCAGCGGCCTCCAGATGTTCCGGAGCCTGCGCGACGATCAAACGCAGATCGTCGAGTCCATCCTCACCGGCAACCAGCGCACTGGCCGGTTCGAAGCGCACATCGCCCTCGACCAGATGCGGATCGGCCGCAGCGATGTACGGCGGATTGCTGATGATCAACTGGAAACGCTGACCTTCCAGCGCGCTGAACCAATGACTGCTCAGCACCGTGGCGTTGTTCAAATGCAGACGCTGACGATTGCGTTCGGCCAAGGCCACGGCTTCGAGTACGCGATCCACGGCAGTGACTTTCCACGCCGGACGTTCGCTGGCCAAGGCCAACGCAATTGCGCCACTGCCAGTGCCGAGGTCGAGCACTTTGGCCGGCGTCGCGGGGAGCAACTCCAGCGCCGCTTCCACCAGCAATTCAGTGTCAGGACGCGGAATCAGCGTGTGCGGCGCGACTTCAAGATCGAGTTTCCAGAAGCCCTGCTGCCCGAGAATATAAGCCACCGGTTCACCGCTACGGCGGCGTTGCAAGTACTCGGCAAAAGTCAGCGCCGCTTCGCTCGGCACGATGCGCTCGGGCCAGGTGTGCAGAAAACTGCGCGATTTGCCCAGTGCAGCGGCGAGAAGCAACTCGGCATCCAGACGCGCAGTCGGTGAATCCGGCAATTCCGCGGCACGCAACAGGCTGGCAATGATGGTCATTTATTCACCTATCGCTGCGAGTTGGTCAGCCTGGTATTCGGCCAGCAATGGCTCGATCACCGCTTCAACGCCACCGGCAAGAATTTCGTCAAGGGAGTACAGGGTCAGGTTGACGCGATGGTCAGTGACCCGGCCCTGAGCAAAGTTGTAGGTACGAATTCGCTCGGAACGGTCGCCCGAGCCAACCAGCAATTTACGCTCGCTGGCGATCGCGTTGGCCGCCGCTGCGGTTTGCTGATCGTTGAGTTTGGCCGACAGCCAGGCCATCGCCCGAGCGCGGTTCTTGTGCTGGGAACGTTCTTCCTGACACTCGACGACAGTGCCGGTCGGTATGTGCGTGATGCGGATCGCCGAGTCGGTGGTGTTAACGTGCTGACCGCCGGCCCCGGAGGAGCGGAACGTATCGACGCGCAAATCCGCCGGGTTGATCTCGATGGCTTCGCGCTCGTCCGGCTCGGGCAATACCGCCACGGTGCAGGCCGAGGTGTGGATACGGCCCTGTGATTCGGTAGCAGGCACGCGCTGTACGCGGTGCGCACCGGATTCGAATTTCAGCTTGCCGTAAACGTTGTCGCCTTCGATGCGGGCGATGACTTCTTTATAGCCACCGTGTTCGCCTTCGTTTTCCGACAGGATCTCGACACGCCAGCCGCGCCGCTCGGCGTAACGCGAGTACATGCGGAACAGGTCGCCGGAGAAGATCGCCGCCTCGTCGCCACCGGTGCCGGCACGGATTTCGAGAAAGACGTTACGGCCGTCGTTGGGATCCTTGGGCAGCAACATGCGTTGCAGGTCGGCTTCCAGGGTGATCAGCAATTCCTTGGCTTCGCGGACTTCTTCCACGGCCATTTCACGCATGTCCGGGTCGCTGTCCTTGAGCAGCGCCTGCGCGCCTTCAAGATCGCTTTGTACGCTGAGCAGCTTTTTATAGCCTTGTACCACCGGCTCAAGTTCGGCGTATTCCTTGGAATAAGCGCGGAATTTGGCCTGATCGGCAATGACTTCGCCGTCGCCGAGCAGCGCGGTCAGTTCCTCGAAACGGTCCTGGAGGATGTCCAGCTTATTGAGCAGTGACGCTTTCATTGCGGTTTTTTATCCGAAAAGCTATCCGGTGAGCCCTCGAGGGCAAAGAGTTCCTGGGCCATGGCCAGCGCATCGAGGCGGCCTTCGGCAGAAAGCTTTTTCAGTTGCACACTGGGCGCATGCAACAGTTTATTGGTCAGGCCACGGGCCAGTTGTCCGAGCACGTCTTCGGCGTTGCCGCCATTGGCCAGCAGGCGCAGGGCTTTTTGCAGCTCCTCGTCGCGCAGGCGTTCGCTTTGTTGACGATAGGCCTTGAGCACATCGACCGCCGCCAGTTCGCGCAGGCGCACCATGAAATCGTCAGCGCCGACCGAGACCATCTCTTCGGCGGCTTGCGCTGCGCCTTGGCGGCTCTTGAGGTTTTCGGCGACCACTTCGTGGAGATCGTCAACGCTGTAGAGGTAAACGTCGTCCAACTCGCCGACTTCCGGCTCGATATCCCGGGGAACGGCGATGTCGACCATAAAGATCGGTTTGTGCTTGCGCAGTTTCAATGCGCTTTCCACCGCGCCCTTGCCAAGAATCGGCAACTGACTGGCGGTTGAACTGATGACGATATCGCTGCGCACCAGTTCGGCCGGGATGTCCGAGAGCAACACCGCGTGAGCACCGAACTGCTCGGCCAGCAGACTGGCCCGTTCCAGAGTGCGGTTGGCAACGACGATGCGCTTGACGCCCAGTTCGTGCAAATGGCGGGCGACCAAAGTGATGGTCTCGCCGGCGCCGATCAACAAAGCCTGACTGCGCTGCAAATCACTGAAAATCTGCTTGGCCAGGCTGACGGCGGCAAACGCAACTGATACCGGGTTTTCACCGATGGCGGTGTCGGTGCGTACCTGTTTGGCGGCATTGAAGGTTGCCTGAAACAGCCGCCCCAGCAGCGGCCCGATGGTGCCGGCCTCGCGGGCCACGGCGTAGGCCGATTTCATTTGACCGAGAATTTGCGGCTCGCCCAGCACCAGCGAGTCGAGCCCGGAGGCGACGCGCATCATGTGACGAACTGCCGCATCATCTTCATGCACATAAGCACTCGCGCGCAGCTCATCGAGGCTTAAATGGTGATAGTCGGCCAGCCAGCGCAGCACGATATCGGCCGAAAGCTGATCCTGTTCTATATAAAGCTCACTGCGATTGCAGGTGGAGAGGATCGCAGCTTCGCGGCTGTCGGTCAGTCGGCAGAGCTGCTGCAAGGCCTCCACCAGCTGTTCAGGAGTAAAAGCCACGCGCTCGCGGACGTCTACTGAAGCAGTCTTGTGGTTGATACCGAGTGCAAGGAAGGCCATTCAAGGTCGCTGATGGTGACGTGAAGCCGGCAATTGTCCACCTTCGAAAGATTCAGAACAACTACCGCTGACTATTGTCCCAATCGTCAGCCCCTATAATGGGCACAATTGAGTCTCGGTTATGTTTGGCCGAAGGCTTGTGTCATGATGATCCGACCGCAGGTTAGTCGTCCTCTTCCTATATGAATAGATCTTCCGCGTTGCTCCTCGCTTTTGTCTTCCTCAGCGGCTGCCAGGCCTTGGCGCCCGTTTCGCCGGACGGTACGCCTTCGGTCGAAGACACCACGCCCGCGCCTGAAAAGCCCAAGGTTTACAGCTCGTTCAGCGAGGAAACCGTTTTCAGCCTGTTGAGCGCCGAACTCGCCGGCCAGCGCAATCGTTTCGACATTGCCCTGGATAACTACGTAACCCAGGCCATCAACACCCAGGATCCGGGTGTCTCCGAGCGTGCGTTCCGTATCGCCGAATATCTGGGCGCCGATCAACCGGCCCTCGATACCGCGCTGATCTGGGCGAAAAACGCCCCGGACGACCTCGAAGCGCAACGCGCCGCGGCCGTGCAACTGGCGCGTGCCGGGCGTTATGACGACTCGATGGTCTATATGGAGAAAGTCCTGCAGGGTAAGGGCGATACCCATTTCGACTTCCTCGCGCTGTCGGCCGCCGATACCGATCAGGAAACCCGTAACGGCCTGATGAAAAGTTTCGACCGTTTGTTGCAGCGCCATCCGAACAACAGCCAGCTGATTTTCGGCAAGGCCCTGTTGTTGCAACAGGACGGCGACAACAAAGCCGCACTGGCATTGCTCGAAGACCACCCGCCGGAAGAAGGCGAGATCGCCCCGATTCTGCTGCGCGCGCGCCTGCTGCAATTGCTGAACCGTGGCGACGAAGCGCTGCCCCTGCTGCAAAAAAGCATCAAGAAGTACCCGGACGACAAACGCCTGCGCCTGACTTACGCGCGCATGCTGGTTGAGCAAGACCGCATGGACGACGCCAAGGCCGAGTTTTCCAGTCTGGTTCAGCAATACCCGGAAGACGACGAACTGCGTTACTCGCTGGCCTTGGTCTGCCTGGAAGCCAAGGCCTGGGACGAGGCCAAGGGTTATCTGGAAGATTTGATCGCCCGCGAAAGTCACGTCGATTCGGCGCACCTGAACCTCGGTCGCATCGCTGAAGAGCGCAACGACCCGCAAGGCGCCCTTATCGAATACGCCCAGGTTGGCCCGGGCAATGATTACCTGCCGGCGCAATTGCGTCAGGCCGATATCTTGATGAACAACGGCAAGACCGCTGAAGCGCAGAGCAAACTCGCCGCCCAGCGCGACGAGCAACCGGATTACGCGATTCAGCTCTATCTGATCGAATCGGAAACCCTGTCGGCCAACAAACAGGACGACAAGGCCTGGAAAGTCTTGCAACACGCCTTGCAGCAATACCCGGACGACCTGAATCTGCTCTACACCCGGGCGATGCTCGCGGAAAAACGCAATGATCTGGCACAGATGGAAAAAGACCTGCGCCTGATCATCAAGCGCGATCCGGACAACGCCATGGCGCTTAACGCGCTCGGCTACACCTTGTCCGACCGCACCACACGCTACGCTGAAGCGAAAGCGCTGATCGAGCAGGCGCACCAGATCAATCCGGAAGACCCAGCCGTACTCGACAGCCTCGGCTGGGTGAATTACCGCCTGGGCAATCTGGATGACGCCGAGAAATATCTGCGTCAGGCGCTGGAGCGCTTCCCTGATCACGAGGTCGCCGCGCACCTCGGTGAAGTGTTGTGGACCAAGGGCAACCAGCGTGAAGCCAAACAAATCTGGGGCAAATTCCTCAAGGATCAGCCCGACAGCACCATTCTGCGCAGCACCATCAAGCGCCTGACCGGATCCGAGACTCTCTAACCCATGTTTTCGCGCCACGTTATTGTTTTCAGCTTCATCGCCCTGCTCGCCGGCTGCTCGGGTTTTGGTACCCGCGAATCGGTCGAGGGCCACGGCAGTCCGGCTCAATGGGCCGCTAACAAACAACAGCTGACCGGCCTTGATGGCTGGCAGATCGACGGCAAGATTGGCATCCGCGCGCCGAAAGATTCCGGTAGCGGCACGCTCTTCTGGCTGCAACGTCAGGACTATTACGACATTCGCCTGTCCGGCCCGCTGGGTCGTGGCGCCGCGCGACTGACCGGGCGTCCGGGCAAAGTGTCGCTGGAAGTCGCCAATCAGGGGCGCTACGAATCGCAGTCCCCGGAAGCCTTGCTCGAAGAACAGCTTGGCTGGAAACTGCCGGTGTCGAATCTGGCCTGGTGGGTGCGTGGCCTGCCCGCTCCAGACAGCAAAAGTCGCCTGAACCTGGACGCCGACAGCCGTCTGGCCAACCTGGAACAGGATGGCTGGAAGGTCGAATACACCGCTTACACCGAACAAAACGGTTACTGGTTGCCCGAGCGCATCAAACTGCACGGCACTGACCTCGACGTGACGCTGGTGATCAAGACCTGGCAACCGCGCAAGTTGGGGCAGTAACCCATGACCGCTGCACGCCTGACCCTGCCGTCGCCGGCCAAACTCAACCTGATGCTGCACATTCTCGGTCGCCGTGAAGACGGTTATCACGAGTTGCAGACGCTGTTTCAGTTTGTCGATTACGGCGATGAAATCACTTTTGCCGTGCGTGATGACGGTGTGATTCAACTGCACACCGAGTTCGCCGGCGTGCCGCATGACAGCAACCTGATCGTGCGTGCAGCAAAAATGCTCCAGCAACAGTCCGGTTGCACGCTCGGCATCGATATCTGGATTGATAAAGTCCTGCCCATGGGCGGCGGCATCGGTGGCGGCAGTTCGAACGCGGCGACGACTTTGCTCGGCCTTAATCATTTGTGGCAGTTGAGCTGGGATGAAGATCGCCTGGCCGCACTGGGCCTTTCGCTGGGGGCCGACGTACCGGTTTTCGTCCGTGGCCACGCGGCGTTTGCCGAGGGCGTGGGCGAGAAACTCACCCCCGTGGATCCCGAAGAACCGTGGTATCTGGTGCTCGTGCCGCAAGTCTCTGTAAGTACGGCAGAAATTTTTTCCGATCCTTTGTTGACACGTAACACGCCGCCCATTAAAGTGCGCCCCGTTCCCGAGGGAAACAGTCGAAATGACTGCTTGCCGGTGGTTGCAAGGCGTTATCCAGAAGTACGTAACGCATTGGATTTGTTAGGTAAATTTACCGAAGCAAAGCTCACCGGAACTGGAAGTTGTGTGTTTGGGGGCTTCCCAAGCAAAGCTGAAGCTGATAAAGTCTCGGCCCTTCTGACAGAGACCCTTACAGGGTTTGTAGCCAAAGGCAGCAACGTTTCGATGTTGCACCGCAAGCTGCAAAGTCTGCTCTAAAGGAACCAAGTGCACGGCACTTGATGCAACAGATACAGGGGCGTCGCCAAGCGGTAAGGCAGCAGGTTTTGATCCTGCCATGCGTTGGTTCGAATCCAGCCGCCCCTGCCATTTTCTATACTCATCCAGGTTACCCTCAGCCTCTAGGTACTGCGCGTGTCCAAGATGATGGTCTTTACGGGGAATGCTAACCCCGATCTGGCTCGGCGTGTTGTACGTCAGCTGCATATCCCTCTCGGTGACATCTCTGTCGGTAAGTTCTCCGACGGCGAAATTACTGCCGAGATCAATGAAAACGTTCGCGGTAAAGACGTTTTCATTATTCAGCCGACTTGCGCCCCGACCAACGATAACCTGATGGAACTGGTAGTGATGGCTGATGCCTTCCGCCGCTCCTCGGCTACTCGTATCACTGCTGTTATTCCTTATTTTGGTTATGCCCGTCAGGATCGCCGTCCGCGTTCCGCACGTGTGGCTATCAGCGCGAAAGTCGTTGCTGACATGCTTACCGTAGTCGGCATCGACCGTGTTCTCACGGTTGATCTGCATGCTGACCAGATTCAGGGTTTCTTCGATATTCCGGTAGATAACATCTACGGCTCCCCGGTTCTGGTGGATGACATTGAAGATCAGCGCTTCGAAAACCTGATGATCGTATCCCCGGACATTGGTGGCGTCGTGCGTGCACGTGCCGTTGCCAAATCCCTGGGCGTGGATCTCGGGATCATCGACAAACGCCGTGAGAAAGCCAATCACTCTGAAGTGATGCATATCATCGGTGATGTCGAAGGGCGTACCTGCATTCTGGTCGATGACATGGTCGATACCGCCGGCACTCTGTGCCACGCGGCCAAGGCCCTGAAAGAGCATGGCGCAGCCAAGGTCTTTGCCTACTGCACACACCCTGTGCTGTCGGGTCGGGCCATCGAGAATATCGAAAATTCCGTGCTGGACGAGCTGGTGGTGACTAACACCATCCCGCTGTCCGCTGCAGCACAAGCCTGTGCACGTATCCGTCAACTGGATATCGCACCGGTTGTTGCCGAAGCGGTTCGCCGCATCAGCAATGAAGAATCGATCAGCGCGATGTTCCGTTAAGGGCCCTGCCCTTCTCGAAATGTCTCGTTGACGAAAAGCGCCCCGCCCCGGCATTCCTGCCGGGGCGGGGCTTTTTTGCCCATACCGTGTTCGGCGCTGGTCGCAAACGCCACTCGGTCATGGCTATTTTGGAGATACAAAATGAACGATTTTACTCTGAATGCTGAAGTGCGTTCCGACCTGGGGAAAGGTGCGAGCCGCCGCCTGCGTCGTCTCGCCGCTCTGGTTCCAGCTGTTGTTTACGGTGGCGAAAAAGCCCCTGAATCCATCAGCATGCTGGCCAAAGAAGTTGCCAAACTGCTCGAAAACGAAGCTGCCTACAGCCACGTTATCGAACTGAACGTTGGCGGCAAAAAGCAGAACGTCATCATCAAAGCTCTGCAACGTCACCCGTCCAAGGGTCACGTTCTGCACGCTGACTTCGTACGCGTCGTAGCCGGTCAGAAACTGACCGCTATCGTGCCTGTGCACTTTGTTGGTGAAGAAGCTCCGATCAAGAAAGGCGGCGAGATCTCGCACGTCCTGAACGAAATCGAAGTAACTTGCCTGCCGAAAGATCTGCCTGAGTTCATCGAAGTCGACCTGTCGGCTCTGGAAATCGGCGCAATCGTCCACCTGTCCGACCTCAAAGCCCCTAAAGGCGTTGAGTTCGTTGCACTGGCTCACGGTGACGACAAAGCTGTTGCAAACGTACACGCTCCACGCGTTGCTCCAGAAGCTACCGAAGAAGGCGCAGCAGAGTAATTCACTCTGTTTAGCCTGAGTGAGCAAGTAACATCGCGGACTGGAACGTAGCGAGAAAGCGGGCGAGAACGCGGAGTTTACATCCATGGTAAATGAGCATTTTTCGTCCACTTTCGCCGCTTTGCCTGATTGCGGCGATGTTACTCACCACTCAAAGGAAGGGCCCCTATCGTGACTGCCATCAAACTGATCGTTGGCCTGGGTAATCCAGGCGCCGAATACGACCAGACCCGGCATAACGCAGGGGCCCTTTTTGTTGAGCGCATCGCCCACGCACAGAATGTGAATCTTGTGGCCGATCGCAAATATTTTGGCCTGACCGGGCGCTATTCGCATCAGGGTCAGGATGTTCGTCTGCTGATTCCCACCACTTACATGAACCGCAGCGGCCAGGCCGTGGCGGCACTCGCCGGTTTCTTCCGCATCAAGCCTGAAGAAATTCTGGTGGCGCATGACGAACTCGACTTGCCTCCGGGCGTTGCCAAGCTCAAGCAGGGCGGCGGCCATGGCGGTCACAACGGGTTGCGCGACATCATTGCGCAACTGGGCAATCAGAATACGTTCTACCGCCTGCGGCTTGGCATTGGCCACCCGGGCGTCGCCAGTATGGTTTCAAATTTCGTCCTGGGTCGTGCGCCACGCGCCGAACAGGAAAAACTCGATGCCAGCATCGACTTTGCCCTCGGCGTGCTGCCGGATATCCTCGCCGGTGAATGGAACCGCGCGATGAAAAACCTGCACAGCCAGAAGGCCTGACTCTACTCCGAGGGGAAACACCATGGGATTCAATTGCGGCATCGTCGGCCTGCCTAACGTCGGCAAGTCCACCCTGTTCAACGCCCTGACCAAATCCGGTATCGCGGCCGAGAACTTCCCCTTCTGCACCATCGAGCCGAACAGCGGCATCGTGCCGATGCCGGATCCGCGTCTGGAAGCACTGGCGGCCATCGTCAATCCGAAGCGCATCCTGCCGACCACCATGGAATTCGTCGACATCGCGGGCCTGGTTGCCGGCGCCTCGAAAGGTGAAGGCCTGGGCAACAAGTTCCTCGCCAACATCCGCGAGACCGACGCCATCGCTCACGTGGTGCGCTGCTTCGAAGACGAAAACGTGATCCACGTTTCCAACAGCGTCGACCCGAAACGCGACATCGAAATCATCGACCTGGAACTGATCTTCGCCGACCTCGACAGCTGCGAGAAGCAACTGCAGAAAGTTGCGCGCAACGCCAAGGGCGGTGACAAGGATGCAGTCGTTCAGAAAGCATTGCTTGAGCAACTGATCGCGCACTTCACCGAAGCCAAACCGGCGCGCAGCCTGATGAAGAACATGAGCGCTGACGAAAAGGCCGTGATCAAGGGCTTCCACCTGCTGACCACCAAACCGGTCATGTACATCGCCAACGTTGCTGAAGACGGTTTCGAGAACAACCCGCACCTGGACGTGGTTCGCGCCATCGCCGAAGAAGAAGGCGCGATGGTCGTTCCGGTCTGCAACAAGATCGAAGCTGAAATCGCCGAGCTCGATGACGGCGAAGAGAAGGACATGTTCCTCGAGGCCCTGGGCCTGGAAGAGCCTGGCCTGAACCGCGTGATCCGCGCCGGTTACGAAATGCTGCACCTGCAGACCTACTTCACCGCCGGTGTCGAAGAAGTCCGCGCCTGGACCGTCAAAGTCGGTGCCACCGCACCTCAGGCTGCCGGCGTGATCCACACCGACTTCGAGAAAGGCTTCATCCGTGCCGAAGTCATCGCCTACAACGACTTCATCCAGTACAAGGGCGAAGCCGGTACCAAAGAAGCCGGTAAATGGCGCCTGGAAGGCAAGGATTACATCGTCAAGGACGGCGACGTGATGCACTTCCGCTTCAACGTGTAAGCGTTACGCCCAAGAAAAAGCCGCGTTTGATACGCGGCTTTTTTGTGCCTGAAATTTATGCCTCAACACATTCCCCCTGTAGGAGTGAGCCTGCTCGCGATAGCGTTCTATCAGCTACAGATGTGCTGACTGACACACCGCTATCGCGAGCAGGCTCACTCCTACAATGGGAAATGCGTGAATCAGGCCTTTTTGGTACGCGGCAAGAAGATTGCCAACACGCCAAACAACGGCAGGAACGAGCAGAGGAAATACACGTACTCAATCCCGTGAATATCCGCCAGGTGCCCCAGCAACGCCGCGCCAATCCCGCCAAAACCAAACATCAAACCGAAGAACACCCCGGCAATCATCCCGACATTACCCGGCACCAATTCCTGCGCGTACACCACAATCGCCGAGAACGCCGAAGCCAGAATGAAGCCGATCACCACGCTGAGAACGGTCGTCCAGAACAGATCGACGTGAGGCATCAGCAGCGTGAACGGCGCGACGCCGAGGATCGAGAACCAGATCACCGCCTTACGCCCGATCTTGTCGCCGATCGGCCCGCCAAAGAACGTGCCCGCCGCCACCGCACCGAGGAACAGGAACAGGTGCAACTGCGAACTGGCCACCGACAGGTCGAACTTCTCGATCAGGTAGAACGTGAAATAGCTCGTGAGGCTGGCCATGTAGAAATACTTGGAGAACACCAACAGCCCCAGCACCACCAACGCACTGGTCACCCTGCCCTTCGACAGCCCGTGAGTCGCTGCCTGACCGGCCTTGAGCTTGAACAGGTTCAAGTGATGGGCGTACCAGCGACTGATGCGGTACAGCACGAATAACGCAAACACCGCGAACAAGCCGAACCACGCCACGTTGGCCTGACCGAACGGAATGATGATCGCCGCCGCCAGCAACGGGCCGAACGCGGAACCGGCGTTACCGCCGACCTGAAAGGTCGACTGCGCCAGGCCAAAGCGTCCGCCCGAGGCCAGTCGGGCAATCCGCGAGGCTTCCGGGTGGAACGTCGAAGAGCCAATACCAATCAGCGCCGCCGCCAGCAGAATCAACGGGAAACTGCCGACCATCGACATCATCACGATGCCAATCAGCGTGCAGATCGAACCGGCTGGTAACAGCCACGGTTTCGGATGCCGATCGGTGTGATAACCGACCCACGGCTGCAACAGCGACGCAGTCAGTTGAAAGGTCAAAGTGATCAAGCCGACCTGAGTAAACGTCAGGCCGTAATTGGCCTTGAGCATCGGGTAGATCGACGGCAGCACCGACTGGATCAGATCGTTGATCAAATGCGCCAGCGCCACCGCGCCGATGATACGCATCACCAATGGGCTGCTTTGCGGAGCAGCGGGCGCCGAGGCAGCGGCGGTCTGAACGTTGCTGATAGCCATGAAAGTTTCCGGACAGCAGATGGGTGCACGCAGGCAGGTGCGTCAATGTGCCATTTTTCGGTGCGCCAGCGCCATCCCCTTAGCCAGCTAACTAACCAACTGAATCACAGATCAATTCCTGTCGGAGCTGCCGCAGGCTGCGATCTTTTGATCTTGATCTTAAAAACAAAGATCAAAAGATCGCAGCCTGCGTCAGCTCCTACAGGGGCAGGGTGTTCGGCAAGGTGATAGCGCAACGCCATGGTCTGAATCTTGCCTTGTTTCATCCCTTGAACGCGGGCGCCTTACAAAGGCGACCGACATTGGGAAGTTTCGCTACAGAGCCGGCCTACAGAGCGGGCGAGAGTGAACTTTCGAGGCCTTTTAGCAGGGCACAACATCAACGTCGAACGACCGCGATGCACGCCAATGGTGCGTGGTGTCCAGAGGAGTCATGAGGCATGCAGGCTTTCCTTTCACCGGGGATCAAATTGCTGGGGCGGTTTGGCTTCGCAGGTAAATTCCAGTTGTTGTTTCTGCTGTTCATTCTGCCGTTGGCCGGCAGCCTGTTGATGATTGGCCAGGACTATCGCGACAAACTCAATCTGATTTCCGGCGAACGTGCCGGCGTGCGTCAGTTGCTCGCGCTGGATGCGCTGGACAACCTGCTCGCCGCCCAACGTGACCGCGCCGCGCGTTGGCGCGCCACGGAAACCAATCGCCAACCGACGCCGGCCACCCTCGCCGCCATGGGCGCATTCGACGCGGTGCAACCGGCGGTTCTGCAAGCCACCACCGATTTAGGCGCTGCGCTGAAAAATGAAGGCGCCGAGGGGGAAACACTCACCCGCTATCAAGCGCTGCAAACCGCGCTCAACGGCCTGGACTCGAAAAGCCTCAGCGGTGTCGGTTGGTGGCCGGACGGTTACGACCGTTTCACCAACGCCCTCAGCGCCCTGCAAGCGTTGCGCGAGCAGATCGTCATGGACAATCGCCTGACCCTCGCGCCGTGGCTGGAAACCTATCTGCTCACGCAGATCTCCACGCAACACGCCCCGGACCTGATCGAACGCGTTGGACGCCTTGCCGCCGTCGGCCAGGCCTCGGTCGTCTCCGGCCAATTCACCCTGCAAAGCCGTTTGCAGTTGCGCGACCTGCGCAGCCGCATCGGTGACGCCCGCGAGCAACTGGTCAAAACGGCCACGCTGCTCGAAGCACGTCTGCCGCAAGATCAGCAGAGCTGGGCCAGCCAATACCACGACAGCCTCAAAAACCTCGACAGCGGTCTGAAGGTGTTGGACGACGGCGTGTTCGGCGGCTCTATCAATCTCAAACCCGAAGAGTTCGAACGCAGCCTCGATGCGCTGCTGACCGACCTAGCCGCACTGCGCCAGCAATCGCTGGTGTCGCTGGATCAACGACTCGATGCCTACCACAGCTCGGCGATTCGTCAGTTCATCATCGTCGCGGCGATTTTCGGCTGCCTGCTGCTCGCGGCGTTGTACCTGTTTGTCTGCCTGCAAGCCTCGATCCGTCGCAGCGCCAGCGGCATCACCCTACTCGCCGAAGCCCTGCGCGATGGCAATCTGAGTTTGCAAGTGCCGGTCGTGGGTCGTGATGAACTCGCGGCGATCAGCACTGCACTCAACGTGGCCGTGGTGCAACTGCGTAGCAGCATGCTTGGCGTCGATCACGAGACTTCGCAACTGAGCAGCGCCGTGCGCAGTCTCAACGAGCATTCCAGCGGCGCCCTCAGCGAAGTCGAGGCGCAACAGTTGCAGATCAGCCAGATCGCCGCTGCTGCCACGCAATTGGCCGCGACCTCGCAAGGCGTGGCGCAAAGCTGCGAACAGGCCTCCGGCAGCGCTCAGCACACCCGGCGCATTGCCGCTGACAGCAGCCGCGATAGCCAACGCACTACGGCAAGTATTCAGCAGCTCAATCAGCGTTTGAACGAAACTGCAGCGGCACTCGGTCGGGTCAGTGAACAAGGTCAGCAGATTCAATTGGTGGTCGACACCATTCGCGGTGTTGCCGAACAGACCAACCTGCTCGCGCTCAACGCAGCCATTGAAGCCGCACGCGCCGGTGAACAGGGTCGCGGCTTTGCCGTGGTCGCCGACGAGGTGCGCAGCCTGTCGCAACGTACACAGTCGTCAACTGCGCAGATCGCCGGTACGGTCGACAGTTTGCGCGCAACGGTCAACGAAGCCGTGAGTTTGATGGAAGCTGCCTGCGGCCAGGCGCAAACCGATGCCGAGTCAGTCACCGGTCTCGGTGAACGTTTGGGTGAAATCGCCAGCGCCGTGCAAAGCGTTACCGACACGTTGGCGCAGATCGCCACGGCGGTTGAGGAACAGGCGAGCACCGCCGACGAAGTCAGCGGCAATATCCAGCAGGTCGATCAGGCGGCCGTGCGTCTGCTCGAAGGCGCACGCGCGGTGAACCTTGCGGCGGATACCCTGAGTCGGGGCAGCCACGCCTTGAGCGCCAATACGGCAAGATTTCAGCTGCGTTGATGCCCCGCCCGGCCCGGATTTTCCGGGCTGGAGGATAAGCGGTTGAAAATAAGAAGAAATATTTTAAATTTACGCTTGACGCTTTTCCATTTCAGGGGAATAATGCGCGCCACTTGGCTACATAGCTCAGTTGGTTAGAGCATAGCATTCATAATGCTGGGGTCCGGGGTTCAAGTCCCTGTGTAGCCACCAAGTACTAAAAACGGCTTACCGAAAGGTAGGCCGTTTTTTTATGCCTGCAATAATCCCCCCTCCGGCTCCCCACCTACAGAAGGCCTTTCTTCAGCCCTTTCGATTGGATCAGTGCTTACAGTTTGCACTTCGCCTTTTTTCACATAAGCCAATATCAAATTCAAGATAATGCCTTCCTCACAATCAGGCTTTTAGCCAAGTAATACCGGCCTCGCCCGCCACAAAATTCAAGATAATCAAAAGCGCTATTTGAGAAAAAACGCCGCTATCCCTTGAGGGTTAGCGGCGTTTTTTCCTACGCAAATAGCGTTGCGGCTTTACTCGGACGATTCATCTATTCCGCTGTAATCACCAGACACCCTTTCATCACACGCACTTTGACGTTTTCGTTTACCTCGAATCCTGCCTGTCGTAACCACAGTCCGCGAAGCCTGATCCAGGGCACCGGTTTGGCGGGGCTGTAGGTTTTTTCCTTGGTGTGGACGGGGTAAAAATCAGCGGCGATTTTCAGCCGGCGTTCAGTGATGGGGGGTTGATGACGTATGATTGGTTTTAGCCATGATTAGCTCCTGTCTAGCTGCTTTTGGTTAGCGGGGCCAGGGTGTTCGTGCACCTTGGTTCCGCGTTCTTTGGGTTACTTCAAACTTCTTTTTCTTCGTTGCTCGTTTTGGTCGCTGCCTGCGCGATCAGCGCGTCGAGCATCTGCGCAATGACCTTCTGTTGGACCTTCGAAAGTTCATTGATGGACTGCAGCCGTCGATACCACGTCGAGGTCAAGCTGCGTCTGGGCCTCTCCGTGTACGAGGGAACGCCGAGCAGGTCTTCAACAGGCACGCGAAGCGCAAATGCCATCTTCACCAGTGTCGTGACCGGCATGCTGCGAGTGCCCTCCTCGTAGCCCTGAAAGGTTTGCCGGGAAAGACCTAAAGCCCGTGCAAACCGAGTCTGTGTGATCTCGTGAACTGTGCGTAAGTGAGCAATGCGACTGCCCATCGCCACCAGAAAATCGCGGTCCTCATTGGAAACACTCATGACAATGGCCGACTGAACATAGAGTTGAATGGCAACGGACTCATCCTTTTCATCTGAAATCCATCCTGGAAAAAACGATAAAAACCATCCTCAGGTAAGGGCGCGTAAGTTGTCGACCTGAAAAACCTGTAGGAAAAATGCAGAGCAACCGCCAAGTTGCGGCGAGGTACTACAGGCGCGAAATGCCTTTTCAGCAAGCCAACGCCGACAACCCTTTCGCCCAGATTTGCCGAGTGCGCATACCTACCATCGCCCGCCAATCCGGATCAGTTGGATAGAACTGCTCAAGCAGATTCAGTTTGATCTCGCGCCCTATCGCATCCAGCGGATCACCGTGCAAATGCAGCCACTGGTCATCACGCAAATGCCGATGCACATCCGGCCCCGGATACGTCCCGCACTCGATCACGAACGGCATCAATTGCACGTCCGGCAATGCATTAAGCAACGCCTGTGAGGTGTAACCGGTGGCAGTCGCGGCCACTCCGGTTTCGCTCAAGGTGTCGGCGCCGGTGTGCAGGGTGTAAAGCCAAGAGCCATAAATTGCCTGGGCCTGCGCGAGTGCCGGGTAAGGCGCCTGGGTGATGGTCAGCAACATCGGATGACCGTATTCGCCAGCACCGGTGTGCAGGTCAAAACACATCACGGTTTCAGCGCCAGCCAGATGCGTTTTGATGATTTGGTGCAAGGTGCGATTCGACCAGCTCGGCGCGCGGCCGCCGTAAAACAGTCCGTCGGGATGGCTGTGTTGACCACCCTCGACAATCGACATCACCGCCGGCCAGCCGTGTTCGTTGATTTGCGCATCGAGCAAGGCATCCGCACGTTGGCGCTCGGGGCCGTGCAAATCGGTGCAGGCGTAGATTTCATGCAGTGCGGCGTATGCGCGGTTATCCGGTAGCGGCCCGGTGAAATCCAGATGATTGCGGTTGAGGTCGATGTTGTCTTCGTTGACCCGGCGCAACCACGCCGTGCCCCATGGGTTGATCAGGTGAACCATGACCACCGCGACATCCTTGGGCAGCGAACCAGGTTCGAAGGTTTTCAGCCATTCGATCTGGCAGTCCGAGCCGTAATAGCCCTCAACACCGTGCGTACCGCTGAGCGCTACCAGTCGGCGTTTGGCCTGTGGATCGCCGAGCACGGCGACGTCGGTGCTCAGGGGTTCGCCAAAGGGGCCGCAGCGTGGATGGGCGTACGAGGTGAGCGTGGCACCGGCGGCGTTAGCGGCGGCGATGAACTGTTCGCGTTGATCGCGGTAGCTGGATTCGGTGGGGAACTCGCTGTGCATATCGGTCTCTTGTTGATCTTGTAATTGTAGGAGTGAGCCTGCTCGCGATAGCGTTATCACATTCAACATCATTGCTGACTGACCCACCGCTATCGCGAGCGGGCTCACTCCTACAGGGGACGTGTGCGGTCGGTCGATTGCGGTTGACCCTAGCGAACATCCGCCCCGAAAAGAAAGACAAAAATGCCCATCGGTTTGCGTCGCGACCGAGCGGTCGATAAAGTCCCTGAGACTTTTATCCCACGGACGGAGAGCCCGCGTGTTTTCAGCCTTGCCCTTGAGCCGCTTTCGCCTGCCTGCCCTGACGCTGATCATCAGCGCCCTGACCCTCACCGCCTGCAACGCCCCGCCCTCCTCGACTTTGCCGCTGGCCCCGGAAGCCGCTTCCGGTTTCCGCACCGACCTGCAAACCCGTCACGCCAGCAAACACATGGCTGCCGCTGCCAATCCTCTGGCTGCTGAGGCCGGTCGCGAAATGCTGCGTCAAGGCGGTTCGGCGATTGATGCGGCGATTGCGATGCAAGCGGTGCTGACCCTGGTTGAGCCGCAGTCTTCCGGGATCGGCGGCGGCGCAATGATCGTGTTGTGGGACGGTAAACAAGTGCGCACGTATGACGGCCGCGAAACCGCACCGGCCGGCGCGACCGAAAAGCTGTTCTTGCGTGCCGATGGCCAGCCGATGTCGTTCCCTCAGGCGCAGATCGGCGGTCGCTCGGTCGGTACACCGGGCGTGTTGCGCGCGCTGGAGATGGCACATAAACAACACGGTCGCCTGCCGTGGGCCAAGCTGTTTGAACCGGCGATTAAACTGTCCGAGCAAGGCTTTGCCATTTCGCCGCGCCTGCATTCGCTGCTGGAATCAGATCCAGTCATTCGCCAGTCGCAGGACATGGCCAAGTATTTCCTGAACGCCGATGGCAGCGTCAAAGCCGTCGGCACGCGCCTGCAAAACCCGGCTCTGGCCGCAGTGCTCAAACGCATCGCCAACGAAGGTGCGGACGCACTGTACAAAGGCCCAATCGCCGAAGAAATCGTCGCCAAAGTGCAAGGCCACGCCAACCCCGGCAGCCTGTCGCTGAACGATCTGCAGCGCTATCAGGCCAAGGAACGCGCGCCGCTGTGCACCGACTACAAACGCTGGCAGGTCTGCGGCATGCCGCCACCGTCGTCGGGCGGGATCGCCGTGGCGCAGATTCTCGGCACGTTGCAGGCGCTGGAAACCCGCGATCCACGTCTTTCGCTGACACCGCTCAAACCGCTGAAGACCGATAAACCGGCCGGCATTGAACCGGATCCGCAGGCCGTGCATTTGATCGCCGAGGCCGAACGTCTGGCCTACGCCGACCGCGCGCAATACGTCGCCGACACCGACTTCGTGCCGGTGCCGGTCAAAGGCCTGGTCGACCCGGGTTATCTGGCCAGCCGCGCCAGCCTGATAGGCGAACGCAGCATGGGCAGCGCCAAACCGGGCACGCCACCGGGTCTGCAGGTCGCCTACGCCCCGGACCGTTCGCCGCTGCGCATCTCCACCTCGCAAGTGGTCGCGGTGGATGACCTCGGCGGCGCTGTGTCGATGACCACCACCATCGAAGCCGCGTTCGGCTCGCACCTGATGGTTCAGGGTTTTCTGCTGAACAACCAGATGACCGACTTCTCGTTCATCCCTGAAGAGAACGGGCAGAAAGTCGCCAACCGCGTCGAACCGGGCAAACGCCCGCGTTCGTCGATGGCGCCAACGCTGATCTTCGATCGCCACAGCGGCGAATTCGTCGCCACGGTCGGCTCGCCGGGCGGTTCGCAAATCATCGAATACGTGGCGAAAACCACCGTCGGCCTGCTCGACTGGAACCTCGACCCGCAAAGCGCCATCAGCCTGCCCAACTTCGGCAGCCGCAATGGCCCGACCGAATTGGAACAAGGCCAGTTCAGCCCGGCGCTGATTCAGGCGCTGAAAGACAAAGGGCATGCGGTAAATGAAATCGACATGACCAGCGGCACCCAGGCCATCGTGCGGGTCAAGAATGCGCAGGGGAAAGCGTCGTTGGAGGGGGGCGCGGATCCACGGCGGGAAGGCGAAGCGTTGGGGGATTGAGGCTAGGACGCAAAACAAAAAAGGCTTACCGCGAGGTAGGCCTTTTGTTTGCAACTGATTTAACTCGGGACATTCCCCGGCTCAGCGATTAGCCACCAGATGCACCCCAAACAACAGATAGCATCCGCCCGCGAAGCGATCCAGCCATTGTCGCGAACGCTCATACACACCGGCGATCCGCCGACTGGCGAAGAACAGCGCCACGCAGCAATACCAACTGAACGACAACGTCGCCATGGTCAGCACCGCCAGCGCCAGCATCAGTGGCGGGATGTGAGCCGGCATGGCGGTGGCGAAGATGGTGGCGACGAACAGTGCGGATTTGGGATTGGTCATGTTGCCCAGAAAGCCCCGTCCGTAAGCGCCAAGCAACGTTTGCTCCGAGGTATCGAGCGTGCCTGGGACTATCGGCGCCTTGCGCTTGAACTGCTTGAGCCCGAGATAGATCAGGTAGCAACCACCGGCAATCTTGAAGCTCAAGTACAACGTTGGTGCGGCGCTGAACAGCGACTGAATGCCCAGGCCACCCGCCAGCCCCCACAACACGGTTCCGCTGGCCACGCCGAGCGCCGCGACTACACCGTGTCGGCGGGAGCGGCTGACCGCGAGTTGCGCGATGTTGAAGAAGTTCGGGCCGGGCGTGACCACGGCCACCGTCCACAACAGGGCCAACGACAGCAACGGCGCCAGATAACTTGAAAGGGAAAGATCCATGGGGCATGCGCCTGATCGGTTCGACGATGCCCTCTACCTTGCAACATCCGGTAATGTTTTGCCATCAGCCTTTATTCAGACCGCTAGCGTCTTACCATCCACCGCATCACCGATCTTGAGGAAATGCCCACCCGCCACGTGGTGCAACGTGCGCAAACCATCGTGCCCTTCGAAATGCCAGCGCCCGTCGCTGAACACACGCTCATCGGCATGGGCGGCGATGACTTCGGCGAGAAACAGGTCGTACTGCTCGTGATTGCGCGGCTCCGGGAGCAAACGGCATTCCAGCCAAGCGACGCAGCCGTCTAGCAAAGGTGCTTCGACTTGTTCGCCATTGAAGGTCTGTAAACCGTAAGCCTGAAATTTGTCTTGTCCCTGGGTTTGGGTGATGTCCAGACCCGACGTATTGCCGACGGTTTGCACGATGTCAGCCTGATTGACGCACGGGACGTTGAGCACGAAGGTGCCGGACGCTTCGAGCAACTGGCGGGTCCAGGTGGATTTGTCGAGGACAACGGCGACTTTCGGCGGTTCGAAATCCAGCGGCATCGCCCAGGCGGCAGCCATGATGTTGCGCTGGCCGTCGTGGGCGGCGCTGACCAGCACGGTCGGCCCGTGGTTGAGCAAACGGTAGGCTTTGTTCAGGGGCACCGGGCGGCGGTGGGAATCGCTCATGGGAATCTGCTCCGGGGAAAAGGAGCCGATTGTAGCGCCAGCATCGAAATACAGGCAGGTGAAAACTCTGTAGGAGCTGCGGCACGCTGCGATCTTTTGATCTTGATGTTGATCCTCGGAGTCAAGATCAAAAGATCGCAGCCTCGTTTCACTCGACAGCTCCTACAGAGGTTGTGTGCAGGTCAGTGGGAGAGTTGATTGGCAAACTGGCCCACTGCGTTGACGACCTTCTGCGCACCGTCCTGAATCTCGACAATCACTGTGCCCGCCTCTGCCGCCAGCGCCAGCCCTTGTTCAGCCTGAAGCTTGCCGTCGGTCATCAGGGCCACGGCATTGCGTGCCATTTCCTGGTTCTGCCGCACCACGGTGACGATCTCTTCAGTCGCCTGACTGGTGCGCGACGCCAGTTGCCGCACTTCGTCAGCCACCACCGCAAAGCCTCGGCCCTGCTCGCCGGCACGGGCCGCTTCGATGGCAGCATTGAGCGCCAGCAGGTTGGTCTGTTCGGCAATGCCGCTGATGGTTTTGACGATGGTGCCGATCACCTGCGACTGCTCGTTCAGCGCTTCGATACCCTCACCGGCGGCCTGCATGTGCCGCGACAGATCACGCATTACGTTTACTGCTTCAGTCACCACCGTGGTACCGCGCTGGGCGGTGCTGTCGGTTTGCTGCGAAGTGCTGTAGGCAATGCTCGCCGCGTCGGCGACGGCTTGCTCGCGGTTGACCTGATCGGTGATCACCGTGGCGAACTTCACCACTTTGTACAGTTTGTTGTTGGCATCGACCACCGGGTTGTAGGACGCCTCCAGCCACACCGTACGACCATGGCTGTCGACACGTTTGAAGCGCTCGGCCACGAACTCGCCATTGTTCAGACGACGCCAGAAATTCTGGTACTCGGCGCTGTTGTATTCCTCCGGCGTGCAGAACATGCGGTGATGTTTGCCCTTGATCTGCGCCAGGCTGTAACCCATGCCGCTGAGAAAGCGATCGTTGGCGTTGAGCACATTACCGTTGAGGTCGAACTCGATTACCGCCGTCGAACGCACCAGCGCACCGATCAGGTTTTCGTGTTCACGCGAGGCTTCGATGGTGCGGGTCAGGTCGCTGGCGTAAAGCGAAATGTGCTTGATCCGCCCGTCCGAAGAACGCACCGGTTGCACGATGGAACGCAGCCACGCCTCCTCACCATTGCCGCGCAACAGGCGCACGGCACCGGCGAAATGCTCGCCGCGGGTCATGGCGTTTTTGAAGCGGTGATGGAATTCGTCGGTCTTTACGTGGGCCGGGACGATATCTTCAATCGCTCGACCGATCAGGTCCTGGCTCTTGTAGAACATCTCGGTGAGGAAGTTCTGGTTGACCGATTGAATGCGCCCGTCAGGTTCCAGGCACAGCACCAGCATCTCGCTTTCCAGGCTTTCCTTCACCTGCACAAGGCTGGAGAGTTCTTCACGAAGAGCGGTCAGCTCTTGCTTCAGGCGTTTGTTGAACATGGGGAAGTACCGATGGGCAGGATAGAAAGCGGGATACAGCCTAGCCATCGGCCTTGAAAAGCTTTTCTGAAGAGCGTTTGCGACCCGTCGGTCAAAAATAGTTCGAGCGAACGCTGTCAGGCAGCTCCGGCCACCTGACATTGTCCTGTGCGCGGCATTCGCGCGCCAAAATACGCTGCCGTCAATAGCCCCACAACGCCCGTCACCGCGCAGAACATCACACAGACCCACGGGCTCCACGGCATCAGACCGATCAGCAACAGCGGTGTAATGCTCGCCCACGCCGCGTAGGCAATGTTGTAGGTGAAGGAAATGCCGGACACGCGGATACGCGCGGGGAACAAGCCGACCATCACTGATGGCACAGCGCCGACGACACCGCACGCCAGACCAGCAATGGCATACGCAATGCCAATCCACTCGCCACCGCTGATCAGGCAGCCATAAAGCACACCGATACCCAATGGCAGCAGCAGACTGTAGAGCATGACCGTGCGCCAGGCACCGAGGCGATCAACCAACAGACCGGCAATCACACAGCCGATATTGAGGAAGACGATGCCCAACGCGCTGAGGGCGAAGGTGTGGCTGGCGGTCATGCCGAAGGTTTTCTGCATCATGGTCGGGGTGATGACGACGAACACCACTACCGCCGAAGTCAGCACGCAGGTCAGCAACATCGCTGGCAGCATCGCCAGTCGATGTTCGCGCAACACCGTACGCAGCGGCAGTTCGACCCGCGCCTCGCGTTGCGCCTCCATGGCCATGAACACCGGTGTTTCGCTCAACCAGCGCCGCAGGTAAACGCCGATCACGCCGAACACACCACCGAGCAGGAACGGATAACGCCAGGCGTAATCGAGGATTTCCGCCGGGGTGAAGACTTGCGCGAGGAACGTCGCGGTCAGCGCGCCGATCAGATAACCGAAGGTCAGCCCGGCCTGCAAAAAGCCCAACGCGTAACCACGATGGCCGGCCGGTGCGTGCTCGGCGACAAACACCCAGGCACTCGGCACCTCCCCGCCGACCGCCGCGCCCTGCAGGATGCGCAGCGCCAGCAACAGCAGCGGCGCGAAATAACCGATCTGGGCATAAGTCGGCATGATCCCGATCAGCAGGCACGGCAGCGCCATCATCAGGATGCTCAGGCTGAAGACTTTCTTACGCCCGAGTTTGTCGGCGAAATGCGCCATCAGAATCCCGCCCAGCGGCCGCGCCAAATAACCGGTGACGAAAATCCCGAAGCTTTGCAGCAGGCGCAGCCATTCGGGCATTTCCGGCGGGAAGAACAACTGGCTGAGGGTCAGGGCGAAGAATACGAAAATGATGAAATCGTAAATCTCCAGCGCCCCGCCAAGGGCCGCAAGGCCGAGGGTCTTGTAGTCGGAACGGCTGAACGGCACGGGTTTGGCCGTGGTTTGGGCGGTCATGGCAAAGAACTCTGGCAGGCAAAAAACCAAGGCGCCCATGGTCTACGTAAATGCGCGGATGGACAACCCGTTAGACCATAGTCCCGGTTTTGCAAAAGCTGCTCACAAAGCATTGGCAGTTGAATTACTGTTAATGCCTGTCCAGCGGGCCGACGCCAGCACCGATCAATCGCAGTGAACCTCATGTGGGAGCGAGCCTGCTCGCGAAAGCGTCAGTTCAGGCAACCTCAATGTCGAATGTGCCGACCTCTTCGCGAGCAGGCTCGCTCCCACAGGGATCTCTGTGTTGTGGAGATCGGCGAGCGTTCCCGCGGACCACAATAACCATAAAAATCCGAGGTACTTCCTGTGGCCGTTGATATCGAAGATAGCCGCTCTGCGCGCTTTGCCCTGCGCTGTTCAAGCTTTGCCGAACGCTGGTTTCCCGACTCCTGGGTATTCGCCGCGCTGGCCGTGATCATCGTCGCCCTGGCCACCCTGGCCATGGGCGCGAAACCCACCGATGCGGCGATGGCGTTCGGCGACGGGTTCTGGAGCCTGATCCCGTTCACCATGCAAATGGCCTTCGTGGTAATCGGCGGCTACGTAGTCGCCAGCTCGCCGCCCGCCGTGAAACTGATTGATCGCTTGGCGCGTATCCCGAAAAACGGCCGTTCTGCCGTGGCGTGGGTCGCGTTGATCTCGATGGTCGCGTCGTTGCTCAACTGGGGCCTGTCGCTGGTATTCGGCGGTTTGCTGGTCCGCGCCCTCGCCCGCCGCACCGATCTGAAAATGGATTACCGCGCCGCCGGCGCCGCTGCCTATCTGGGCCTTGGCGCGGTGTGGGCGCTGGGTTTGTCGTCGTCGGCCGCGCAGTTGCAAGCCAACCCCGCCAGCCTGCCGCCGTCGATCCTGTCGATCACCGGGGTGATTCCGTTCACCGAAACGATTTTCCTCTGGCAGTCCGGCGTGATGCTGCTGGCGCTGATCGTGATCTCGATCATCATCGCTTACGCCACCGCCCCCGGGCCGAACTCAGCGCGCGACGCCAAGGCCTGTGGCATCGACCCGGCCTTCAACCTGCCACCGCTGCAACCGCGTACCCGTCCGGGTGAATGGCTGGAACACAGCCCGCTGCTGATCATCGTGCTGGTACTGTTGGCGGCGGGATGGCTGTTCCATGAGTTTTCAACCAAACCGGCGATCACCGCGATTTCCGGGCTGAACACCTATAACTTCCTGTTCATCATGCTCGGCGCCTTGCTGCACTGGCGGCCGCGCAGTTTCCTCGATGCCGTCGCCCGCGCCGTGCCGACCACCACCGGCGTGTTGATCCAGTTCCCGCTGTACGGCTCGATCGCCGCGCTGATGACCACGGTCAAAGGCACGGACGCGCAAACCCTGGCGCACCACATCTCAACGTTCTTCGTCAGCATCGCCTCCCACGACACTTATGCACTGTTGATGGGCGTGTACTCGGCGATTCTCGGTTTCTTCATTCCATCCGGTGGCGGCAAGTGGATTATCGAGGCGCCGTACGTGATGCAGGTCGCCAATGATCTGCAGTACCACCTCGGCTGGGCAGTGCAGATCTACAACGCGGCCGAAGCGCTGCCGAACCTGATTAACCCGTTCTACATGCTGCCGCTGCTCGGCGTACTCGGGCTGAAAGCGCGAGATCTGATCGGATTCTCCTTTGTGCAATTGCTGGTGCACACGCCGCTGGTGCTGCTGTTGCTGTGGGCGTTGGGGACGACGCTGGCGTATACGCCGCCAGTGATGCCTTAACCCAAGCGGGGCGCAGTCATGATGGCCGCGCCCCACACTTTTCTCCTGAAACAGCCCTGTGTCGGGCTGCCTGTCGCAAATAATGGCTCAGAGCCATCATCCTGCTTTACCGCATCGCTCCCTCGGTAATATTCTGCGCGCCCATAAATGTTTCCATTTTTTACCAAGCGCAAAGGGAGTTCGTTGCAATGATCGTAGGGATTGACTTGGGAACCACCAACAGCCTGGTCGCCGTCTGGCGTGGCGATGCCACCGAGTTGGTGCCCAATGCCCTGGGTCAGTTCCTGACACCGAGCGTTGTCGGCCTGGATGATCAGGGCCGGATTCTGGTGGGTCAGGCGGCGCGCGAGCGTCTGCACACGCATCCGCGCCTGACCGCGTCGCTGTTCAAGCGCCACATGGGCAGCGCCACGCAAACGTATCTGGCCGACAAAGCGTTTCGCCCGGAAGAGCTGTCCGCGCTGGTGCTCAAGAGTCTGAAAGAAGACGTTGAACGCGCCTATGGCGAAACCGTCACCGAAGCCGTGATCAGCGTCCCGGCCTACTTCAGCGACGCTCAACGCAAAGCCACGCGCATCGCCGGCGAACTGGCCGGGCTGAAGGTCGAGAAGCTGATCAACGAACCAACCGCCGCTGCCCTCGCCTATGGACTGCACCAGCGCGACAAGGAAACTTCGTTCCTGGTCTTCGACCTCGGTGGCGGCACGTTCGACGTATCGATTCTGGAGCTGTTCGAAGGGGTCATGGAAGTGCGCGCCAGCGCCGGTGACAACTTCCTCGGTGGCGAAGACTTCGACACCGTGCTGCTGGAGCACTTCATCAGCCAGCACCGTTCGGCCGCCGACTTCCCTGAGCGCAGCAGCGTCATCCAGCCGCTGCGTCGCGAGGCCGAACGCGTGCGCAAGGCGCTGGGCCAGGACGACAGCGCCGAATTCCGCTTGCAGCTCGGTGAGCGGCAGTGGACGCAAACCATCACCCAGCAACAGTTGGCAACGCTGTACATGCCGCTGCTCGAACGCCTGCGTGCGCCGATTGAGCGGGCGCTGCGCGATGCGCGCATCCGCGTCAGCGATCTGGACGAAATTCTGTTGGTCGGCGGCACCACGCGCATGCCGCTGGTGCGCAAACTCGCTGCTGGGCTGTTCGGCCGCTTCCCGTCGATCACCCTCGACCCGGATCAGGTCGTGGCACAGGGCGCGGCGATTCAAGCGGCACTCAAGGCTCGCGCTGCAGCGCTGGAAGAAGTGGTGTTGACCGATGTCTGCTCCTACACGCAGGGCATCGAGACCTCCACACAGGTCGGCCGCAACTATGAGAGCGGCCACTACCTGCCGATCATCGAGCGCAACAGCATCGTCCCGGTCAGTCGGGTGAAAACCGTGTACACGCTGCACGACAATCAGGAGCAAGTGATCGTACGGATCTTTCAGGGCGAAAGCCGCCTGGTCAAAGACAACGTGGCACTCGGCGAACTGGACATCAAGGTGCCGAAACGCAAAGCCGGCGAAGTCGCTCTCGATGTGCGTTTCACCTACGACAACAACGGCCTGCTCGAAGCCCAGGTAAAGATTCCCCTGACCGGGCAACAGCATTCGCTGGTCATCGAGAACAACCCGGGCGTGCTCTCGCCCGAGGAGATCCAGCAACGCCTGCAGAACCTGGCACAGCTGAAAATTCATCCGCGCGAGCAGCAGGTCAACACGCTGTTGACTGCACGTCTGGAGCGCCTCTATCAGGAAAGTTTGGGCGATATGCGTGATCTGATGGGCGATTGGGCCAAGCAATTCCAGATCGCGCTCGACTCTCAGGATGAGCGCCAGATCCGTGAAGTGCGCACCGACTTGAGCCGACGCCTGAGCGAACTTGATCGCACTCCGTGGCAATAAGGAGCCTGGCCATGGATTGCTGGTCGGTGCTGCACCTGCACGATGAAGCCGAAGCCCGCGACATTAAACGCGCCTATGCGCGTCTACTGAAAACCTTCCGTCCCGATGAGGATGCCGAAGGTTTCCAGCGCTTGCGCGAAGCCTACGAACAAGCGCTGGCGATTGCCCGGTGGCGCCTTGAAAACGCTGAGCCTGCGGACGAAGAAGACGTCGCCGTGGCCACGGCTTCCAGCGCCTTTGCCGTACTGGCACTCGATGCTGCGCTGGCAAACAACCACAGCCACCTGCAAAACACCGCGTGGGATTTTGCCGATCTCGACTTTCCGCCCGTCAACCCGGCAGCCCCCGAGCCTTTTGCGCCGCCGGCGAAGGATAATGTTTTGCCTGTCGAGCCACTGACGGCGGCCACGGACACAGAGGCGTATGCGCTTGAAGCGCAGGCCGCACGGCAACTGCTTGAGGGGCTGTCGCCCGAAAATCTCGACGAGCGTTGGGATCAGGCGCAACAGCAAGGCTGCGCCAAGGCCTTCGAAAGGCTGTTGCTGCAACTGTGTTTTGAACAGGCACAACTGCGCAGCCCGGTGCTGAACTGGGCCGTCGAGCAACTTGGATGGTTGGGGCCGTGGCAGGACGTGTTGATGAATGATCGTCAGCATGAGGTTCTCGCCGAGAATCTGATGGCCGACTATCGAGACAACCTGCAAGCGCTGCTCGAAGGCCAGAGCGAGCGCGAATTCCTCAACGTGCTCAAACGCTACAGCGCCCAACCGTGGTTGCAGGTTTTCGATCGCCGCGAACAATGGCAGCAAACCCTGCTGCACTTGCTCAATGACAGCGAGTGGAGTGTGCCGCTGTTCGACCGCATCGGCCAACTGTTCGGCTGGGATCACAACAAAGGCCTGCACCCGCAACCGAACTGGCTTTGGGACACGTTGATCGAACGCTGCGATCAGGAAAGTTTCTACGACAATCTGCGCGCCAAGGCGGAAAGCGACCGGATGTCGGCGGCCGACGTTCAGGCGGCGCATCTGTTGATCAACCCGCTCAAGCCCCTGCAGCAAAAGAAGGTGACAGACGTCTTTGGGAGGGATGAATGGAAGGCCTGTTACGAACTCTCGAATAAACTCAAATGGCGTTTTCCCGACCTGCTCGCCCGGTTGCCCTACGCCGATGTTTTCTTCTGGCGGCGTTTCCTTCCACGTCCCATCGCCGCCGAAACCTGGGTGCGGTTATGGACCGCGATTGCCTTGGCGCTGTGCCTGTTCTATCTGCCGTCCCCACAAAAAACCGCTATGGACCTCGTCTTCATTCCAATGATATTTGCCTGCGTGCCGGTCTGGTTTTTTCGCATTGCACTGAGTTGGTGGGTGGTGCTCACGGCCCACGTGATCCTGCCGGACCTGTGGCTCACCGAGTGGCTGATTCCACGTAAATGGAACCCATACACGCGGTGGCTGGTGATACGCCACGGGGTTCCGCAGGGGGTCATGCTGCTGCTGTTTTCGCTGCTGCTCGGCCCGCAGGGGGCGCTCACTTACGTTGGTACGATCCTGATCGGGCGGGTAGATAAACGCCGTATCGGTTCGCTCGATCCAGTGCTGAGCAGCCGCCGTCCTTGGCTGACCGCGCTGCACTGGGCGCATTTCAGTCCGCTGCAATTGCTGTTTCTGGTGGTGATGATTGCGATCATGGCGGCCAGCCGACTCGGTTACTCGCTCACTCAATTCATGCCTGGCTAATCCTGCTGCACCCGCAAGACCTGTCACCCAACCGTCACATTGCCTTGCTAGCGTCCGCCCGAAACATACTGAAACAATTAAGCAAAACGGGCTGAACGATGAAAGACGACACAGACGGTACTGACGCACCCGCATCCAATCACCCCACCGACACCAGTCGCCGTCGCTTCCTCGGCGGCGTCGCGGTGCTCGGTGTCGGTGCCACGCTGGCCGGGTGTGGCAGCGCCAGCGATCAACCGGGCAAACCGGCCGAGCGCCCGCTGACGCCCGACGAGCTGGACAAAGCCCTGCGCGATCAGGTGAAAACCGTGGTGGTGATCTACGCCGAGAACCGCAGTTTCAATAACCTGTTCGGTGATTTCCCCGGTGTCGAAAAGCCGCTGACCGCGCTCAAGCCCGGCGACTATCAACAACGTGATCGCGACGGCTCGCTGCTGCAAACCCTGCCTCCGGTCTGGGGCGGTGTGCTGCAGATCGGCCCGCAAACCCTTGATGGCGTGACTTACCCCAACGCCACGCAGTTTCAGGAAAACCTGCCCAACGCACCGTTCGCCCTCAAAGGACCGAACGGCGAGGACTTGCCGTTCGGTCTGGTGACCCGCGACTTGTGGCACGTGTTCTATCAGAACCAAATGCAGATCAATGGCGGCAAGAACGATGGCTTCGTCGCCTGGGCCGACTCCGGTGGCTTGACCATGGGCCACTACGCCCAGAGCCGCTATTCCCTGCGCCTGTGGGATGTCGCTCAGGAATTCGTGCTGTGCGACAACTTCTTCCAGGGCGCTTTCGGAGGCTCGTTCCTCAACCACCAATACCTGATCAGCGCCACCGCGCCGTTCTATCCTGACGCGGCCAATTCAGTGGCCAAATCGCAGATCGCCGCGCTGCAAAGCGATGATCCGAGCGACCCGCGCCTCAAGCCGCTTGAGCAATCGCCGGCCAGCGCCATGAGTGGCCCGCCGCAGTTCGGCCCGAGCGCACTGACCCCGGACGGCTTCGGCGTCAACACCCTCGCCCCGCCCTACTGGCCGACGTGGATTCGCGACCCTGAGCGCCCGGCGTATTCCAAAGCGGATCTGCCCAACGTGATGGTGCCGCAGACCCACGAACACATCGGCGACAAGCTATCGAAAAAGCACATTGACTGGGCATGGTATGCCGGCGCGTGGCAGGCGACGCTGGATCAGTACAAGGATTCCGGCGGCATTCCGAAAATCCCCAACTTCCAGTATCACCATCAGCCGTTCAACTACTTCAAGCAACAAGGCCCGGAGAACCCCGACGAGCGCAATAAACGCCTGCGCGACGCTGGCCTGGGCGATGAGTCGAGCAGCAACAAATTCTTCGCCGATGCCGAAGCGGGCAAGTTGCCGGCGGTGAGCTTCTACAAACCCCAGGGCAACCTGAACATGCACGCCGGTTATGCCGACGTGGCGTCCGGGGATCGGCACATCGTGCGTGCGCTGAAGGTGCTGCGTGAAAGTCCACAGTGGCAAAACATGGTGGTGATCGTCACGGTCGACGAGAACGGCGGCTGGTGGGATCACGTCGCGCCGCCCAAGGGCGACCGTTGGGGGCCGGGCTCACGAGTACCGGCGTTGGTAGTGTCGCCGTTTGCACGCAGGGGCACGGTGGATCATACGGTCTACGACACGGCATCGATCCTGCGGTTGATCACCCGTGTCTTCCAGTTAGAAACGCTCAACGGTCTCAAACAACGCGACGAAGCGATGATTGCCCGGGGTCAGCAACCCATGGGCGATTTGACCAACGCCCTGCATTTTCCGGCCTGAAAACCAGCCCTGCGAGTTTGCGCAAAAATCTGCCAATGACGGCTTCTCTGTCAAACGCGGCTGATCCACTATGAGGCGCCCCCGACACGCGGGGAACCCACGCTGAAAAGGATCTGAGCATGTTCAAACTCGCAGGACTCACACTTGCCGCGCTGACGCTGAGTGCGGCCGCCCACGCCGATGTCGATCTGAAACTGGGCAGCACCGAACGCGTTACCCGCCTGTTCGCTTACCCCAACAATTGCAGCGTAATCTGCTTCCGCAACTGGACGCTGGAACAGACCGTCGCCCATTACCTGAGCCAGAGCGTGCAACGCGATGGTTATGCCGATGCCAAGGTGTTGGTAAAAACCGATAACGGCCAGCTCTACGCCGAAATCACCGGCGTGCCAAAGGATTACGACAAACCGCTGTCGGCGCTGCTGGACGCGGGCGATCTGGCCTACACCGGCGCCAGCAAGCTCAATGCCGATGGCAAATGGGCCTACAGCTGGTATCTGTTCCTGCCGCTGGGCATGGCTTTGGAAAACCGTAAAAGTGTCGAGTTGCTGCACTTCCCGCCGGATTACTCGCTGACCCAAGCGCAAGATTATTTGCGTTCGAACACCACCGATCGTTGGGCGACTCTGCTGACTGACAATGGCATTCCTGCCGAGCAGACGCCGGCCTATCAAACCATCATCGATATCGCCCCGATCGCTGCGCCGTCCAATGCTGGCAGTGATCTGGAAGGCGTGTATGACTACTTCAAGGACTACCAGACCACCTTGGTCAAACAGTTCAGCCAGACCGCCAGCGGCACGACGCTGCCGATGGTCGCGTTCGGCGCGCCGGTGCGTAACTGGATCAAGCAGCAATACGGGCCAACCCTGAATGTCTTGGGCCTGGCGACGATCAGCCCGAGCGAAGGCGTGAAAGTGCCGGTGCTGGGTTCCAACCACCCGAGTTATATCTGGTACGCCGCTGACCCGAAAAGCTACACCGGCGACGACGCACAGGCCAAGGCTGATGCTGCAGGTCTGAAAGTCATGGGCCAGGATTTGAGCGCGGCCTGCTGGCAGGCGGGCATGGGCAGTAAACCAGGCAGCGATGCACAGGCCACGCTCAACAGTTGCACACAGACGTGGCAGGTGACGCAGAAGGTCAAAACCTGCGAGTTGTTCTACACCTCGATCCGCAACCTGACCCCGGAACAGGCCGTCGCCAAGTGCGCGACCACCCCGATCAAGGCCCAACTGAAGCAATTGCAGGCACCGCTGCCTGCCACCGCCGTTCCCGCCCCGCATCTGTAATCGCTTGAAGCGCTCCCGTGTCAGCCAATGCTGACGCGGGAAAGCGTCTAACTCTCCTGTCAGATCTGACAGTAGACCAGCTATACCTAATACGACACGATTGGATCCAAACAGAAGTGCTGCAGCACTGACAGGACGTCAACCCCAGGAAGTCGCAAAACCTTTGCGGCAAGGACTGTTATGAATATCCACGCCATGGCGCAATCGGCGCCACGCGATACTGAAGGTATTTACCCCTTCGCCGGTTTGCCGGTGCGACTGGGGTTTCCCGCCAGTGCCGATTTCGAAATCATCCACGATGCGCACGCCAGCCCTATGGGGGTCGCGGCGCGGCGTGAGTTTCTGCAAAGCCATCGGATGTGCCGGGTGTCAGGGCAACTACTGCCCTATCGCTGCCGACAGACCCGACAGATGCTGACGGGCATCCACATTTACGATCCGCGCTTTTGCGGTTTGATCGAACACGCCTGCGACCGCAACGTGTTTCTCGACATGAGCGAGCTGTGGTTGTGGGCGTTGAAAGATATCCACAGGGGGGAGCGGCTGACCATGGACTACGCCGCCACCGAAGACAAACTGCTGCATCAGTTTGCCTGCGGCTGCGGAGCCAAACGCTGTCGAGGGTGGATCACCGGTTACGACGAACCGCCCAGCATCGAGGGCCAGCACTTTTTACAGCGCTGGCGGCACTCGGGTTTGCGCTGAAAGACCGTTTACAACGCGCCAACCGGACGCAAACGGTATTGCGGCGGCAATTGCTCGAAACCACTGATGGTGGTGTTCAGGCTTTTCCAGCGACCGTCCTTGATGCCGTAGATGCAACCGTGGATCGACAGGCTCTGCCCGCGATGCCAGGCGTTCTGGATGATGCTGGTGTGGGCGACGTTAGCCACTTGCTGGATCACGTTGAGTTCGCACATGCGATCAACCTGCTCTTCTTCGGTCGGTAACTTGGCCAGTTCTTCACGTTTTTCGTAGTACAGATCGCGGATCGAACGCAGCCAGCCGTCGATCAGACCGAACTGACGATCCTGCATCGAGGCGCGTACACCGCCGCAGCCGTAGTGGCCGGTGACGAGAATGTGTTTAACCTTGAGCACATCGACCGCGTACTGGATCACCGACAGGCAATTGAGGTCGGTGTGCAGCACCACGTTGGCAACGTTGCGGTGCACGAACAGATCACCCGGCAGCATGCCGACGATCTCGTTGGCCGGTACACGTGCGTCGGAACAGCCGATCCACAGATATTCCGGCGTTTGCTGGCGCGCCAACTTGGCGAAGAAATCCGGGTCTTCCTTGGTGATCGCGTCAGCCCAACGCTCGTTGTTATCAATCAGGTCTTGTAAGTCATGCATGCTGTAAGGCCTCAAGAAAGATGCGCTGGTATGACAGACGACCACCCGTCGGGGTCACGCCGTCACCGCAAGTGATTTCATTGGAATTCTCGTGTGCCCGGTGAGTCCACCTAAGTAAGGCCCACAGTATGAGGAATTGCCATGACTGATTCACGACGCCCTTACGATGCGGTGCAACCGGAGCCCATCGATGATAACGAAGACCGCATGGGTTCGGTGCATGAGCTGGATTTCGATGAAGACGAACCCAGTGCGAAAATCGGTGATGAGATTCCCGAGCGTGAACGCGAGCAGTTGATGCCGCGTGAACGGGTGCGCGAGGCGGGTATGACCGGGGCTTCAGTCAGTGATCATGAACCCACCGACGATGACCTCAGTCCAGAAACGCTGATTCATGAAGATGGCGCGCGGGATGCCGAAGAGGCCGGGGAAGGCAATCAGGCCGATTGGGATCTGAGCATCGTCGATGAAGATGACATTGGCGGTGGCAATGGGCTGGATGAGGCGGAGCTGGCGCGGCGCGATCCGCTGGATGGCAACCGTTGATCACTTGAGCTGAAACTCGGTCCCTGTAGGAGCTGCCGAAGGCTGCGATCTTTTGATCTTGTTCCGTAACATCAAAAATAAAATCAAAAGATCGCAGCCTTCGGCAGCTCCTACAGGTAATCAGTCAACCAGGGTGCAGGCCATGACCACGGCATCTTCACGCCCACCCACCGCCGGATAATAATCCCGACGCCGGCCAATCTCATTGAAGCCATAACGTTCATACAACTTGAACGCGCCCGTATTGCTGTCACGCACTTCCAGAAAACATTCTCGCGCAGAAGCCGCATACGCCCGCGACATCAGATGCTCAAGCAACGTCAGCCCCAGCCCACGCCCCTGATTTTCCGGTTTGACGGTAATGTTGAGCAGGTGCGCCTCATCGAGAATGATCTGCACCACCCCGTGGCCAACCTGTTGCTCACCTTCGAACATCAGCCATATCTGGTATTTACCCAGGCCGTCGAGAAAAATCCCCCGGGTCCACGGGTGGCTGTACGCGGCGTACTCGATTTTCAGCACGGTTTCCAGATCCGCCTCGGTCATCGGGCGGAACGATACAGCGTCACTCATTCGATTCTTTCCAGCGCGCCATCAGCCGACGCATGGCTTGCCACACAGCGGCCTTGCGCTGTGGCTCTTCCATTAACAATTCCAGACCGGGAATGGCCCAGGCCGAGCCCAGACCTTCGATCTGCAACTCACGATTGAACGCTTCGGCATCCGCTTCACCGGCAAAACGCACCGCCGGAAGGCCGATCAGCCAAAGACAGGCGCAGGGTGCGGCTTCCATTTGCACGGAAAGGAAACCCTGAACGAAATCACGCGCCGCCTCCGGGCCTTGATCCATGGTGCCGCGATTGAGCCACGGCCAGCGCACCGGCTCACCGACGATTTGCGGCGCATCCGGCAGACCGGCGGCGCGCAGCATGTCTTTCAGCAGCAAATAGGCGGGATCACGGCTCTGGAACGGTTCGCCTGTGGGTAACTCGACCAGCAGCAGGCATCGCCCGGCGCGCAGTAATTGCAGGGCGAAACGCGGTGGTGGCACCGGTGCCGGTTTGGCGACGACTGGCGTGTCGTCGGCCTCTTCTACCGGTTTGGCACCGGTGCGGGTACTCGCCAACGACGGCCGCGGTACTTCGATTTTCGGCCGTTCGACCGGACGAGCGGCAGCCGTTTGCTCCGGCGCATCGGCTTGCGGCGCGGACACAACCGGCGCTTCTACCTCCGGCTCGGGCATGTCTAGCAGCTCGGGCCGCGACGGTGCGGCGAAGGGCAATTCGGTGCGCGGCAGCCAGTTGACCACCTGCATGGCGTTCAAATAGGCGCGGCGGCGGGACTCGATTAGCAAGGGTCGGCCACTTGTGGATAACTGAAGTGCGCTGATTCTACCGCCCTTCGTTCAAGATCGCCCGTTGTAGATCGATACTCTTTCACGAGGCGCTTTACCCACGCTCTTTATACAAAGAATGCGACAGCCCGTCCCGAGAGTGAATCGCATCCTTCGTGATGCAGTACAATCGCCGCTTTTCATTGCCAACCAGCCGGGCATTCCGATGATCGAACCCAAGCGCGTCTTGCGCGCCCTCGCTGAACACTGGGCACTGCTTGAGCCACTGTGTGAGCACTTCGACCAAGGCACATTGAGCCTCAACGAACTGCGCTCGCAACTGGCCGCCCAACAACTGGACAGCACGCCGCAGGACATCACCAGCCTGCTCGACGTGTGGATTCGCCTCGATATCCTGATTCCGGTGGCGAAAAGCCCGAACCGTTTCGAGCTGAACGCACAGATCCACGATTTCCTCGCTTATCTGCGTCGCGAGCACCGACTGGGCCTGTGCCTGGAAATCGAAGCCTATTTGCGTCACCTCGAACGTCTGGCCGGGTATATCCAGGACGCATTCGAAGTCCGCGATGGCCACGACCTCGCCCGCCAGTTGCGCCTGCTCGACATGCGCGTGCGCGACGTACTGAAGAAGCTCGACAACGACGAACAGGCGCTGGTCGCCGTCGCAGAACGCGCGAAGACCAGCGACCGGCAGATTCCATTGCGTCAGCGTTACGCCGAAGTGTTGGCAACGTGGGACGAATACGTCGAGCCGATGATCGATCTGGTAAACGCCGACGGCGCCTTCGAACAAGGCGTGCGCAAGGTCGAAACTGTATTGCTGAAGATGCTCAGCGAACAGCAACGCCTCGGCCATCTGGTCGACGACGACATGCTGCTGCGCACCCACGCACGCATCCTCGAGATGCAGACCAGCGCCCAACTGACGTTGCGTCACGCCCGCGAACTGCTGCTGCCGCTGCGTGAAGAAGCGCGCCGGCACAACGCCGTTACCCGTGGCGCCGCGTTGGCCCTGGCGGCCATTCGGCGTAAAGGCATCGACGCCGTGCCGCAAGCCGCGATGCCGCTGTTCACCCGCCCGCAAAGCACCTTCCTCGGCAGCGCCAGTCAGGTCGAAGCCTACGTCTATGCGTTGGCGCGTTTCGAGCCAAAACCGGCGCGTTTCCCCAAGGCGCACAAGACCCAGAAGGGCGAAGCCCCACGCGCGCCCCGCACCGTGCGCGAGATGGTCGACCGCTGCGAAGAAGCCTTGCCGATGCCGGATCTGATGACCTGGCTGCTCGAGCAGGAACCGGACGGCGCCACCGACGAATTGCTCTACTGGTTCTCGCGCCTGTCGCGGGAAAAGCGCTTCAAGCGTGAGCGTCTGGAACGCCGCGAATACCACACTCACGAGCACCAGGTCAGCCTGCGCTCCTTCGCCCTGCTCTCGGCCAGCGACAGCGCCGCCGAGAATTCTGCGAGCATCCCCAATGCATCTTGATCTTTCCGAACTGTCGCAACTCGCGCCGATCTTCCGCGAGCTGTTCAAGGGTTACCACGTCAGCCGCCGCGATCCGGAGCTGTACGCGCAATTGTCGAACTTCCAGGATCAATACCGCACGCTGTTCAAGGCGCTGGGTTTTGAACTGGTTTGCGATACCCGAGGTTTCTACTACTTTGTGCCGGACATGGCCGCTGCGGCGGTAAACAAGACTGCGCAGCGTCTGGCGCTATTCACCTTTATCCTCGTCGAGCATCTGGCCGATCAGGGCCGCGACCCGATCGCCGTGCTCGATGGCGGCAGCCTCGGCCGTGAAGAACTGCCATCGCTGCTGGAGAAGTACCGCGACCTGTTCATTCAGGCCGAAGTGCAGACCGTTGAAGAGCTCGAAGAAAAGATCATGCGCCGCATGACTCAACTCGGCTTTGCCAGCGAAGAAAACGGCGTGTACCGCTTCCTGCCGCCGATGCACCGCTTCCTCGACGTGTGCCTGTCGGTGCAGCAGGACCGCGATCTGGCGGCCAGCGTGCACAGCGTTCTGCCGTTGCCGGCGCCAGTGCTGATTGATGAAGCGGCGGAAGCCAAATTCCTCGAAACCGACGACCCGCTCGATCTCTCCGAATTTGAGGAAGAGAGCGAAGAAGATGCATTGGCCCGCGCCATTGCCGAAGAACAGGAGTCCGACGCATGAGCCAGGAACGCTACGGCATCCGCCGCTTTGCCCTTTTGAACACCGCCGGTTACAGCCTCGGCCTGTTCCCGCTGGAAGAACCGCTGTCGGTTTACGGCGCGAACAACCTCGGTAAATCGGCGTCGATCAACGCCTTGCAGTTCCCGATTCTGGCGCGCATGTCGGACATGAGTTTCGGCAAATACAGCCTGGAACAATCGCGGCGCTTCTACTTCGCTTCCGACACCAGCTACATCCTTGTCGAAGTGAACCTGCCCCACGGCCCGCACGTGATCGGCGTGGTCGGTCGCGGCCCGGGCGGTGGTTTCGGTCACCAGTTCTTTGCCTATGCCGGCAAACTCGATCTGGCGCATTACCAGAAGAACGACACCTGCCTGCGCCAGAAAGAGCTGTTCAGCAACCTTGAGAAAGAAGGCCTGAAAGCCTACGAACTCAAGCCGGACGAACTGCGTCGTTTGCTGGTTGGCGGTCACACGTCGATCCCGCTCGACCTGACGCTGATCCCGCTGCGCTCCACCAGCGAGCAGAGCCTGAAGACCTTCCGTGCGCTGTTTATCAACCTGCTGCACATGCGCGAAATCACCGCAGCCAAGCTCAAGCAGTTGTTCCTCGATGCCTTCGAACACAGCCTGCGTTCCGGTAGCGTCGATTACATCGCCGCGTGTGAAGAAGCCTTCCGCGATGTGCGGCGCATGGAACAGGACTACAACTCGCTGGTCGCGGCCGGCCCGCTGGTTGAGGCCTTGGCCAACGGCGTGAAACAGCGCGACATACTGCGCGGCAAACTGCATCGCCTGTCGCCGCTGCTCGACTCGTTGCTCGGCACCTGGTCGGACTACGCCAGTGCGCGCAAAGAAGAGCTGACCATCCAGGCCGATCACTATCGTGGCGAGCAGGACAGTCTGCAAAACGATCAGCGCGGCGGCACTCAGGAACTGATGCGTCTGGAGCGGGAGATTTCCGGCATCCAGCGCTGGCTCGGCGAATTGTCGGTACTGAAGAATCGCTTCGCCCTGGTCGATGACGTCAAAGTGCTCGAGCAACAATTGCTCGCGGCCAAGGATGCGCACGACGAACTGGCCGGTGCCTTGGCGCAATCCCGTCAGTTCAGCGCTGAAGATCTGGAAGAGCGCGTGCGCGATCTGGAAAAACGCCTGAAGTCGGTGAAACAGCAACTCGATCACGCCGACAACAACAGCTACGCCCGCCTGCGCGAAGAGTTCTCGCAGCAGGACGTCGAGCGTTTGATGCGCTTGTTCAACAGCGCGCTGTTCAGTCTGCCGCTGGGCGAACACGGCATTACCCTCGACGACGATGGCGAGTGGGTCAAATCCGTTGAGCTGATTCTCGATGGCTTCAAAGGCGAGCGTTTTGAAGTGCCTGGCCTGTCGATCGACATCTCGCACATCGAGCCGCCGGCGCTGCAAGCCTTGGCTGACCGTGCCGCGCTGCGCGATCAGAAAGAGCGTCTGGAAAAAGAGCTCAAGCAACTCAAGACTCAACAGGCTGTAGCCGCCGACCGCGCTGCAAGCAAAACCCAGACCGAAGCGCTGTACCAGCAAGTGCTGGACGCACAGAAGGCGCTGGAAGATTTCCGCCGCACCCAGACTCTGAGTGCCGAGGAAGGCGACAAGCTCGAGCAACTGGCGCAGATGGAAGGCGCCCAGGACGAACTCAAGCGTTCCAGCGATGCGTTCACCGAGCGCGTCCAGCAACTGTCGGCCAAGCTGCAACTGGTCGGCCGGCAGATCGCTGATATGGAAGCCAAGCAACGCACCCTCGACGATGCGCTGCGCCGTCGTCAGTTGTTGCCAGCCGATCTGCCGTTCGGTACGCCGTTCATGGATCCGGTCGACGATTCGATGGACAACCTGTTGCCGCTGCTCAACGACTATCAGGACAGCTGGCAAGGCTTGCTTCGCGCCGATGGTCAGATCGAAGCGCTGTACGCGCAAGTGCGTCTAAAAGGCGTGGCCAAGTTCGACAGCGAAGACGACATGGAGCGCCGTCTGTCGTTGCTGATCAACGCTTACGCGCACCGTACCGATGAGGCGCTGACCCTGGGCAAGGCCCGTCGCGCGGCGGTCACCGACATCGCCCGGACCCTGCGCAACATTCGCAGCGACTACGACAGCCTCGAGCATCAACTGGCGCTGTTCAACCGCGAGATCAACAAGCGTCAGGTCTCCAACCTGCAGAGCTTCCGCATCGTCCTCGCGCCGAACAAGGAAGCGCTCAAGCACATCGACCAGATCATCCACAGCGCCGGTCAGTACGAAGAAGGCGAAACCCTGTCGGTGTTCGATCTCAGCCAGAGCGCCGAGCAGGACAACAAGAACGAAGAAGCCAAGGAATACCTGGCGCGGCTGGTGGCGGCAAACCACAACCAACTCGGCCTCAAGGACTTGTTCGAACTGGCCTTCGAGATCACCAAGGTCAACGGCCAGCCAGTAATCCACACAGACATCGATGGCGCGGCGTCCAACGGCACGACCATGACCATCAAAGCGCTGACCAACATGTATTTGTTGCTGCACTTGATGGACCGCGATCAGGCCGGTCGCGTACGTCTGCCGTATTACCTCGATGAGGCGGCGGACATCGACGAGAAGAACCAGGCCGCACTGCTGGAAACCAGTCTGCAACTGGGTTTCGTGCCGATTCTGGCGAGTGTGAAGCCGCAGGTCTGCGCCAGTGTCGCGATCGACCTGGAAGGCGGCAGCGGCCCGGCGGGCATTTACATCGATGAGGCGGACTGGAAGTACATCCGTCGCCATGATGTGGTCAAGGCAACGCTGAATGTTGAAGCGGATGAACCGGAGCTGGATGCGGTTTGATCGGCATTAACTGAAGGCAATAAAAAGGGCCGCGATCTGTTTGGATCGCGGCCCTTTTTTATGGCTTGGGGTTTGTGCTGATTTTGCGTGCCCTATCGCGAGTAGGCTCACTCCTACAGTTGGAATGCGTTCCCCTGTAGGCCGTGAGCCTGCTCGCGATGGCGCCACTTCAGACACCATAGAATCACTTACCGAGGGAAATCTTCGGCGCCCACGTCAGCCACTCATCCTCAAACTTGTCGAACAACGGGAACGTCTGCTCAGCCCGCGCCGGGTTACCCATGCGCTCGCCATCCGGCGTTGCGAAGGCAATCCCACCCTGAATCGCCGTCTCCAGCGACTCGGTGCGCACCGTCAGCCCATTGAACAAACCGATATCAAACCCGACACCACTGGTGTTCCAGAACCGGCTCCCGCTGCGCACCAACGGTGCGTATTTCGGCTCGATCAGAATGTGCACCAACACTCGATCAGCGGTCTGACCCAGTTCATAACCGGTGACTTTGCCCACGGTAATTTCACGGTAAGTCACTGGCACACCCGGTTTCAGCGAACCACGACGGGCCGCGCTCAAGACCAGACTCAGACCCGCCTCTTGCTTGGTAACTTCCGGCGCATTGGCCAGGGCCACGAAGTTCTTCTGCGGCCCCAGATTCTTCGCTGCCGGTTGCACTTCTATGTATTTTCCGGTCACCAGGGTTTCCAGATTTTCTGTCTTGATCAGGCCCAGCTCAGGTTTGACCACCCAGAATTGGCTGCCGACCCGGGCGATCTTCTCCGGCACTTCGGTAATCCGCGCCGTGAGGATCACCGATTGCAGATCATCGGTCAGATCGACACTTTCGATCTTGCCGACATCCAGTCCCTTGAAGCGCACCGGGGTGCCACTGCGCAGACCATCAGCGCGATCGACTTTGATCGTCACCACCGCGCCTTTCTGATTCGCCTCATCATGGTTGGCGAACAGGCGGAAACGTGGAATACGCTTCTGCAACGGCGCCTTGGCCTGCGGTGTTTCAAAAGCGATGCCACCGGCCATCAGGGTCTGCAGCGATTCGCTCTTCACTTGAATGCCGCCGGTCAGTCCGCCGGTCAGCGTGATGCCGCTGACATTCCAGAAGCGCGTCGACGCATTGACCAGGTTTTCGTATTCCTTTTCGATGTGAACACCGATGACCAGTTGCTTGCGGGTCTTGGAGAACTGGTAGCTCTGCACCGAACCGACCTTGACCTGCTTGTACAAAATCGGACTGCCAACATCGATGGAGCCAAGGACATCGGTGAACAACACCAGGTGCAGCCCCGGCGAACGCAGATCCAGCGGCGGCGCCTTCGGCCGAGCCTCGAACTCGCGTTTCGGCGCAGCGCCCTTGTCACCCGGGCGCACGGCGATGTAGTTACCTTTCACCAGCGCTTCCAGCCCGGTGATACCGGCCAGAGAAATCGACGGTTTGACCACCCAGAACTGGGTGCCGTCGACCAGATAGTCTTCGGCCAACGGATCAAGAGTCAGCTCGGCAGTGGCGCTGTTCAGATCGGGGTCGACCTTCAATGCTTTCAGGTTGCCGACCTGAATGCCTTTGTACATCACCGGCGTGCGGCCAGCCTGCAGGCCTTCGAAGTCGCTGAGTTTGACCTTCACCCGGATCCCGGCCGCAGCAGCATCGAAATCTTCGTAGAGACGGAACGGCAGGCTTGGATCGGTCGGCGGGCTGTCCTTGCGGTTCTCCGGCGTAGCGAAGGCGATGCCGCCGGCGACGATGCTGGCCAGCGATTCGCTGCGCACTTTCACCCCGGACAGGTTGGCGTCGATGCTGATGCCGCTGGCGTTCCAGAAACGCGTGTGTTTGCGCACCAGTTTGGCGTAGGTCGGCTCAATGAAGACTTTCAGCTCAACGGTGCTTTGATCTTCCGAAAGCACGTAGCTTTTGATCTGGCCAACCTTGATCTGTTTGTAGAACACCGGGCTGCCACGATTCAGCGAACCGAGACGATCCGCCTTGATGGTCAGATGCAGGCCGGGTTTGGCATCCGACAGCGGCGGCTCTTCGGCAAGCGCCTTGAACTTGCGCGTCGGTTCCCCTTCGCCGGGGCTGATGGCCACGTAGTTACCCGAGACCAGGGTTTCCAGACCGGTGATGCCGGCCAGCGTCACGCTCGGTTTGACCAGCCAGAAACGCGTGCTGGTCTTGAGGTATTGCTCGACGTCTTTGTTCATCTCGACGGTGGCGATCACGCCTTTGGAGTTGCCTTCGTCGTCGAGCTTGAGCGCCTTGACCTTACCGACCGGCATGCCTTTGTACATGACCTCGGTCTTGTTGGCCTGAATACCTTCGCCACTCTCGAAGCGGATCTGAATTTCGATCCCGGTCTCGGAATAGGCACGCCAGCCAAGCCAGCCGCCGATGATCAACGCGATCAGAGGCAGTACCCAAATGGCAGACCAGTTCGAGGCCGGTCGGGTTTTCGCTACGGGCAAATCAGTCATGGTCGTCGTCCGACTCCGTGTTATCCCAAATCAGTCGGGGATCGAAAGTTACTGCGGCGAGCATCGTCAGAATCACCACACTGGCGAAGGCGATGGCGCCAAGATTGGCTTCGACACTGGCAAGCCGGCCGAAGTTGACGACCGCCACGAGAATGGCGATCACAAAAATATCGAGCATCGACCAGCGGCCAATAAACTCGATAAAACGGTACATCCAGATGCGCTGACGGGCGGACAACGGCTGACGTCGTTGCACCGAAAACAGCAGCAGCGCGATGCCCACCAGTTTGAAGGTCGGCACCAGAATACTGGCGATAAACACCACCGCAGCAATCGGAATCATGCCGTGCTGCACCAACTGGATCACGCCGGACATGATAGTGCTCGGATCACCCTGCCCCAAAGAACTGACAGTCATGATCGGCAAGACATTGGCCGGTATATAGATGATCGCTGCCGTGATCAGCAGTGCCCAGGTGCGGGTGAGGCTGTTTGGCCTGCGAGCGTGGACCAATGCACCACAGCGGGTGCAGGTTTGCTCGTCGGTGTCCGCTTCCTGCCTGTTCAACTCATGACATTCGGTACAGACCAGAATGCCCGCATCAATCGCCCGCATGAGCATCTTCCCCTGATAGCGCCTGCCAGATCTGATGCGGTGACATCACCACCTCCAGCCATACCTGCACTAATAACAAGCTAATGAAACACGCTAGGCCGAGACCGACGGTGATGGCCGCCATGTCCGCCAGTTTGACGATCGCCACCAGTACGCCCATGAGGTAGACCTCGAGCATTCCCCAGTCTTTGAGGTGGTGATAAATACGGTAAAGCAACAAACCGTAACTGCGACCGACATCGAAGCGGATCGTTAGCAAGACGAATAACTGGCACAGCAACTTCAACAGCGGAATGGCCATGCTGCACAGGAATACGACGATCGAAACACCCTGCATGTCCGTGTTGAACAAGCCGAGCACGCCGCTCCAGACCGTATCCTGCGAAGACTGTCCGAGGATATTGAGTTGCATGATGGGTAAAAAGTTTGCCGGGATGTACAGCAGCAATGCTGCAATCACCAAGGCAAGGCTGCGCTGCACCACGTTATGGCGGTGGGCATACAACTCGTAACCGCAGCGTGGGCAGAGGGCTTTTTCGCCATGGGCAAGTTGTGGCTTGCGCATCAGCAGGTCGCACTCGTGACAGGCCACCAAGTCTTCCAGCGGTAAATCTGACAGCCCGGGGGCGTCAACCGACTCTGACATAAAGGCTCTGGCTCCGAATAAGGTGGGGCTATTCTAGTGTTCTGATTCGAAAATAACTGTGCAAATTTGTTCGTTGTCGCGAGTAAAAAACTTTCCCGCGGGCAAAACAAAACCCCAACTGCTTTCGCAATTGGGGTTTCGGAATTTAATCTTGACGATGACCTACTCTCACATGGGGAAACCCCACACTACCATCGGCGATGCATCGTTTCACTGCTGAGTTCGGGATG
>NZ_FYDH01000012.1:0-208133 GCF_900187475.1 Pseudomonas sp. Irchel s3h9 | reverse complement strand
GCTCCGCACGCAGTTGCTCAACCCAGCGACGCAGAGCTGTAGGGCCCACGCCCATTGCTTCGCAGGCTTCACTCACCGAATAGTCTTTATCCAAAACCAGGCAAGCCGCATCCCGTTTGAAATCTGTCGAAAAATATCGTCTGGTCAAATCACACCTCGTCGTTGGGCGTAGATTAACGCCCTTTAGGGGTGTCCAGAATCATTAAGCCAGATCAACCGAGGGGTTTGGGGGAGGTACGCCGACGTGGGATATCGCGGTGAATTCTGGTGAGGAAGCGGTTAGTGCAGCCTACCAATTCCCTTACCCTCTCCCAGAGGGAGAGGGAACTGACCGAGGGGTTTGGGGGAGGTACGCCGACGTGGGATTCCGAGGAGAATTCAGGTGGGTGACGGCTTGGGTTATTTGACCAGGCGTTTTTCTTTTGATGGGCGATAGCCGAAATACGAGCTGTAGCACTTGCTGAAATGGCTCGGCGAGACGAAGCCGCACGCGACCAGCACTTCCACTTGTGAAAGCTCAGTGTGCTGCAACAACCGTCGCGCTTCGGTGATGCGCAATTCCAGGTAATAGCGCTGCGGCGTGGTGCCCAGTTGTTCCTTGAAAAGACGTTCCAACTGACGACGAGAACGGCCGGCATACACCGCCAGTTGCTCCAGCTCCAGCGGCTCCTCCAGATTGGCGTCCATCAGCTTCACCACTTCACGCAGCGGCGCACTGACGCAGATGTTTTCGTCTGGTTTGATGCGCCGGTAACGCGACTCCTCGAAGGCTAGGATGTCTTCGATCCCTTCGACCAGGGCTTTGCCGTGCAGGCTTTTGATCCAGTCCAATGCCATGTGGAAAGCGCCGGACGGACTCGATGCAGTGAGCCGGTCGCGGTCGATCACGTAAGGCTCACTGCTGACGTGGGTGGTTTTGGCGATTTCAGTCAGCGCCGGGCGATGTTCCGGGTGGATCGCGCAGCGATAGCCGTCGAGCAATCCGGCGCGGCCGAGGAACCACGAACCGTTCCACAACCCGGCGAGGCTGATGCCCCGCTCCGCTGCAACCTGAAGCAAATGAATAAACTCCTCACTCGCCCGCAACTCGGTGCGATACCCGCCACACACCACCAGCAGATCCAGTTGCGCCAGCGCGGCTGAATCCAGACGTGCGTCAGGGCGGATGACCAGCCCCAGATCACTGATGACTTCGCCGTCACCCAAGCCAAACGTGCGCGACGAAAACAACCCCGGACGCAACAGGTTGGTGGTGACAACCGTGTCCAGCGCTTGGGTAAACGCCGGTAGCGAAAAGTGTTCGAGCAGCAGAAAACCGGTGCGGGTCAAGCGCGGGTCATCCGCGCTTTGCTCATTCAGATAGCGGAGGTTTTTCCCCTTCATGCCTCCGCTGAATTGGCGTCGTTCGATCAAGTTCGGGTCCATCGGTCATGTTGTTGTGCGCCGATAGTTGGCTTGATCGGTCAAAGAGTCAATCACGCCGGTGAATGGCGAACAGTTTCAGTGGGGGGTTGTCCGCCAATCCATCTCTGACTCAAACAGCCGAGAAAACCCCGGCGCCTAAACGCCCCTCGAGACGCCCACACAGCACGTAGTGCTGATAGCCGCTGGAGAACGATCCCTGGGAAATCGCGATCCTGACATCGTCATTCAATCGAAGGTACTGGGCTTCATCAAAGTTTTCTGCGCTGACTTCGCCCGCACGCCCGAGACGCTCGCTGTCCACCGTGAGACCCTGGCTGGCGAAGTGCTCGAAATCGATGATGCGATTCACCGCGTGCCGCTCCAGCACACCCTGATTGGGATGCATCGAGTAGATATGCAGGCCTTTATTGGCGCAGCGGTCGCACATGTCGACACAGTTTTTCTGCGTCGATTTACGCCGCGTCAGCTCTTCAAGCGGCATGTCGAGGTACTTGCCAACCTGATACTCGGTCTGATTGAAGATCGTGCAGCAAAGCACCGTGTTGCCATTGCAGTCGATGACCAGCCAGTCATCCTTGAGCGTGCACGCCATCTTGGGAAATTGCTGGATGACGTTGACGAGATCGTCGTACGGCGGCAATGCGAGGCGTTTCAGGGTGTCAATGTCCGTAGCCGTGACAGACGGGTCACGCTCGACAATGGCCAGTGTCTTCTCCAGCGGCATCATCACCGAATACCCGGTGGTGAAGATGAAGCCAAGACGCTCACTGAACGCGCGCATCAGTGATTCTTCTTCGATGTTATCCAGGTAGCGGTGATAGTAAACATCCACACGGGTTCTCAGACCCAGGCGCTGTTTGATCTCCTGCAGGGCGATCATGTTTTGTTTTACAACTTCGATATCGCCGCCGACATGGCCCTTTTCGTAGGTCTCCTGGTAAAAACCCGAGAGCGAAATACGGAAGTAACTCGGCTCGGCCATCAGGGCCTTTTCCATATTCTTGGCGAGATTAAGGTTGGTGCTGATACCGCTGCCCATGCCGGCAGCATTAATGATCTCGATAAATTCGCCAATTTTTGGATGAATCAGTGGCTCGGTCCAGTTATAGAGGTAGATGGTGTCGACGCCCTCTGTCTTGGCCTTATCGACAATCTGCTTGAACATGTCGAGCTGCATGGCTTTTTTGAAATTGAGATTTTCCGAGTTGCCCATTGGGCAAGACGGGCAGCTCAGATTGCACGCACCGACGATATCGATGTACATATTCATGCGGGTGAAGCTCCTAGAATTGAAAGCCATGCATCTCATCACTACGGGCTTTCAAGTCGCCTGATTGTGTTGGTATTTTGACGGCACTGGCACAGCAGCTAGCAATAACTGCACCACAATGCTTCTACGCCATTAACTCAACGACCCAATCGATAAACACGCGCAATTTCAGGCTGACATGCCGGTTCGGCGGATAAGCAATGTAGAGCGGCATCGGCGCGAGTTTCCAGTCTTCGAACAGCGGCACCAGCTCGCCACGCGCTTGATGGGCGGCAGACATGTACTTGGGCAGCCACAGCACGCCCATGCCCGCCAGACCTGCCGCGAGATAAGCGTTGCCGTCATCGACTGCCAATACGTGCCGTCCCTTGATTTGCAGGTTTTCAGTGGCGTTGTGCAAGGCATATGGCACCGGTTTGCCGGTGCGTGCCCAGAGAAAACCGACCACGCGATGGTGGCTGTCTTCCAGGTCTCTCGGGTGCGCGGGAATGCCCGCGCGCGCCAGGTATTGCGGTGCGGCAAACACCCCCAACTGCAGATCGGCGACCTTGCGTGCCATCAGCGACAGGTCCATGAGTTCGCCGCCGCGCACCACGCAATCGACGTTCTCATCAATGATGTCGACAATACGGTCGCTGACGCCCATGTCGATCTGGATATCCGGATAGCGCGCGTGAAACTCGGGCAGGGCCGGCACCAGAATCAACCGTGCGAGCGGACTCGGGACGTCCACTCGCAGCCGGCCCGAAGGTGATGCCGCCGCGCCGGGCAGGCTGGTTTCGGCATCATCGAGGTCGGCGAGCAAGCGGATCACGCGTTGGTAATACGCCGCGCCATCGGCGGTGACGTTGACCTTGCGCGTGGTGCGATTGAGCAACTTGACCCGCAGGCGCGCCTCCAGTTGCTGAACCAGTTGGGTCACGGTGGTCTTGCTCATGTGCAAGGTTTCCGCCGCTTTGGTGAAACTCCCCGCCTCGACCACTCGGGCGAAGGCCTGCATTGCGTCAAAACGGTCCAAGGTCTGCCCTCGATTGTTTGGATTTCACAAACAGTGAACGCCAAGCTTGCGCGTTTATCGCTGGCCTGCAAATACCTACAGTGGCTCCATCAACTCAAATGAAGGAGACACTTCCATGACTCAGCGCGATGTTGTTTTTCCATCCGCACGCCGCACGCTTTACGAACGCCACCGTTACTCGCCAGCCATTCGCTCCAACGGTTTTCTGTTTGTCTCGGGACAGGTCGGCAGCACCGAGGACGGCACGCCAGCGCCGGACCTGAAAAATCAGGTGCGTCAGGCGTTCACTAACCTCAATGCAATCCTTGAAGAAGCCGGTGCCAGCTTCGATGACGTGGTCGATGTCACCGTATTCATCGTTGATCCCCAGTCGAAATTCGAGACGATCTGGGATGTGGTGCTGACCGAGTTCTGGGGCGAGGCGCCGCATCCGACGGTGACGGCGGTTGGCGTGACATGGCTGTATGGGTTTGATTTTGAGATCAAGGTGATTGCCAGGTTGCCGTAAATATCCGGACACACCCATTCGTTTGCCATTTCAGAGGTCGTCTGTTTGCATGCTGCCCCACATCAGCATTCAGATCAGGGAGAGGATCGATGAACATTTTGGTGGTGGGTGCCAGTAAAGGCTTGGGCCGAGCTTTTATCGAAGGCTTGGGTAACGCGGGAGACACGCTGATTGGTGTGTCCCGCACGCGTCCCGAAGGTTTGGTGTGCGAGGCAGAGCATCCAGTACGCTGGGTGGAAGCCGATCTGATGAACCCGGCCAAAGCCGCGCACGCCATCGAGCATGCGGTCGTCGACGATGGGCTGGATACGCTGATCTACAACCTCGGTATCTGGGAAGAGTCGGCTTTCGATCCAGCCTATGACTTTCTCGACAGTCCGGACGACGAATTGCAAGCCATCGTCAGTTGCAACATCAGCGCAACAATCCTGCTGATCAAACGCATGCTTCCGCTTCTGCTGAAAAGCCCCCACCCCAGAATCATCCTCACCGGATCGACTTCAGGCCTGCCGCAAAGCGGGCGTCCGGAAGTCGCCTTCGGCGCCTCCAAATTCGCCCTGCGCGGGATTGCCGATACGCTGCGCGAAGGCTACCGACAGCAGCGTCTGGCGGTGACTTGCCTGAATCTGGGGTATCTCAACACCGAGGATCGGCTGAGCACGCCGCGAGATCTGGCTGCGCAGCGTGGCGAGGGTCAGCTGATTCCAGTTCACGATGTCGTTCAGGTGGTGCGCATGATTCTGAGTCTGTCTTCGGCCAGCTACGTCAAGGAGCTCACCCTGCCGGCAATACTCGACGAACGCTTTTGACCATTCCTGCCCTGATGGCGCTGGCCTTTACGCGTGCGAATACGTATAACCTCGCCGATTCGTCTACCCTCACGTAGTGCCCTGGTTCAGCTCTTCACACTTTTTGACGCTCACGAAACGGAGAATTCCATGCTCAAACGAACACTGGCACTGACCGCCGGCCTGGCCCTGTCCTTTTCTGCATTCATGGCCCAAGCGGCCGACGTTTTGCGCGTCAGCGCGATTCCCGATGAAGCCCCGACCGAGTTGCTGCGCAAGTTCGAACCGCTGGGTGCTTATCTGGAACAACAACTGGGCATGAAAGTGCAGTTCGTCCCGGTGGCGGACTACCCGGCAGTGGTTGAAGCACTCGCGACCGATCGCCTCGACATGGCCTGGCTCGGCGGTTTCACTTTTGTGCAGGCACGTTTGAAAACTGACGCAACGACGCCAGTAATCCCGTTGGTACAACGCGAACAGGATGCACAGTTCACCAGCAAATTCATCACCGCTGACCCGAATGTGCATAGCCTCGCCGACTTGAAGGGCAAGACCTTCGCCTTCGGTTCGGTGTCGTCGACCTCCGGCAGCCTGATGCCGCGTTACTTCATGCTGAAAAACGACAACATCAAGCCTGAGGGCTATTTCAGCCGTGTCGCCTACTCCGGCGCCCACGACGCCACCGTCGCTTGGGTGCAGGCCGGTAAGGTGGATGCCGGTGTGCTGAACGCCAGCGTCTGGCAGAAACTGGTCGACGCCGGCAAGGTCGACACCAACAAGGTCAAAGTCTTCGCCACCACCCCGACCTACTTCGATTACAACTGGACTGTGCGCGGCACCCTCGACCCAGCGCTGACAGCGAAGATCAAAAAAGCCTTCCTTGATCTGGACCCGGCCAACCCTGAGCAGAAGAAGATTCTTGATCTGCAAGCGGCCAGCCGCTTCATCGACACCAAGCCCGAGAACTACAAGGGCATCGAGGAAGCCGCCCGCGCCGCCGAACTGCTGAAATGACCCTACGCCTCAAACAAGGCAGCCTGCGCCACGCCAATGGAGTCGACGCCCTGCGCGGTGTCGACTTGCAGATTGGCGTTGGTGAACAGGTCGCCATCATTGGCCCGTCCGGGGCCGGTAAGTCGAGTTTGCTCAACCTGCTGGCCACCGCCCTGCGGCCCAGCAGCGGCGAGATTGAAGTGCTCGGCGAACGCGCCTGGCACTTGTCTGCCCGCCAGCGTCAGCGTCTGCGCGCGCGGATCGGCCTGGTGCATCAGGCGCCGCCACTGCCACCGCGTCAGCGTGTAGTGACGGCGGTGCTGGCCGGCAAGCTCGGCCAATGGAGTCTGGGTAAAAGTCTTTTGAACCTGTTGCATCCGCTGGATGTGGCCGGTGCGCGCGCGGCGTTGGCGCGACTGGACCTGGGCGACAAACTGTTCGCCCATTGCCAGCAATTGTCTGGCGGCCAGTTGCAACGCGTCGGTATCGCCCGCGTGTTGTATCAGGCGCCGGAAATCCTCTTGGCCGACGAACCGGTGTCAGCCATGGACCCGGTCATGGCCGGGCACACGCTGTCGATCCTCTCGCGGCATGCTCGCGAACATAACGTAACGCTGGTGGCGAGCCTGCATGCGGTGGATCTGGCGCTGTCGCACTTCCCGCGAATCATCGGTCTGCGCGACGGGCAGATTCTGTTCGACAGCCCTTCTGATCGCGTCACCCCGGAAATGCTCGACGCGCTTTACGCCAATGAAAAACTGCAATCACCGACCATTGCGGTGGCGCCTCTGACTGTGCAGATTCCACGATGCTGAAAGCCGATTCACGCGATCCCGCCGCATGGCCGCGTCTGCTGCTGACGTTGCTGGCGATTGCTTTGCTGTGGCCGGGCATTCAGCTCAGCGAGCTAAATCTGGGCGTATTGCTCCCCGACAGCCAGAATGAAATGGGCCGTTTTGTCGCGCAATTCTGGCCACCGGCGCACGACGAAGCGTTTCTGCAGTTACTGTTCAAAGCCACCCTGCAAACTCTGGCCATCGCCACCGCCGGCATGGCTTTGGCGCTGGTGTTGGCGATACCGGCGGGCCTGGTCGCCAGTCGTGCGCTGTCGCTGTCTGCCGCGTCACGCGGTGGCGTGCCGAGCCGACTGGGGCGTCTGTTGCGCTGGCCGGTGCGCGGACTGTTGATTTTCCTGCGCAGCGTGCCGGAAATCGTCTGGGCGCTGCTGTTTGTGCGCGCCGTAGGGTTGGGGCCGGCGGCCGGTGTGCTGGCCATCGCCATCACCTACAGCGGCATGCTCGGCAAAGTCTATGCGGAGATTTTTGAATCGACCGATCAGCGTCCGGCGCACGCACTGTTGCAGGCTGGCAGCGGCCGTCTGGCGGCGTTTGCTTACGGCACGTTGCCCAACGTCGGGTCAGAACTGCTCTCGTACACAGTCTATCGCTGGGAATGCGCGATCCGCGCGTCAGTGGTGATGGGGTTTGTCGGCGCCGGCGGCCTGGGTCAGCAGATCGACCTGTCGATCCGCATGTTCGCCGGCGGTGAGGTCGCCAGTATCCTGCTGTGCTTCCTGGTGTTGGTATTGGCCGCCGACCAACTCAGCCGCTTGCTGCGCTGGAGGCTGACATGAATCGTCTGATCAACTTGCTGCTGATCGCCGGCATCGCGCTGGCGGTCATCGCGTCCTTCACTTATCTGGGACTGGATCTGGGCGAGGTGGGCAGCGCCACCAGCCTCAAGCAGATGGGCGCGTATGTGCAGCGTTTTCTCAGCCCGGACTTGAGCGCGGATTACCTCAAAGCAATCTTCCACGGATCGTTGGAAACGTTGGCGATGTCGGCCCTCGGCACCCTGCTCGCCGCTGTGTTCGGCATCGTTCTCGCCCTGCCCGCCGCCGGACGGTTCGGCTGGCCGCTGCAAAGCGCCTCGCGCCTGCTGCTCAATGCCTCGCGGGCGATTCCGGAACTGGTCTGGGCCGCGCTGATGGTGCTCGCCGCCGGCCTCGGCCCGAACGCCGGCACCCTCGCCCTCGCCCTGCACACCACTGGGGTGCTCGGTCGTTTGTTCGCCGAAGCGCTGGAAAATACCCCGCCACAACCGGCCGAAGCCATTCGTTTACAGGGCGGCAATCCGCTCCTCGCCTTTTGCTACGGCACCCTGCCGAACCTTGCGCCGCAACTGCTCGCCTACGTTCTGTACCGCTGGGAAAACAACATCCGCATGGCCAGCGTGCTCGGCTTTGTCGGCGCTGGCGGATTGGGGCAGATGCTCTATGTGAGCCTCAGCCTGTTTCAGGAAGCGCAAGCCAGCACGGTGATTCTGGCGATGCTGGTGCTGGTGTTTGTGGTCGACTGGTTGAGTGCCTGGAGCCGGCAACGCTGGGTCAAAGCGTAGGCCGGCTCACCACTCAGTTCAGCGAAAGGTTGTGTTGCGTGACATTGTCCATATTGAAATGGCTCAAGCGTCCCTGATCATCAAACAGCAGGAAATCGCTACCGACACAACGTACCCGCACACCCTGTCGAGGCCATTGCAGTGTCGCAACGAGGCGGTTGCTGGTCCTGGCGATGAAGTGCCAGCGCATGTCGTGGTCGTTGATCAGGTAACCGATCAGCCGGCAGTGCTCATGCAAATGCACTTCCACCAACTCATCATGGTCTTGCTCGAAGTCACAATCCGGCAGGCTGTAGTTGTTGCAATCAGTCCCACCACCGAACACCAGAACCGAAACCTCGTCGCTTTCACGCTCCACACGCATGAACTCCAATCGCCCGTCAGCGCTGAGCAAGTACTGCTGGTCGATACCCAACGCAGGCACCGGCATTCGCTTCATCAGTCGTCGCTCAGGTAACCGGTAGTGCCACAACTCCAGGCCCGCTTGCGCATCACTCAACCATACAGATTCGTTGCACGCGTCATCCTTCATGCCAATGACCTCTCCGGGCAAATCGCTCACGTGCCACAGGGTTTCGAATCCACGATCGACATCCACCACCCGCAGTTGTCGCCCACGGCCGATGGTCCAGTTCGAACCGTTGAATGTGCGGCTGAACGCACTGAACATCTGCACGCCGAGATCCGTTGCGACGCGCGTGACCAGATCCACTTTGCTGATACGCCATACTTCATTGCGCCGAGCGACAAGCAATGCGACCTGCCGCCCATGGGCCAGAACGATGTATTGCGCAGGCATTGCGAATTGGTAGAGCGTGTTGCCATGCGCATCGACCACCACTGCGCCGGCCTCGCCCAATGCCAGCAAGTAGCGCTGATCGGTTAGCGGCACGGCGTCCCGGATCATTCGGCTGCCCATGTCCGGCGCAGTCCATTGCAGGGGTTCGCTGCCGGTGACCTGCGTGTAGGGTGCAGGTCGTGCGGGCAGTTGCTGCGGCAGGTCGGCCTGCAATAGTTTGTCCTTGCTCATGCTGACCAGTGCCTGCAACTGCAGCAGAGACAAACGCCCCTGCCCGCCCACCTGATCGGCAATAATCGCGTGGACGGTGGCGCTCGCCAACCAGGCCAACTCGGTGGCGTGCGCCTTGTGCTGCAACAGGCTTTCGGCCAGTGCCGCCCGCTCGGCGTAGCGGGCAGGATCATCACGCAATTGCTCGACCTGATCGGCGTACGCGAACAAGGTGTCGGGGAGCAGAATTGCCCGTTTCACCAGCGCTCCAAGTGCCAGGCTGCCACCGGCCATTTCGGCATTCAACAACCATTGCGTGGCGCGCTCGCGCTCTGCCAGCAGCGGCCAGACAACCTCGACGGCTTGCAACCAAAGGCCTTTGCGTGCCAAGGATTCGGCCCACTCCAGACGCAGGCGCTCGGCGTATAACGGCCATTTGTCCTGGAGCAACGCCACAGCATCAGCGAAGGCTTCATCGCGCCGCGCCACCAGCAAGGCGCGTTGCCAGTTACCGGCCAGGCACAGCAGACGCACGATGGTCGCAGCGGGCATGTCCCAGGCCAGCGCGAGGTCGGCGGCCTGTTGTTGGCGGCCGTGTTTTTCCAGATAGTCGAGCGCCTCCTGCTGCACCTTGAGCAGTTCGGCGAGGACGAACACCGCCTCCTCTATCCGGCCTTCACGGTCGAGCCGCTGGAAGGTCTGGCGGTAGATCTGGCGCAGATGCCCCTCGACGTCTTGCTCGAAGACCATCGAGCGGGCGAGCCCCTGGTGCTGGCTGATCGACAGATCCTGACGCCGCTGTGGGGTGCCGAATGACTGCTCACCTCTGTGCTCGCCACCGCCCAGCGGAATCGCATGGCGCAGCGCCTCTTCATAATCGCCGTTCTCGAACATCTCGAACATGCGCTGCATATAGGCTGCCTGACGCCTGCCGTACAGCGCAGACAGCCGCGAGTGCCGGGTCAGGCGCGTCACCCAGCGACGCCACAGCGCTGGTTTATGTTGGTGTGGCCGCGCCCGCGGCGCAATGTCTGCGGCCGAGTGGGTCGGCGCACCCGGCAATGGCAACGGCACCGACGCCACGCGCCGCAACAGATGACGCAACCCGAACAGCAACAGGGTCAACGCGACCCCGGCAATCAGCGTGCCCACCACGACAGCACCGATCTGCACCGACAGCGACGTCGCCGGCGCGGGCGTCACGGCGTTCACCTCGGTGTGCCGGCCCTGAGCGCCCATCCAGAACACCGCCACCAGCAACACCAGCGTCACACTGAGTTTCAGCCACGGCAGAGGCGCGTCATCAGGCACTGTCCAGCCGGCGCTCGCCGGTGATACGGCGGCATCGGGCGATACCTGCGGCGCCTTCTGCTGACGCGCGATCAGCGCTTGCAGAGTCTTTTGCTGCTCGGGGCTGACCGGTTTCAGTTTTTTGCCAAGAATCTCGCGCACATCGCTGGTGACTTCCAACGGCTCGAGCACTGGCGGCGGCAATACGTTGCGACAGTCATAGGTGTCGAGCAACGTCACGCCACTGATATCAATCCACTCACCCGGCGCCAACACGTCGGCATCGCGCAGATGCAGAGCACTGACATGGCTGCCGCGCACCAGCCAGAGATCGGCGGCCGGCAGATCGCGCATTTCCTGCGGGTCGAGTACGGCTGAACACAGCGTCTTGCCCTGACGAATCAACGGCCAGCCGAGCAAGGTCTCGCACTGCACGGTCAGTGGCTGAGCAAAGCGCAGCAGATCACCATCGGCGAAACGGTAAGCGCTGGCAGCGGTCTGCCAATGCTCGATGATCAACCGCTCGCGTTCGTGCTGGGCGAAACGTTCAGCGGCAAACCACAGGCCCTCAATGCGCTGGTGACCGCTCAAGACCGGGCGGCGGATCAACGCCGCGGCGTTTTCAAGCATGGCTGTCGTCCTTGTTTTTCGGCTGTTCATTACAAAACACCTGCAAACGCAGGAGGCGCTGCGGCACCGCGTACACCAGCAGTTCGCGGGCGCTGGTCAGCACAGCCACCAGACCACTCAACGGACAGAAGCTGACCTTGGCAATCACCTCGCTGGTGGTGAACAACGTCTCCATGTCATCGCCGTGCCAGAGGGCGATGGCCTGCTGACCGGGGCTGATCATCAACAGCAAGTAACACTCGTTGTCGTCTTGCAGCAGACCGATACCTTTCCAGCCGCGGGCCAGATCGATGCATTGCGCCGCTGATGGTAAGTCATTGGCCGAGTACACACGCCAGCTCTCACAGTCGTTTTTCATCGTGAGCAATGCACAGCCGCCGAACGCGCTGCGCCCGCGCTGAATGCCGGCAAACAGCACCTGGCTGACGCCTTCGGCAAGGCCCAATCCATACGGTTGCTTCGCCCCGGTGTCCAGACGCACAGGATGGGCGAACAACCGACCGCCTGAACGACATACATAGACCATCGCATCACCGGCCATCTTGGCCATGGCGATCACATCGGTCGCCAGGCGATGGGTCTGGCGGGTTTCCGGGGCGGCGATATTTTTGTCCCTTTTCACGGTCCAGTAGGCCAGATGCCCTTGAGTATCGAGCAGATACAATCGCCTTTCAGAGCGACTATGCAAACCGACCGCAGGGAGGAAGTTGCCCGTGCCCGGCGGCAGCTTCAACTCCTCCGGGCCCGGTTTATCCACCGGATTCAGACCGGGAATACTCCAGAATGTCAGTTGCAAAGGGTCGCTCATGACCGCCCCGATGGCGCCCCCAAAAAACAGCGCCGTCAGCGGCGTACGTCCTGCGCTCCAGAGGTTACGACGAACTTCCAATGGTTTTTTCTGGTATTGCGCCGGTAGCTTGATCACCACCATGCCGGGCTCATCGAGCATTTTCAGCGCGACATGGCTGCCGGAGCTGGAAATCACCGGCTGTAGCGTCAGCGACACCCGCGGCACACAACCTTTGGCCGTCGGCGCAGCCTTGACGATTTCGCCCTCAAACTGCCCTTTGAGCAGTTGCAGGGCCGCACGCTCAGCGGGCATCGGTAATAGCACGCGATGGGTGTCCGTTGCCTGCAAGTGCACAGACAGGCTGCAACCATCAAGACTTCGCGCGATTTGCACGCGATGGCTGCAAGTCTGCCGGTCTGTTGCCGGCAGACGTTGCCCCACCAGCCAGCATTCGCCGACCGGCATTGACGCGCTATGCAGCCAACTGCGCCACGCCTGCCAATGCGCATCGCTCACCGTGGAGAAGGTCCGTGCACCGAGCAATCGTTTGAGCTGCGCCGCCGAATCGACCTCATGCAAGGCTGGCTCCTGCTGCAAAATGCCCCAACGCAGTTCGGCACCCGCCTCTTTCGCGCGACGTGCCAGCAGGATCACCAGCGCCATGTGCACCAAGCGTGCGGCGCCCAGTTGCAACGGCCCGGCATCGAACAGCACGACAATCCGGCGACTGGCTTGCTGCGCGCGATATTGCGGCGCGAGGAACAGATGTTCGCCCACGGCCGCGCGGCGCAGAAACTCGTCGGGCACTTCGTCGGCCAGCAGCCATTCACTGGTCAGCAGCCGGTCATACGGCCCGCGCCTCTGTAAATCGCCCAAGCCATCGGGCTCGGGCACGCCGCCCTGTTGCACACCGCGCAGCGGGCCCAGTACCGGGTTGAGCCGTCCAAGCAGATCGGCGAAAAGCGGCAGTTGTTCTGGGGCGAACCACTCCAGCCATTCGCGCCACGGTTGCAGAGATTCAGGTAACTGCATCAGCGCCCCGCCCAAAAATCGTCAATTCGCTGCAAATGTTCTGCGCTCACCGGCAATTGCCGATCGAGCGGTACCACCGCCGATGGATCACGCCACAGCAGCAGCGGCGCCCGCGAGAAGCGGTGCGACAACGCGTGCGCCAGCAGGTCGGTCGGTACATCCGGCTCCCAACTGGTGGGTAACCAAAGCCCGGGCGCACGCTCGTCCATCGCCGCATAGGCAACGCCATCGACCCACGGCAGATCCGCCGCCGCGCCGCTCACCAGCAGCACGTCGCGATTGGCGGTGGCATGCAGGCGCGTGGCCTGTTCATCCGGTATCGCCAGCAATCGCGCATGCAGACGCCGGGCGGCTTCGCCCCACGCCACGGCAGCCTGCGGCGCCACTGCCACCGGCCGCGAGCGCCAGCGCCAACTCAGCGCTTTGCCATTCATGCGGCAGTCGTCAGCAAACGGGCGAGTTGGCCGCGAACGTCGTGCAACGTCGCCGGGATGGTCAGGTCGTTGAAGTTGGCGTCGATCTCACGCAGCAGCCCCTCCAGCAAGGCACCGGCCGGCGGTTCAGTGCGCGCCAGATAATCCTCGGCGGTTTCCAGCAGGCGGCTGACCCGCGACATCGGCTGCAGGGTCGCCTCCTCCACCGCGCTGAACAGATGGCGGTTGCTCGACTGGGTGAACATCTCGCGGAGCACCTCGCGGCCGTGCTGCTGGGTTTCCTTGGTTGGCAACACATACAGCAGCGGCCACAGATCGGCGGCACTGGCCTCCACTCGACCACCGAGCAACGCGGCGGCAGCGATCAGGCGCTGGGACTTGACGATGCGTCGATCCGACAACTGAATGCCGGCCTCACGCAAGCGGCGAATGGCTTGGGCCAGCGCCGGGCGCACGGAGCTCAGGTCAACGCTCTTCAGAGCCTGACCCAGAGTGTCGAGCTGGCTCAGACCGAGCAACTGTTGAACCGGGCGTTGCTCGGACTGCCAGCCGCCGGCGAGCATCGCTTCCAGCTGATTGTCCGGCACAGACTCGACAAACAGGTGCAGCAGGAAGCGGTCACCAAACGCCGCCAACGCTTCATCGTCGGGCAAGCCGTTGGAGGCGCCGACGCAGACCCGCAGCGGGCACTGAATCTGCGTATGCCCACGCCGGAAGCGCCGCTCGTTAAGCACGCCAAGGAGCGTGTTGAGAATGGCCGTCGAACCGAGAAACACCTCATCGAGGAAAACGATATCGGCTTCAGGCAGCATGCCGCTGACGTCAGTTTCCACCGTGCCTTCGCGAAGCTTTTTCAGGTCGACCGCGCCGAACAGTTCCGAAGGTTCGGTAAACCGCCCCAGCAGATACTCGAAATAGCGCCCGCCCATCGATTGCGCAACCCGGCGCACGACTGCACTTTTCGCGGTGCCTGGTGGGCCGATGACCAGAATATGCTCCTGTGCCACGGCGGCCAGAACAATCAGTTCGGCCAACTGCTCACGCCCCACAAGACCTTCGGTGGCGACGCGTACGGCCTGACGGATTTGCGCGGCAGCGCTCTGCAATGAAGCACTCATGGGCATCTTCCCTGAAAAATGAATTCTGATTGGGCTGGTCGGCAGGTATCGGCCGCCGGCGAGTGATCTTTAATCGCCACTACGGTCAAGTTCGCGAGTGGATATCTGACAAAAGCTGATTATGCTTCAGGAAACCTTGCAGCGATGCGAGGCGGTCAGACTGTGCAAGTTTCACGCGGGAGCAATGGCGGCATATGCCACAAGGCCAGAGTGCGACAAGCAGTAACGAGGGACTCCGGCCTACAACAATAAGCACGACGGAGAACACCCATGGCCACAATCGACACAGCATCCACCGGCAGTCCACCGCGCAGCGGCGGCATCACCAAGGAGGAGCGCAAGGTTATCTTCGCTTCATCCTTGGGCACGGTTTTCGAGTGGTACGACTTTTACCTTTATGGCTCTCTGGCAGCGATCATCGCCAAGCACTTCTTCGCTGGCGTTAACGAAACCACCGCGTTTATCTTCGCCCTGCTTGCCTTCGCCGCCGGGTTCGCGGTGCGGCCGTTCGGAGCCATTGTGTTCGGCCGTCTCGGCGACATGATCGGGCGCAAACACACCTTCCTTATCACCATCGTCATCATGGGCGTCTCCACCGCAATTGTCGGCATATTGCCCGGTTACGCGACCATTGGTGTTGCCGCACCGGTCATCCTCATCACTCTGCGCTTGCTCCAAGGCCTGGCGTTGGGCGGCGAGTATGGCGGCGCCGCGACCTACGTGGCCGAACACGCGCCGCGCAACAAGCGCGGCTTCTTCACCTCGTGGATTCAAACCACCGCGACCCTCGGCCTGTTTCTGTCGCTGCTGGTGATCCTCGCCTGCCGCACGGCGCTGGGCACTGAAGCCTTCGAAGCGTGGGGCTGGCGGATTCCGTTTCTGTTGTCGATCCTGCTGCTGATCGTCTCGGTGTACATCCGCCTGCAGCTGAGCGAGTCACCGGTGTTCCAGAAAATGAAAGCTGAAGGCAAGGCGTCGAAAGCGCCGCTGACCGAATCCTTCGCGCGCTGGGACAACCTCAAAGTGGTGATCATGTCATTGCTCGGCGGCACGGCCGGGCAAGCGGTGGTCTGGTACACCGGGCAGTTCTACGCGTTGTTCTTCCTGCTGCAGACGCTGAAGATCGACCCGCAAACCGCCAACCTGTTGATCGCCGGTTCGCTGCTGATCGGCACGCCGTTCTTCGTGATTTTCGGCAGCCTTTCCGACCGGATCGGGCGCAAGCCGATCATCATGGTCGGGTGCATGCTGGCGGCGCTGACGTACTTCCCGATCTTCCACGCGCTGACCCAGTACGGTAACCCTGATGTGTTTATCGCCCAGGAGAAGAACCCGGTCAAAGTGATCGCCAACCCGGATCAGTGCTCGTTCCAGTTCGACCCGGTGGGCAAGGCCAAATTCACCAGTTCCTGCGACCTGGCGAAGACCCTGCTGGCAAAACGGGCGATCCCGTATGAGAACGTGATTGCCGAGCCGGGCACCGTCGCACAAGTGCGCATCGGCGATAAAGTCGTCGAGAGTTTCGAAGGCAGCGCCCTGCCGGCCGCCGACTTCAAGACCCGCAACGATGCGTTCACCGCGACCCTCGGCACCGCGCTCAAGGAAGCCGGTTATCCGGAGAAAGCCGACCCGGCGAAAACCAACTACCCAATGGTATTGCTCCTGCTGACCGTGCTGGTGATCTACGTGACCATGGTTTATGGCCCGATTGCCGCGTGGCTGGTCGAGCTGTTCCCGACCCGCATCCGCTATACCTCGATGTCGCTGCCGTATCACATCGGTAACGGCTGGTTTGGTGGCTTCCTGCCGACGGTGGCGTTTGCCATGGTCGCCGCGACCGGGGATATCTACTACGGCTTGTGGTATCCGATCGTGATTGCGGTGATGACAGCGATACTGGGCACGTTCTTCCTGCCGGAAACCAAGGATCGCGACATTCTCAAGGATTGAACCCGATGCGTCGCCCTCCCCGTCAGTGGAGGGCGACGCGCAGGTTTCAACGCAGCAACCAGCGCGCCGTCAGCCTAGCGCTCAACGGCAGCATCCAGTAGACCATGTTGAAAGAGATCAACCCGGCCACCACCACTTTGAACAGCCATGCTGGCCATTGCAGGTTCGCCACCTCCAGCAGCGCCGCCAATCCCCAGGGCATGCTCACCGACAGCGGCAAAACGATCAGCCATGACAATACCCACTGCTTCCAACGGGCCCCCGAAGGGCTGCTCATCGTTGCTGTCGCCGGAGTACCGCGCGCTGATAGATGCGATCCCGCGCCAGTGTCATTGGATCGGCACTGAGGCTGATGCCGTCAAGCAAACGTCCCGGACTGAAGGCCAACTGCTGCTGGGCGCCGAACTGCGCATCGGCCGGCGCCAGTGAGTCGAGGCTGAAAATGCCCAACTCGACCTCCTGATGCTGACGCGACCACGCAACGGAGCCGTCTTCGATAGCATCCTCCGCTGACGCCAATTGCAACACCAGACGCAGCGTCAGCGATCCTTTGGCCAGTTGCTCTGCCATTTCCGACTGCAAGTAATCCGCCGGCTTCGCCGCTGCCTCGGCGTCACTCAATAGCGGCTGCATGAGCAGTGGCTCGATACGGTAACGGCCGATTGTTTCAACGCCCCGATGATTACTGAATACCAGAGCATTGACCGCGAAGTACTCGAGCCCCGCATAACTGCGCGGCGCCGGTTTCGGTGCATCGAGGAAAGCCCGCGCCCGTGGATGACTCGCCAGAAAGCTGTGCAGGGGCAGCGGATCGGGAGGTGTGGCGACATTAGCGGCAATGCCTTGCAGGAAGATCAGAAAATCTTCGGGCGTGGCCACCGGAAAGCCGTCGAACGAGTGCGTCACGATATCGGTGACCTCGCCGCCGGCCAGGGTAAACCGAACTGCCAGACCACGCGGGCTGGCCAGCGGATCTCCGTCAGCGGTGGCGGGTACGCCACTGAAGTTGGAGAACCGCAGTACCACCGGCACCGTTTGCCCCTGCAAATGCGCAGCCCGGCTGAGGGTGCTGGCGTTCGGCGAAGCCTTGAATGTACCGTTTACCAACAGGCCTTTGGCATGGGTCGCACGAAACCCCGGATGACGGCCGAAGGTGGCATTGAGCGCATCAAGCAAAGCGTCGTACAACGGCTCTGGGGCCATCGTGTCATTCCTTGTGTCGTTGGCAGACAAGGCTGAGGAAGATGCCAGCGTCCCGGCCAGCACGGCGCCGATCAGCAAGCGTTGCAAGCACACGGCATTCATGCCTGACGCAGACCGGGATTGAGTGCGATGTGTTTGTACTCGATGAAATCATCCATGGCCGCCACACCGTTAAGCCTGCCCTGCCCCGATTGCTTACAGCCACCCTCTTCGAATTCGTCGAACACCATGGCCCAATCGTTGATCCAGACGGTACCGACCTCCAACTCGCGGGCAACGCGTAACGAGCGATCGACATCACGGGTCCAGACGCTGGCCGCCAGACCGAACTCGCTGTTATTGGCCAACTCGATTGCCTCGGCTTCGCTGTCGAATACCTGCAAGGTCAGCACCGGCCCGAAGGTCTCTTGCTGGACAATAGCCATGTTTGGATCACTGACACGCAAGAATGTCGGTCGATAAAACGCGCCTTTAGCCAGTGGCCCTTCCACGACCGGCCCACCGCGCACAATCACTTGCGCTCCGTCGACAATTGCCTGCTCGACCACTTGATTGACCCGTTGCACATTGGCTTTGTCGATCAACGGCCCCATTTCACTGGCCGGATTTGCTGCGGGCCCCACGCGCACGGCCTCAAGAACGGCCGCCAGACGATCAGTCAGTGCCTTGGCAATATCGCGCTGCACCAGTAGTCGCGAACCCGTCATGCAGAACTGGCCGGCGAACACCGTCAAGGCTTTGAGCAGCACCGGAACGGCTGCCTCGAGATCGGCATCGTTGAACACCAGCATCGGCGTTTTACCGCCCAGTTCCAGACCAAAACGCTTGAGGTGTTGCGCCCCTGCCGCCGAGATCGCCCGGCCAGTGCCGGTACTGCCGGTAAAACTGATCACCGGCACCTTTGGCGACTCGACCAGATGTATAGACCCCGCCGCACCCGCTTCGCTGAACAGATTGATCACACCGCGCGGCAGTGACCGCGCCTCGCTCATGATGCGTGCGACCAATGCATTGGTCTGGGCGGTCTGCCCCGGCATTTTGATCACAGTTGTACAACCGGCGGCCAACGCCGGTGCCAGCGAACGAATCATCAACACCACCGGTGAATTCCACGGCACGATGATGCCTGCCACACCGACAGCCTGGCGCAATACAAGGGAAATCCGCCCCGGTGTCGGCTCCGCTGCGCGCCCATACTCGGTACGCGCCAACGCCGCGTAATAACGCAACTTGGACGGCACCATGCGCACTTCAAATTCCGCTTGCGGACGGATCTTGCCGTTTTCCAGCGCCAGTGTGTCAATCAACGCTTCGGCGTTACGTTCGAAGGCCTCCGCCAGCTCCAGCAGCACCGTGCCACGCAGGGCGCGATCGTCTTTCCAAGAGGACTGCGCAAACGAACGCAGGGCAGCTTCAATGCCCCGTTGCGCGGTATCCGCGCTCCCCTCGGCATAACAACCAATCTGCTCATACGTCGCGGGGTCAATCGAGTCTTTGTAAATACCGGAATCGTGCCATTGGCCATCGATCCAATTCAAAACGGGAGTGTTGTTCATAGCAGCATCGTCCTGACAATTAGGCGTAAAGCGCGGCGATTTTTTCCGCAAAAGCAATCACAGTGATGTTGGTGGCTACCGACGGCACATCGGGGAAGATCGACGCATCGACCACGCGCAGCCCGTGCAGACCAAGGACCCGGGCCTGCAAATCCACCACGGCATGCTTGTCACCGGGCACACCCATCGGAGCGGTTGAAGTTGGATGGTGATAGGTGTCCAGGCTCGCCCGGACGCTGGCCAACAGCGCTTCGTCCGACGCAACCCCCGCCCCCGGATTGAGTTCGCTGTGAATCAGGGCGTTCAACGGTGTTGTGCCACCGATCCTGCGGGCCAGGCGAATGCCGTCGAGCAGGCGCTGACGGTCCTCGGGTTCGGCGAGAAAATTCAGATCGATGATCGGCGCTGTAAGCGGATCGCGACTGGCCAGAGTGAGCGTGCCTCGGGACCGTGGCCGCGTGAGCGCAACCGCCAGCACGAAGCCGATGTTGGTCGGGCTCTGTTCGTGGGGAAACAGGTGCGTCGCAGTGATGTGCAGGTCCAGATCGCCGAACTCCGCGCTGCGGCTGTGGGACCAGAGTTTGGCGCCGATGGCCGGGGATTGACGGCCAATCAAGCGTGGATTGGCCGCGTAGGCGTTGTAGTAAAACGGATGATCCTGCAGTTGTTGGCCGACTGGCAGCGTTGCCACCACGGGAATCTGCAATGCCCGCAGATCGGCATCCGGACCAACGCCGGAACGCAGCAGAATCGCCGCACTGCCATAGCTGCCCGCGCTAAGAATGACCTCAGCGGCGCGCAGTTGCGTGCCGTCGCTCAATTGCACTCCGATCGCGCGTTGACCGTCGAACAAGACCTTATCCACCAGGCTGTCAGGGCGGATGTGTAAGTTGCCACGAGTGCGCACCTCATCGTTGAGGTAGGCCATACCGGTGTTGATGCGCACACCGTCGACGACGTTCATCGGGTACGGACCAACCCCGTTGGCATCGGCGCCATCAAAGTCGTCGATGATTTTATAGCCGTAGGAGAAAGTCGCCTGAATAAATGCCCGCTGCATTGGCGTGACATCCAGATGGCTCAGTTGCTGTACCGGAAGCGGCCCGGCATGCCCGTGCAAAGCACTGTCACCACGGCTGTGGCTTTCCAGTTTCCTGAAAAACGGCAGCAGGTCTTCATAGCCCCAGCCCGGCAGATTCCAGCGCGCGAAATCACTGGGCCGTGCCCGGATCGCCACGGCACCATTGATCGCAGAGCTGCCGCCCAACACTTTGCCGCGCACGGCGCCAATCGGATGCTCGATGTAGCCCGCCCGGGTTTTGTAACCCCACTCGAACTGCGGGTTGCCATTGGCACCGACAATGTCGCTGTTGGCGACAATGTCTGGATAGTCGTTCACGGCAAAACTGTTGCCTGCTTCCAGCAGCACGACCTGGCGCTGGCTGTTCTCGCTCAGACGCCGCGCCAACACTGCACCAGCCGAACCGCCACCGACGATCAGTACGTCGACGGTATCAAGGGTGTTCTTCATGCATTTCTTCCCTGTCAGACGCAGGAGTGGCGTCTGTTGGGAACAAGCATATGGAAGGACTCACACGCTCATAAGCAGGCAAAAACCGAATCGGGGTTTCGTTAATTCCGAACGACTCACTGCCTTTGGCGAGCATGCTCGGCAAGCTGCTTTTCCCACGCGGGTGGACTGCCGATCTGCTCACTGAGAAAGCTGATCAGCGCCTGCAGTTTCGGTGAAGCGCGCAGGGATTGCCGATACACCGCCGAGATATTTCCGCCGCGCGGTGCATACGCTGGCAACACCTCTTGCAGTTCGCCAGCGACCATCGGCTGCGCGGCAAGAAACGTCGGCAGAATCGCCAGGCCCATGCCGGCCTTGGCCGCTTCCATGAGTTGATGGGCATTGTTGGTGCGCAGGCGACAGCGCACGCGAAACGACTCCAGCGTGTTGTTCACCGGCAGCGTCCACATGCCATGGGGCTCGCGATTGACATAGAGCATGGCGAAATGGCGGGACAGTTCCTGCGGCGTCTGTGGTGTACCGTGAGCAGCAAGATAGTCGGGGCTGGCGCAAATGACGTGGCGGTTGGCGGTGATGTTTTTCGCCACCAATGAAGAATCAGGCAGCTCACCAATACGGATTGCGGCGTCGTAGCGCTCTTCGTGCAGATTGACATACCGATCGTCGAATTCGACATCCAGTTGCAATTGCGGGTAACGCACCGCGAATGACGACAGGATCGGCGTCAGATAGCGAATGCTGAACGCCATCGGTGCAGCCAGCCGCAGGTTGCCACGCAAGCTCGACTGGGAGGCTTGTACAGCGTCTTCGGCATTTTCGACTTCAGCCAGAATGCGCACGCAGTAGCGATAAAACACCTCGCCCGAATCAGTCAGGCGCGCCTGCCGTCCGCGTTCCAACAGAATACTGCCCAAGCGTTTTTCCAGGTTTTGCAGACGTTGGCTGACCATCGATTTAGCCATCCCTAAACGGCGTGCGGCTTCGGAAATACTTCCGGTGTCGACCACCATGACGAAAGCATGCATCTCACAGAGTTTGTTCACGTAGTTAATCCAAAGAAATCGCACAGGCCTGCGCAACCGGCGCGCAGATCTCGGGGGTGGTTCAGGCTATTACAAAGCGTGGTTTGAGAGTGTCAGCCAACTTGGCCATCATGCTGACGATCGGCTTGAAATTGATCAGCGGGGCCACGCCAGCCTGAACATTCAACGTCGGCAATCTAAAACCCCGCTGACCCATCGCGGTAGTCGCAAAAACGGACTGGTGTTTCCCATACAAGGGACGATCCGCCTTGTATAGTTAGCGCCTTCTGACTGAATGGATTACGACCGTGCTGGATCTCAATGACCTTCAGTACTTCGTCATGGTGGTGGATCATGGCGGTTTCGCGCAGACCGCCCGCGCCTTGGGCATTCCCAAGTCCAATCTGAGCCGACGCATCGCCCAGCTCGAAGAGCGCCTCGGTGTGCGCCTGATCATCCGCAACACCCGCCATTTCACAGTCACGGAGCTGGGGCAAACCTATTACGAGCGTTGCCGTGCGATGCTCAAGGAAGCCGAAGCCGCAGAGGCCGCGATCGCCCTGACTCACGCCGAGCCGGGCGGCGTGCTGCGCGTTACCTGTCCATCCGTACTGCTGGAAGAGTGCGTGGGCGCAATCATCACGCGTTTCATGGCTATCCACCCGCGCATGGAGGTGCATCTGGAGGCGACTGATCGTCAGGTCGATGTGGTCGCCGAGGGTGTCGATCTGGCGTTACGGGTACGCCCGCCGCCCCTGCAGGACTCCGAGTTGGTCAGCCGCGTCATGTCCCAGCGGCCACAGTGTCTGGTTGCGAGCCCCGGACTGCTGAGTCGTCTGGGCACGCCGAGCGCACCAGAAGATCTGGCCCGGTTCCCCAGTGTTCATCATGGCAGTCCGCAACGCGATTACAGCTGGACTCTGTTTCATCAGGACGGTTCGGAATTCACCCTCCAGCATCGCCCGAACCTGATTACCAAAGGCCTGCCGATGCTGCGCTGCGCGGCGATCGACAGCGTTGGCGTTGCGCAGATGCCAATGTCGTTGGTACACGACTTCATTGAGCGAGGGGAACTGATCGTGGTCCTGCCTGACTGGGCGCCGAGAACTGAAATGATTCATGCAGTGTTTGCGACCCGGCACGGGATGCTGCCGTCTTCGCGCTTGCTGATTGATTTCATGCTGGAGCAATTCAGATTGCTCGATGATCCGCTGCGCGGCATGCGCAAGCCGCCATTGGTTTGATGCCCCGCAAAAATATCGAACGCCCACCGCAACGGCACCTCCAATGTTTACATCACTGGAGGTCAGCACCATGAATAGCGATGACAGCAAAATCCAGAACGCCCCGCCCACCGACACCTCCGGCAAACCGGTGAATGTGGTCAAGCGCGATCTTGAAGACAGGGACGATGACACCGAAGCCGTTGATGAGGTCATCACGCCTTCGTCTAACCGCGTAAAGGAGCAGGACGCCGAGACGCTGCAACGCAAGATCGATGAGATCGAACGAAAAGTGGCCGATGGCAACTAGGCCGCGTTGGGAGCGGATGGAGTACATCCGCTCCCGCAGCGCATTGAGCTCACGCCGGTTGGAACGTCGATTCGAGCAGATGACCGCCGATGAACTGACCGTTCTGCACCTGAAGCAGTACCTGACGATCGGATTGATCGAACAGTGAGCGGTGCAGTTGCCTGGCGTTGATCGGGCCATTTTTCAGATCATTGTCGAGCGCCGCCAGTTGCGATTTGAAGCGTTGCAAGTTGTCGGCACTGCCACTGAAAAACAGCGTGTTGCTTAACTCCATCTGGGCACTGTAAATCTGCTGGTTCGCCGCAGCGGTCACGGTCAGGCGCTGCAGATTGTCCAGCACTTTCGCCGCTTCGGTGCGGTAGCGTGCCAATGGTTTTTCCATGTGCAGCAAGGCGTAAGCGACCACGCGCAACTGCGTGACTTGCAGATAGCTTTGAACCCAAATGTCCATCCGCGACAGACTTTCAAGCAAAGCCACCCGGGAGGAGTCGGCATTGAACAGCTTGCCTGTTTCGACGGCCTTCGCCTTGTCCACCTCTTTGTTCATCTCCCGCTCGAAATACGTCTCCAAGGCCACCAGGTCGACCTGGCGGTTTTCCAGTTGCATCAGCGCAGCCGCATCAATGCCTTCCTGTGGATAGTGATCAAGCAGGCTTTGCACGTAACCCACCAGCCCGGTCAAATCATCACGGCGCAGGTTGATCAGGTCTTCTTGCACTTCATCCAGCTGGCGCTTGATGGCGGAAAGTTTCTCATTGATATCGTGCAGGTGTTTCTGCCCGACCGCCGACGAGACGGCATTCCATAGCGCACCACTGAGCATAATGTTTTGCAGGTTGTCGGGGCTGAACAAGTGCGCATTTTCCTTGATGCGCCCGCTTTCGGTGACGAAGGCACGCACCGCACCTTCTTGATCCTTGGCTTTGGTCAACGTCTCAAATGGCAGACTGCACACAACGTAGTTGCCGTTTTGCAACTCGGCCAGCGCCGCCAGGCCCGGGACATTGGACAGCAATGGGTTGAGTGCGCTGAGTTGCCCGGCGGGAATGGCACTGCCGGTGATGACCGGCGCGCGGTCGAACACACTGATCTTCATTAACGTACCGCCCGCCTCATCGGCCAGCACCATGTCCTGCAGCGCCGCGCCCTGCCCGGCCAGCGTTGCAGGATTGGCCAGTTTTGGCGCAACGGGCGCTTGTGCATCCGCTTCCTGACGCAAACGGATCCAGCCCATCTGCGCCACGAACGGCACGGTGACCCGATACGCCTCTGCCGCCGCGCTTTGCGCCCCGATGCCTGCCGTGACCAACAATCCCAGCGGGTTCAAACGCAGGCCGGTGGAAACAGCGGTGAACAACGCTGCACTACCGCCAGCCGACAAGCCCATGATCGTACCGCTCGCACCAAGTCCCAAGGCCGATGCCAGCGAGAACGTACCGGACAAGACTTTGATGTGCGTGCTGCGTTCGTGCCGTTGCGCAGCAGGCATTTCACGCCATTCGGCACCAAACAGGGCCAGCGCAATTTCCCGCTCCTTCTGCGCCAGTGGCTTGTCCGCAGGGCTCTTGCCGTTCAGCTTCTTGTACACGTCGTCAACGATTTCGCTGTAGGCCACCGCAGTAAGGCCGAGTGCGCGGCGCGCGAGGTTCATTGCCGAATTGCCGCCGAACTGCTGCAATTCATGGCCCAGCAGTGCAAGCAGTGGTGCGGAGTATCGATCGGCACGGGGATCATGTTTGGCCAGAATCAACTGTTTCTTGCACTCGGCGTCCAGACCCGCCCGGCCTCGGCCGAAATCGCTGATCACGTCCACCAATACATCGATTTCCTCGGCGCTGGCAGCCTGCATCTGCGCCAGTAACGTCTCATCGCACACCCATTGTTCCTTCAACATTGCCTCTCCTGCACTAAACAATCGGCTCGAATACCGGTAAATCATCGCTCAGAGCGAGCGCGCCATCAAAAAGATATCACAATAGATATTGCAGAAAGGGTCTGACAGACCAAAGTCTTAACGTGCAGCACATCGCGCAGCCGCAATCAGGTAATCATGAATACGTTGGCCGTTTCGTCCTGCGACGCACCTTTGGCACACTGCCTATGAGCGGAGAAACTGTTGACTCATTCTGTCGTCAGCGTCGCCAGCGCCAGGGCATTGCCCAGTGCTGCGCCGCTGGCGGTGTTGTCGAAAATGCACCAGGTCGTGGCACCTGCAGCGGTCGCTGACAGCAAGGCGTGTGCGAGGTGTTGCAGATAAGGTGAATCGTAGGCGCTGTGGTAAATGCGCGGTGAGCCGTGCAGGCGCCAATACTGTGTTCCCGCCCAGCCGCCTGGCGAAATATCACGGCTGATGCGCAAAGGATCGACTGCTGCTTGGGCGATCCGGTGAGTCATTAATATAGGCTCGGCGCTGACCCACGATTCATGCCTTGGCTCAAGCACCACCGCGCCGGAGAAGCGCTCGCGCAATGTCGTGAAAAAGGTTTCGGCGCTGGCGGCGTCAAACGCCAGCGAAGGTGGTAACTGCACCAGCAAGCAGCCCAAGCGTTCGCCCAGACCGCCGCATTCAGCCAGAAACCTGTCCAGCGCCGCCTCGCAACCTGCCAGGCGTAATTCATGGGTGATGTGTTTGGGCATTTTCACCGAAAAACGGAAGGCCTCCGGTACGCCATCGGCCCAACGCTCATAGGTTTGCCGGCGATGCGGGCGGTAGAACGAGCTGTTGATTTCCACGCCGTTGAGTCGCGCGGCGTAGCGCTGCAAATGCGTGCCCTCTACCGGAAATACCGGCCAGTGCTCGCGTCCCAGACTCCAGCCTGCACAGCCGATGAAAATCAAAAGTACACCTGCGGTTTTCTCCTGCCTGATCGTTCCTACGCTCTGCGTGGGAATGCCTCAAGGGACGCTCCGTGTCCAGTGACGCGGAGCGGCACGGGCTGCATTACCACGCAGAGCGTGGGAACGATCAAACCTGTGCGTTTACCGGTTATTTTTTGCCGGGCAGCACCGCGCCGAGCACCTGTTTGGCGGTTTGCACGATCACCCCGGCTTCATCCGGATCGCCCTTGAGCAACGTCGTGGCGAATTTCTTCGCCTGCTCAAGCTTGATGTGCGGCGGCAAGGGCGGCACGTTCGGGTCGGTCTTGAACTCGATCACCACCGGCACTTCCGAGGCCAATGCCTTTTCCCACGCAGCGGCGACGTCTTCTTCGCGATCGACAAAGATGCCTTTCAGGCCAATGGAAATGGCGAACAAGTGGTAAGGCACGTCCGGGATACTTTGCGACGCTTCGAACTTCGGATCGCCCTCCATCACTCGCTGCTCCCACGTGACCTGATTAAGATCCTCGTTGTTGAACACCGCGCAGATCCATTTCGGACTCGCCCATTGCCGCCAATATTTGGCGACGGTGATCAGTTCGGCCATGTTGTTCATCTGCATTGCTCCATCGCCCACCAGCGCAATCACTGAACGCTCGGGATAAGCAAACTTGGCGGCAATCGCGTAAGGCACTGCGGCGCCCATGGACGCCAGGCCACCGGACAACGAGCACTGCATGCCACGGCGGATTTTCAGGTCACGGGCAAACCAGTTGGCGCAGGAGCCGGAGTCGCTGGTGATGATGGCCTCATCGGGCAAGCGTGGCGACAGCTCATAGACCACCCGTTGCGGGTTGACCGGATCAGCCTTGGCCATGGCGCGTCTTTCCAGGGATTTCTCCCAACTGCTGCGCCAACCTTCGATTTTCTTGCGCCACTTGTTGGAGGTTTTCTGTTCGAGCAGTGGCAATAACGCGGCGAGGGTTTCCGCCGAGTCGCCGACCAGATTGACCTCCATCGGATAACGCAGGCTGAGCATGTCCGGCTGCAAATCGATCTGCACACCGCGCGCCTGGCCTTCTTTGGGCAGAAACTCCGAATACGGAAAACCCGAACCGATCATCAGCAAGGTGTCGCACTCACTCATCAGCTTGTAGCTCGGTTCGGTGCCGAGCAGGCCGATGCTACCGGTGACCCAAGGCAGATCATCGGGCAGCGCGGCTTTGCCCAATAATGCCTTGGCGACGCCGGCACCGAGTTTCTCCGCCACGGCGATGACTTGATCCGTCGCCTGCAATGCCCCGGCGCCAACCAGAATGGCGACCTTCTCGCCCGCATTCAAAACATCGGCGGCGCGCTGCAGATCCTCTTCATAAGGCAGCACTTTGGGTTTCGTGTAACCCACCCCGGAATGCGCGGTGCCATGCGCGCGAGCCGGTGCTTCATACTTCAGTTCCTGCAAATCGTTGGGCAGAATCAGCGCGGTCACCCGGCGTTCTCCCACGGCCGTGCGCACGGCCCGATCGAGCAAATGGCGCACCTGCGAAGGCGCCGAGGCCTGCTGTACAAATGCCCCGGCGACGTCTTTGAACATCGACACCAGATCCAGCTCTTGCTGATAGTGACTGCCCAATGCCGTGCGTGCCTGCTGGCCGACGATGGCGAGCACCGGCATGTGGTCCATGCGCGCGTCATAGAGGCCGGTGATCAGGTGCGAGGCGCCGGGGCCGGAAGTGGCGATGCACACACCCAGTTCGCCGGTGAACTTCGCGTGTGCCGAGGCCATGAACGCGGCCATTTCTTCATGCCGCGCCTGAACGAATTCGATTTTGCCCTTGGCCCGACTCAGCGCGCCGAACACGCCGTTGATCCCGTCGCCCGGATAACCAAAAATTCGCGTAACGCCCCATTCACTGAGCCGCTCAACCAGAAAATCTCCCACTGTCATCGTCATCTCGATCCTCGTCTTTCTCCGCTGCATGGAGCTGCCCCGGCAGAACATCCGCCGAGAGGTCTAAGGGTCTGGACAGTTGGGTTGTTGGCGAAGTTTCGATTGGTTTCCTCAGGCCAATCCTTGTTTGTTTTTCTGAGTCCCCCACAAGACCTGTCGATCGGTGGTGAGGCCATTCGCGAGCAGGCTCGCTCCCGCAGGGAATTGAGTTGCAAATGTGGGAGCGAGCCTGCTCGCGAAGGCGCCAGAACAGTCACTGCTGAGGCGGGGCCTTTCAACGATGCGGATGCACCGTGAACGCCACCAGTTTGATCACGATCGGCCGCACGACCAGGATGCACAGGAACGCCACCGGCATCGCCAACTTATAGGCGTGCAAGGCATTACTCAGGTAGTTGTTATCAATGCCCGAATTGGCAGCGGTGATCACCAACGACATCAGGAATGCCATGATCGTCGCCATGTACAACGCAAACACATACGGCGTGGCGCGCGGCGACAGCTTGCGTCGGCTAAGGATCAGGGCTTCGGAGCTTGTTGGTTGATTCATAAGGCGTTTCCATCCATTGACAGGGAGACCGCACGTTAGCAAAGCCGGTCTGCCGCAACTAGACGCTCAGCCGCAGGTACTTTATAAAGCAGAACTTACGAATCAACCCACGACGGGACGATGAATGAATCTGTTAGCGGCGATTGCCAGTTTTATCAAAGTGGTCGAAGCCGGCTCGATTGTCGGCGCCGCCAAGACCCTCGGCGTCAGTGCGGCAGCGGTCAGCCAAACGCTCAATCGGCTAGAAGCACACCTCGGTGTACGGCTGTTGCAACGCACCACGCGCAGCATGGCACTGACCGAAAACGGCGCGGTGTACTACGAGAAAGTCCGCCGGATTGCGGCGGATCTGGAATCGGCGCAAAGCTTGATCAGCAGCGATGAAACCGAGTTGCAGGGCCGGCTGAGCATCGCCTCGACATCTGCTTTTGGCCGCCATGTGCTGGCGTCGCTGATTGCCGGCTTCACCGCACAGCACCCGCGCCTGCTCATCGAACTGTCGACCACCAATGGCAAGATCAACCACATTCAGGACGGTATCGACCTGAGCCTGCGGATCAAGCCGCAACTGGAGGACGGCATCGTCGCGCGCAAGATCGTTTCGCTGCCCTTCATCATGTGCGCCGCGCCGGCCTATCTTCAGCGCGCCGGGTGGCCGCAATCGCCGGATGATTTGCAAAACCATGCCTGCCTGGCCTTTCGTTATCCCCTGGACGGGCGTTTTCTGCGCTGGAGCTTTATCCGCGACGGGCAGCGTTTCGACGCCAATATCAACGCCACCGCCATCAGTGATGACATTGATGCACTGGCGCAAATGGCGGTTCACGGCGCCGGGGTCACCCGGCTGGCGGAGTTTGTCGCAGCGCCTTATCTGGCGAGCGGGCAATTGGTGCCGCTGTTTGAACACAGCGACGCCACCCACTCCGTTGTCGAGCCGATGGACATCTACGCCTGCGTGCAGGAACGTGCGGCGATGACGCCGAAGGTCAAAGCCTTTCTGGATTATTTGACAGCGCATCTGGCCACGCGCTGGCCGATGGAAAATGTTTAAGATTCCGGGTTCAAAGAGGCTCGCTGAAGCGCGCGAAATCGGGCAAAGTCCACCTCGCCCAATCGGCCCATCACGGAAGATAACAACAATGAAAAAAACGCTCACTGCCCTGCTACTGATCTGCTTGAGCAGCCACGCCTTCGCTGACGCCCAACCCGTTGGTTTCCAGTACGCCACGCTGGCGGATCCGCGCAATGAGCGCCCGGTAGAAATGGTCGTCTGGTACCCGAGTGCGACCACCGCTGCGACGCCACAACTGTTCGGCGACAACCCGGTCTTCGTCGGTGCGCCTGCGGTGCTCGACGCCCCGGCCGCCAAGGGCGAGCATCCATTGGTAGTGCTGTCCCACGGCAATGGCGGTAGCTGGATCAACCAGACATGGCTGGCCAGTGCACTGGCCCATCAAGGTTACATCGTCGCGGCGGTCAACCACCCCGGCACCACCAGTCGCGACCGCAGCCCGCAAGCAGCGGCGCAGCTGTGGCAACGCCCCGTTGACCTCAGCCGCGCCATCGATGCCGTGACGGCTCAGCCAGAAAAATTCGGCGCAGTGACCAAGGATCGAATTGCTGTTGTGGGCCATTCTCTCGGCGGCTGGACAGTGCTCGAAACCGGCGGCGCGCGCTTCGACCCCGAACGATTTGCCGAAGACTGCAAGGTCCACACGCAACTCGCCAGTTGCACCGCCTACCAACAAATGAACACTGCAAACACTGCGCAAGCGAAAGCTCAATTGGCCGCCGACTGGCGTGACAAGCGCGTCACTGCCGTGGTTTCACTGGATCTGGGCCTGTCGCGCGGGATGACCGACGCCAGCCTCGCGGCCTACCCCGTGCCGATCCTGGTGATCGCTGCCGGCGTGCCGTCGAAAGAACTGCCCGCTGAACTGGAGTCCGTCGACCTCGCCAAACGTCTGCCAAAAACTTCATCGCATTTCGTCGAGATCAGCGACGCCAGTCACTTCAGTTTCATGGCAATCTGCAAACCTGGCGCCGTGGCCATGCTCGACGAGGATGTACCGGGCGACAGCATCATCTGCACCGATGGCGACGGTGGTCGTCCGCGTGCGGTCATTCAGCAACAGGTGATTTCCCTGATCAGCGGGTTTCTGGCGCCGTCACCTGCCCCCTTGAAACAAGCCATTACCTACAAGGATTCGCAATAACAATGCTCACGCCCTCCCCTCAGACCTTCCGGGGCAGTTGCCTGTGCGGAGCGGTGAAATACCAGATCCGTTCGCGGCCCAAGGCGCTTTCGCATTGCCATTGCAGCCAGTGCCGCAAAAGCCACGGCGCGGCGTTTGCCAGCTATGGCAGCGTGCAGCGCCAGAACCTGGAATTGCTGGAAGGTGCTGACCAGCTGAAGTCGTATCAATCGTCTGAATCGGTACAACGCCAGTTCTGCACGCACTGCGGCTCGTCGCTGTTCTGGGCAAGCAATCAAGGGGAATTCAACGGCTGGATCTCGGTTGCGCTGGGCACGCTCGACACGACGTTCACCACTGAAAAACAGCAACATGTGGAAGTCACTTCGAAGGCGCCGTGGTTTGAAATCAAGGATCAATGGCCGCAGCGCTGAGGCTGAAAGATTCATTTATCAGACGTTGCTTCACCCGTTGGAGATCAGATGAAACGCTCAAAAATTGCGGCGTTGGCTGCGCTGGTAATGGCCGCAATAACTGTCATTTCACTGCAGATGTTTCTGTACGACGCCGAGATAACCATGGCTCAGGCATCCATGGGCAGCGTGCCTGTCCAATTGGTCGCACAAATCCTGATCACCATCGCCACTCATCTGTTCGTCGTCCTGATGGTGCCAACGCTCTTGATCGCCTACAGGAAGTACCTCGCCGGCTATGCGGTGCTTGCCCTGTCCCTCGCGGCCTACGCCCAGATGACCACAGGGCTGGGCGTGATCGGGCCGATGATCGCGGTCATCGCCGTCTCGATCCTGGGTTTTTATGGCTTCAGAAAAGCCAGCGAATGGGTTCGCTACCTGCGCGCGAAATGACTGATGCGACCGATCAATCGCGCTCTGGTACAGGAAGCGGGTTCTGTGGTGTCCTGTCTATGATCAGCGAGGTATTTTTTCCACTTGCCAAGATGAGGCCCCTTAGATGAGCAAAGCGCCGTACGTTCCGCCCCAGGTCTGGAAAAACGAAGCCCCGTCCGGTGGCCAGTTCGCCAGCATCAATCGGCCGATTGCTGGCCCTACCCATGACAAAACGCTGCCAGTCGGCAAGCATCCATTGCAGCTGTACTCGCTGGCCACGCCCAACGGCGTCAAAGTGACGATTCTGCTGGAAGAGCTGCTGGCGTTGGGGCACAGCGCTGCCGAGTACGATGCGTGGCTGATCCGCATTGGCGAGGGCGATCAGTTCTCCAGCGGGTTTGTCGAGATCAACCCCAATTCGAAAATCCCGGCGCTGCTCGATCGCAGTGTCGAGCCGCCCATTCGCGTATTCGAATCGGGTTCGATCCTGCTGTACTTGGCGGAAAAATTCGGCGCATTCCTGCCGAAGGATCCGGCGGGCCGTACCGAAACCTTGAACTGGCTGTTCTGGCAAATGGGCTCGGCGCCCTACTTGGGCGGCGGTTTCGGGCACTTCTATGCCTATGCGCCGGAGAAGATGGAGTACCCGATCAACCGCTTCACCATGGAAGCTAAGCGGCAACTGGACGTGCTCGACCGGCGTCTGGCCGAAAGCGCCTATCTGGCCGGCGACAGCTACACCATCGCTGACATCGCAGTCTGGCCGTGGTACGGGCAATTGGTGCGCAACAATGTCTACTCAGCCGCCGAGTTTCTAGCGGCCCACGAATACACGCACGTGCAGCGCTGGGCAGAGGAGATCGCCAAACGGCCGGCCGTCATTCGCGGACAACGCGTCAATCGCACTTGGGGCGATGAAGCGACTCAAGTGCCCGAGCGGCACCAGGCCGAAGATCTGAACTGAGCCCTCTTCGCCTCACGCTCATCCGCTGAGCGTGCCCCCATCAGCAGCGCCGGCGCAGTTTCTTGTGCCGGGCCGCTGCGCCCTGATTTGCCCCTCGCACGCCCCCGAAAACTCACACGTCCCTGCCAATCCCCCGCGGTAGAGCCTCCGGTCAATTGTGAAAAATTCGTTAACTAACTGAGCCGTACGGCTTTCTTCACCCGGAATGATCTGACACACTAATGCGAATAATTCCTACACGCACTCGCACTGGATTCGTTTTCGTATCATTTGGGGAAGCAGATTGATGTCGTTTCGCACCATACACCGCCGCTCAAACCGTTCACCAAACCTGTTGGCGCTCGCCATTTGCATGGCCAGCATCCCACCGGCGCTGGCCGACGAGGCAACACCTGCCACGTCTGAAACAGCCGCGCCGGCCACGCTAGAACTGGACGCGACTGAAATCGGCGCGACCCAGATGAGCAGCACCACCGAAGACACCCAGTCCTACACCACTGGCCCGATGCGGACGGCGACCAAGCTGTCGCTGACCATGCGCGAAACGCCCCAAGCGGTAACGGTGATCACCCGTCAGCGCATGGACGACCAGAATATGACCAGCATCAACGACGTGGTGAAAGGTACGCCGGGACTGTTCCTCAGTCAGGCCAGCGGCCCGGGTCGGCAGACTTACAGTTCGCGCGGTTTCGACATCGACACCATCATGTACGACGGCCTGCCGAGTTCCTACTCGCCGTTCTCGATGGCGGTGCAACCGAACCTGGCAATGTTCGACCGCGTCGAAATTGTCCGTGGCGCGACCGGCCTGGTCACCGGTGCCGGCAACCCTTCGGCGGCGATCAACCTGGTGCGCAAACGCCCGACGGCCGATCAGCGTGTAACCCTCACCGGTGCCGCCGGCAGTTGGGATGACTACCGTGGCGAGATCGACGCCTCCAGCCCGTTGAACGAAAGCGGCACCCTGCGTGGCCGGGTGGTCAGTTCCTATCAAGGCGCCGACAGCTTCCGCGACAAGGAAGAAAATGACCACGGCCTGTTCTACGCCATCGGTGAAGCCGACCTCAGCGACAGCACCACCGCGACCCTCGGCTTCTCGCGCCAGAACGAACAGACCAACTATTTCTGGGGCGGCCTGCCGATCGGCACCAACGGCCACCACCTCGACCTGCCCCGCTCCACCTACCCGGGCACCGACTGGGAAAACCGCAAGCTGCAGATCGATACTGTGTTCGGCGAGGTCGAGCATCGTTTCGACAACGACTGGAAACTGCACGTCGCCGGCTCATCCTCGACCCTCGACGGCGAGTTCTCCGGGACTTACCTGTCGCGTTACGCCGGCCCGCTGGAAACCACGGCCTATCAATCCCATCACACCGACAAGCAGCGCTCGCTCGACGTGTTCGCCAGTGGTCCGTTCGAAGCGTTTGGCCGCAGCCACGAACTGGTGGTCGGGGCCAGCAACCGGGTGTATGACGCGACCACCAAGGAATACGATCCGTACACCACGGCCTGGCCGATTGGCGCACCCAAGCCTGATTTTGTACGGGACGGCAAAACCCGCAACGTCACCACCCAGGACGCGGTGTACCTGACCACTCGCCTGAGCCTGGCCGATCCGCTGACGCTGATCCTCGGCGGCCGTCTCGACTGGTACGACTACGATGACCGCACGGCCGATGGCGACTACAAAGTCACGCGCAACCTCACCCGTTATGCCGGCCTGATCTACAGACTTGACGACCATCACTCGGTGTACGCCAGCTACACCGACATCTTCACCCCGCAAACCCAGAAGGATCTCGGCGGCAAGGTGCTCGAACCGATCGTCGGCGAAAACTACGAGGTGGGCATCAAGGGCGAGTACTTTGACGGCGCCCTCAACGCCAGTCTGGCGGTGTTCCAGATGGACCAGACCGGCCGCGCCACCCAGGCCGACAATCAGTTCGGCTGCCCGGTCCTGACCTGCTACGGCTCATCGGGCAAGGTACGCAGCCAGGGCGTGGACATGGAACTGCAAGGCGCGCTGACCGACAACTGGCAGGTCGGCGCTGGCTATACCTATACCCGCGCGCACTACATCAAGGACGAAAACCCGGCCAACAACAATCAACGTTTCGAAACCGACACGCCGGAGCATCTGTTCAAGGTGTCCACCGTCTATCGCTTCCAGGGTCCGCTGCAGCACCTGCGCGTGGGCGGCAACGTTTACTGGCAAAGCCGCATGTACAACGACGTCGCTCTGGCCAATAACGGTAGCTACCGCCTTGAACAGGGCGGCTATGCGGTCACCGACCTGATGGCCGGGTACGAGGTCAACAAACACCTGGATCTGCAGGTCAACGCGAACAATATCTTTGATCGCGTCTACTACTCCGCCATCGGCTCCAATGTTACGTGGGGCTCCAACGACAACTACGGCAACCCGCGCAGCTATATGCTGACGGCGAAGTACAAGTTCTGAGTCGCTGACCTTCTGATCAGCAACAAACAAGGGCGCCGGGGAAAGCCACGGCGCCCTTGTACTTTCTGGCCTCTTCATTAGTCATGAGCAGCAATAACCGTTAGTCTCTGAGCGAACTCTTCACGAAGCATCGCGCCATGACCAATCCGGCCTTTACCCCTGATATTGACGCGATCCGCAGCATTGACGCGGTGCCAGTCATCCTGAGCATGGTCAAACACCTCACGGGCATGCGGTTCGCTGCGGTCGCACGGGTCACCGAAAGCAACTGGGTGGCATGCGCTGTCGATGACTCCATTGATTTCGGGCTCAAACCCGGTGGCGAACTGGTACTTGAATCGACCATCTGCCACGAGATCCGCCAACATAAGCAGCCGGTGATCTTCGGGCACGCCAGCGCGCACCCGGTCTTTTCGTTGCACCACACGCCGAAAACCTATGGGCTGGAAAGCTACATCTCCATTCCCATCGTCAAAGCCAATGGCGACTTCTTCGGCACGCTGTGCGCCATCGACTCGGTCCCGGCCAATATCGACGAACCGGCCATCACCAAAACACTGACCCTGTTCGCTCAATTGATCGCCATGAACCTGGACACCCAACGCCATCTGGAAGCGACCCAGATCGAGCTGAACAACGCCAATGAACTCGGGCGCCTGCGCGAGCAATTCATCGCCGTTCTCGGCCACGACTTGCGCACACCACTGAGCGCGGTGCGCATGAGCGCCGACTTGCTGGAAAGCAAAACCGAAGACAAGCGTTCGCTCAACCTGATTGCGGCGATTCGCAACAGCTCGGTGCGCATGGGCGTGTTGATCGAAAACATCCTCGACTTTGCCCGAGGACGTCTGGGTGGCGGGATTCCGGTGCAGCGCAAGTTGGTGGACGACTTGCAGCACACCCTGCAATTGACCCTCGCCGAGGTACAAGCATCCCATCCCCAAGCGGTGTTTATCCATGAACTGGATGTGCCGGCGGGCATTTATTGCGATGCGCTGCGCATCAGCCAATTGCTTTCCAATCTGCTGGGTAACGCGGCCACCCATGGCTCGAACAGCGCGCCAATCGTCCTCAAGGCGTATGCGGAAAATGACGAGATCGTGATCTCCCTGACCAACCAGGGCACACCGATTCCAGCGCAACTGATGCCACTGCTGTTTGAACCGTTCTCCCGGGCCGAGGCCGGGCAACGTTGCGAGGGTTTGGGGCTGGGACTGTATATCGCCTCGCAGATCGCGATGGCGCACAACGGTACCTTGAGCGTGACCTCAAGCGCCGAGTCGGGAACCTGCTTCGTGGCGAGATTCCCGGCCCGGTACAAATGGCTTTAAGCCGCCTGCCGCCGCATTGTCAGAATCGCCGCGCCAAAACCGATAAAGGTCGAACCGACCACACGACTGACCCAACGGGACAACGCCGGACGGGTCAGCACGCCCTTCGCGCGCGAAGCCAGCGCGGCATAGACACTCAGTGACGACACCGACAACGCCATGAAGATCGAGGTCAGGATCAGAAACTGCGGCAGCAGCGTCGCGCCCTGATCAATGAACTGCGGAAACAACGCAGTAAAAAACATCGTCGCCTTGGGATTGGTCACCGCCGTCAGGAACGCCGACTTGTACAGCTTGCCGCGAGTCGGTCGCACTCTGCCCGCCTCACCTTCAATCCCATCCGGCAGCATCGGCCCCTTTTTGAACAATTGCTTGACCCCGAGGTAGAACAGATACCCGGCCCCGATGATCTTCACCGCGTTAAACAACACTTCAGAACTGGCCAACAACGCCCCCAGCCCCAACATCGCCGCCGCCGACAAACAGAACAGCCCACTGGCATTACCCAGCGACGACCAGATAGTGCTGCGCTGCCCGTGAGCAAGGCTATTGTTGATCGCCATCAACGTCGCAGGCCCCGGGCTGGCGATAGCAATCGCCGCGACCACAGTGAAGGTCAATATCGAGTGAGAATCCATTTTCGCTGCTCGCCTAAGTGAAGTCGCCGCATGTTACAGCAACCGGCTGCATAGCCCAGATCAAAAGCCCCTCACCCTAGCCCTCCCGAAACGTCGGACCGCCCGTAGGGAGAGGGAACTGACGGTGGTGTTTGGGAGAGTTACACCGACGTGCGATACCGCGTTGAACTCAGGCTGTGAAAAGCCCACAGATCGGCCCCCTCTCCCTCGGGAGAGGGCTGGGGTGAGGGGAAGCACCACCACAAATCCAAAGCCGACCACGCCCCGCTCTTCACCACTCAATAGGCCGAGTGTCAGCTCGCCTGCTTTTGATCTTGATCTGTAAGGCGACGTCGGAAGGCTGAGTGGAGGGATTGATCCGGGGGTGGGAGCGTAGCGACCGTTTGGCGCAGCCAAACACAGCGAGAGGAGGTGCAGCGAAGCAAACCGTAGGCGCTGCGCCCGGATCGATCCCGCAGCGAAGGAACCCCGAGCCCCAGCGAGCGGGCCGCACGTAGGAGCAAGCGTTTTTTGCTTACTTTTTTTGGCGTTTGAAAAAAAGTGAGTCGCCGTAAGGGCGAAACCGTAATAAGCCATCACCGCAGCAACGGATATTCACAAAGAACACCCCGAGCATGGTCGGCCCAAAGGCCGCCAAGCCCAAACAAAAAAAAGCCCCGCAGCCACATAAGGGCGCGAGGCAAAAAATTGGTTGGTTGCGGCCAACCAAAGGAGCTCAGTCAAATCCGTACAAAAGCCAAAATCAGATGCAATCCTGCGCAGCCCGCTCAAAACTCGAAGGCAAAAGATTCGAAGCCAACAAATGCCGCTCGTAGATAAACACCTTGCCGCCAGCGCCAGCCTTGTAAGCCTCCAGCACGTTGTCAGCCGAAACCTTGCTCGGCACCACAATCCGATAACTGCGCTGAGTCTGCGAAACCGTCGGGTTCAACGCACTGCCCTGCAACTTCGGCACTACGCAGTCGGCGTACTGCGCAGGCGTCTTGCTGGTCTGCAAGGTCAGGCTCGGATTATTCGGCGCCGAAGCACAACCAGCGAGCAGTAAAGAAGCGACAGCCATGGCAGGCACAAAGAAAAGACGCATCGGTGTCATCCTGAAAATAAAGGTTCGATTCAACCGGCAACGGTTCAGCCTCACGGAGCCGCCGTTGCCATTTATGTTTTAAGTGTTCAGCTCGACGCCACCAACGCCTTGAGCGACACATCGAATTGCTTCAAGGCGTTGAGTTGCAAGTCACGCTGCTGACCGATCTGTGCAGCGATGGCCGGTGCCGCCTGGTTATGCACCCAGACCGAAGGCAACTGCTTCTCGACGGCGCCTTCTGCCTTGCCGATGTATTGCAGGTCGGCGTCGTAGAAGCGTGCGGTAAAACGCGCTTCAACCAGACTGTTGCGCTGCGTCAGCAAGCGGTTGAAGGTGTCGAGCTTCACCACCACGTCCGGATGAGCCTGCACCAGGGCATCAAGGTTGTCGTAAACGGTTACCGACAAGAACTGCTGTTGCAGCGAATTCACCAGCCAGTCGATGGCCAGTTCCGGATCGGAACTGTCAACGAACGCTTCACGAATCCGCGAATCCAGCGCGTCTTTCGCGCCGTTGACCGCCATGTCGTGGTAACGCTCAAGGTATTGCAGGTTGTCCAGGGTGTTCTCGCTGAGCAACACACCCACGGTTTGCGAATGCTGCAACGTAGCGCTGCTGCCCGTGATGGTCTGGAAGTGACACGACCCGGCGTCGGCTGCGTAAGTCGGAGCTGTGAACAGTGCGCCGCCTGTCAGCAGGGCGACAAAAGCCAGTCGGGTCAGGGTGTTCATCGCGCAAATTCCTTGAGCTGCGTGTTCGATGGAAGCGATTTTCCGCCGATTGCCGACAAAGCAGAACTTGCGTTTCGTGATGGTCACTATTACTTCTAGCAATAGTTGCGTGACGTGCAGACTGATACACACTCAACCACAACGAGAAAAACAGCCCATAAGGAGTTCGCCTTGAGAACGTTTGACCTGATCCGTGACGCCGTTCTGCCCGATTTTCGCGAGCGTGTGGCCGAATATCTGGTTCAGTACGAAAGCGTATTGCTGGACAAAGGCATTACCGACCCGCAGCTCATCCAAGACACCGCCAACCAGTTGCGCGGTTACCTGCGCGGGCTTAACACCACCCGGGTGCTGGGCATGGCCTATTGGGAAGAGCTGGATCGCCGAGTCGTCGACACCTGGCTTGAGCCCAAGCCATGACCGATCGGCACGGCGGTCAGGGTGGCGGCGAGCGACCGCGCCTTCCCCGCTGCCAATGATCTGCGCGGCAACACGACCTCTGCGAAAAAGCCGCCCGAACGCTTACAATCGCCGGTCAAACTGCCACTCAGACAGGCTCATCAAGAAATGCCGCTCGACCCACCTACGATGCTGACCCTTTCCATCGCCCTCGCAGCCGCCGCAGCGCTGTACCTGGCGATCGAATGGCGCAGCATTCGTGAGCCTTCGCTGCTGTTCTGGAGCGCCGGTTTTGCCACCATCACCGTCGGCTCCACCCTGGCCCTGCTGCGCAGCAGCGGCTTTTTGCTGATCGGCATCTGGTTCGCCAACGGCCTGCTGGTGACCGCGCATTTCCTGTTTCTGCTCGGCGTGGCGCGCTTCACCCAGATACGCTTGTCGACGGCCTGGTACCTGATCTTTGTCACCTGGCTGGTCTTGCTGCTGTTGCCGGAGGGGCCGCTGTGGTCGAAGGTCATGCTGGCGGCCAATTCGTTGCTGGTGGCGCTGTCGACCCTCAAGGCCAGCTCGCTGCTGCGCCCCCATGGCAAATCGTTGAGCGTCGGCGCGGTGCAGTTGCGCTATGTGCTGCTCGGTCACGGGCTTTTCTACGTGGCCAAAGCCTTGACCGTGGTGATCCCCGGCACGCTGATCGATCTGGCGGTGTTTCGCGGCGAGATCATTCAGATTTCCCTGGTCGAGGGTGCGATGGCAATCATGTTGATCGCCCTGTCGATGACCGGCACCGAGCGTTATCGCCGCGAAAAACAGATCGCCCGCCTCGCCGAGCGCGACCCGCTGACCGCTTTGTATAACCGCCGCGCCCTGGAAAAACGCGCGCCGCGCCTGCTTGAACAGGTTTCGCCGGCGCATCCCGGCGCCTTGCTGCTGATCGACATCGACAACTTCAAACTGGTCAACGACCAATACGGCCACACCGCTGGCGATCGTTTTCTGATCGCCTTGAGCGAGATGATCCGCTCGGTGCTGCCGCGCAATGCGCTGACCGCACGCCTGGGCGGTGATGAGTTTGTCATTTTGCTCAGCAGCACCTCGGGTGAGCGCGTCATGGAACTGGGCAACGCGTTGCGTGAGCAGTTTCTGAGCATGACCTCCCAGACGTTCCCGACCACGGCTGCGGTGACCCTGAGCATCGGCGCCAGCCTGTTCGACAAGCCGCCCGCGCACCTGACGGCGCTGATCGAACAAGGCGACGCCGCTCTCTACGAATCGAAACGCGGCGGACGCAACCGCTTGCGCCTGACCGGACTCAACCCTCCAGGATAATAAAAACCATGTCCAGCCTCGTTACCCCTTTGCAAGACCTCGCCGCACCTGAAGGCGTCTGCTACGGCTGCGGTGGCCGTAACCCGCACGGTCTGCACGTCAAAAGCCGCTGGCACGAAGACGGCGTTCACGTGATCGCCGAACACCTGCCCGACGCCAAGTACTGCGGCTGGCCGGACTTGGTCTACGGCGGCCTGCTCGCGATGCTGGTCGACTGCCATTCCAACTGGACGGCCATGGCCTACCACTACCGCGCTGAAAACCGCGAACCCGGCAGCCTGCCGCGCATTGACTGCGTTACTGGCAACCTCGGCATCAAGTTCATCAAACCGACACCGATGGGCGTGACGTTGACTCTGCGCGCGAAAGTCGAGGGTGACGTCGGGCACAAGACCCGGGTGATCTGTGAGGTGTTTGCCGGGGATGTGCTGACGGCCGTGGGCGATTCGGTGTTTGTGCGAGTGGATACCGGGCAACTGGCGAATGCGGCGCATGGGCGGAAAAACCAAAGCCCCTCACCCTAGCCCTCTCCCAGAGGGAGAGGGAACTGACCGAGGTGTCTGGTTGAAATACGCCGACCTGAGATATCGAATCGAACTCTGGATTCGAAAAACCCTCACCCCTGCCCTCTCCTTGGAGAGAAAAGACTGACCGAGTTGTCTGGTTGAAATACGCCGACCTGAGATATCGAGTCGAACTCTGGTGTTGAAAAGCCCACAGATCGGCTCCCTCTCCCTGGGGAGAGGGCTGGGCGGGCGGCGTTCCGATGAGGGGTGAATTCACCACCGAACCCGATGTGAAACCGGCTTAGACCTGTTTCACATTCGCCCGCGCCGTATGCAGCTTTTTATAGCTCTCAATCAAGCGCAAATGCCGATCCAGCCCTTCCAGCTTCATGCTGGTCGGCGTCAACCCGTAGAAACGCACGCTACCGTTGACCGAACCAATCGCCGCATCCATACGCTCGTCACCGAACATCCGGCGGAAGTTGGCTTCGTAGTCTTCCAGTTGCAGATCCTCGTCCAGTTCCATCTCCAACACCACGTTGACCGCTTGATAGAACAAGCCGCGCTCGACGGTGTTGTCGTTGTACTGCAGGAACGCTTCGACCAGATCCTTGGCCTGCTCGTACTTCTGCAGCGCGAGACAGATCAGCAGGCGCAGTTCGAGAATGGTCAGCTTGCCCCACGGCGTGTTGTCGTCGAACTCGACGCCGATCAGCGTGGTGATCTCGGTGTAATCGTCCTGCTCGCTGTTTTCCAGGCCTTGGGCGAGGTTGCGCAGACCGACCTTGCTCAGGGTGTGCAGGTTGAGGATGTCGGCGCGGAATTGCAGGGCTTTGTTGGTGTTGTCCCAGATCAGGTCTTCGACCGGGTAGATCTCCGAGTAGTCCGGCACCAGGATGCGACATGCCTTGGCGCCGATGTGCTCGTAGACCGCCATGTAGACCTCTTTGCCCATGTCTTCGAGGATACCGAACAGCGTCGCGGCTTCTTCGGCGTTGGAGTTTTCGCCATCGCCTGAGAAGTCCCACTCGACGAATTCGAAGTCCGGTTTGGCACTGAAGAAGCGCCACGACACCACACCGCTGGAATCGATGAAGTGCTCGACAAAGTTGTTCGGCTCGGTCACGGCCTGGCCGGAGAACGTCGGCTGCGGCAAGTCGTTCAAACCTTCAAAACTGCGGCCCTGCAACAGCTCGGTGAGGCTGCGCTCCAGCGCCACTTCCAGGCTCGGGTGCGCGCCGAACGAGGCGAACACGCCGCCAGTGCGCGGATTCATCAGGGTCACGCACATCACCGGGAATTCACCACCCAGCGACGCATCCTTGACCAGAACCGGGAAGCCCTGCTCTTCCAGGCCTTTGATGCCGGCGAGGATGCTCGGGTATTTCTCCAGTACTTCTTGCGGCACGTCTGGCAGGGCCATTTCGCCTTCAAGGATTTCGCGCTTGACCGCGCGTTCGAAGATTTCCGACAGGCACTGCACCTGCGCTTCGGCCAGGGTATTGCCGGCGCTCATACCGTTGCTGAGGTAAAGGTTTTCGATCAGGTTGGACGGGAAGTACACCACTTCGTTGTCGGACTGGCGCACAAACGGCAGCGAGCAGATGCCACGCTGGGTGTTGCCGGAGTTGGTGTCGAACAGGTTCGAGCCACGCAATTCGCCGTCACGGTTGTAAATCTTCAGGGTGTATTCGTCGAGAATTTCGCTCGGCAACTCGTCCTTAGGGCCTGGCTTGAACCACTTCTCGTCCGGGTAATGCACGAACTCGGCGTTAGCGATTTCTTCGCCCCAGAACTGGTCGTTGTAGAAGAAATTGCAGTTCAGGCGCTCGATGAACTCGCCCAGCGCCGAGGCCAGTGCGCCCTCTTTGGTCGCGCCCTTGCCGTTGGTGAAGCACATTGGCGAATGCGCATCGCGAATGTGCAGCGACCAGACGTTGGGCACGATGTTGCGCCACGAGGCGATTTCAATCTTCATGCCGAGGTCGGCGAGGATGCCCGACATGTTGGCGATGGTCTGCTCCAGCGGCAGGTCTTTGCCGGCGATGAAGGTGCCTGCGTCCGAACCGCCCACCGGCATCAACAAGGCCTGGGCATCGGCGTCGAGGTTTTCGACTTCTTCGATGATGAATTCCGGCCCAGTCTGCACGACCTTCTTCACCGTGCAGCGATCGATGGAACGCAGGATGCCCAGGCGATCTTTCTCGGAGATGTCCGCCGGTAATTCCACCTGGATCTTGAAGATCTGGTTGTAGCGGTTTTCCGGGTCGACGATGTTGTTCTGCGACAGGCGAATGTTTTCCGTCGGGATGCTGCGCGTGTCGCAGTACAACTTCACAAAGTACGCCGCACACAACGCCGACGACGCCAGAAAGTAGTCGAACGGCCCCGGTGCCGAACCATCGCCCTTGTAGCGGATGGGCTGATCGGCGATCACCGTGAAGTCGTCGAACTTGGCTTCAAGTCGAAGGTTGTCGAGAAAATTGACCTTGATTTCCATGCGGGATTACCAGAATACGGCTAAACGAATGGCCGCCATTATCCGGTTTTTGCGCGGGAAGTCTTGCCCTTTCGGGATTGGCCGCTGATCGGCGCGCTGCACTCGGGGAGGCAAATCACGCGGGTTTCACTACGCTTTCAATGCAGTCCCCCAGAAGAATCTGAACATTGCGCCCGCGCCGTGGTTCTAGATTCAGAAGACAGCGGATCAAGGACGAGCACATGGACCTTTCCAGCTTTGCAGCCCCGCTTCCACCGCGCCAGAGCGCCGTCACCCGCCGCCTGGCCTTCGCGGTCGGTGCGCTGTTTGTCAGTGGCGTGATTGCCGCCGCCGTGGCCTTGCTCGGCATTGCCGAACGCCTCGACAACGACGAGATCAACAAAACCCGCTTCTATTCCGCTCGCGCGCTGGAAAACCGCATCACCGCCTCGAAAAACTACATCACCAGCTACGCCTACTGGACCACGGCCTACGAGCATTTGAGCGGTCAGGTCGACACCGACTGGGCCTACACCGAGCAGAACCTCGGCAAGACCCTGTTCACCACCGACGGTTATGACGGCGTGTTCGTGCTCAACCGTGAAGGCACCCGCTACGCGGTGGTGCGCGGGCAAATGGTCGCTGCCGAGTTGTCCGCGTTCGTGCAGGTCAGCGCCACGGAGTTACTCGATCAAGCGTTGGGCCAAGGTGATCTGACCAAGCCGGTCAGCCGCTATTCACTGTTCGAAGGCTGGCCGGCGCTGGTCTCGGCGGCAGCGATTATTCCCAACGATGAGCGACCACTCGGCGACCCGCAGAAAACTTCGGTGCTGGTGTTCGTCGACAAACTCACGCCGACCAAATTGCGTCTGATCGGCAGCGGTTACGGCTTGAATAACCTGACCCTGGCGCCGGACGAGACCATCGACCCGCAGCGCCCTCGGGTGCCACTGGACAACACCGGTTACAGCCTGATCGCCGATCTGGAGCGGCCCGGGCAACATTTATTGTGGTCACTGTTGCCACCACTCGGCGCGACGATAGTGGTGCTAATGCTGCTGACCGCGTACTTCTTCCGCCACGCGTTGCGGTCATCGCAGTACGTCGATCAGAGTTTTGCTGTCATGCAAACTTCCAATCACGCACTGGAGAACGCCAACCGCGAACTGGAAGCCAGCGAAGAACGCTTTCGCGCGGTGGCCGAAGCCGCGTCGGACTGGATCTGGGAAGTCGACCGCACCCTGGCACTGACCTACCTTTCGGCACGTTTTAGCGAGGTAACCGGTTACCCGCAAACCCTGTGGCTGGGGCAAGACATCGGTCAACTGCTGTTGTGCGACACCACGCCTCTGGAACTGTGGCTGAGGAATCTCACCGAGCAAGACAGCGCCAGTGACTTGCGTTGCACCTACCGTGACCACGCCGGCCAGCATCGCCACTGTCGGCTCTCCGCCCGGCCGATCTTCGACAAGCACGCGGTTATCGGCTATCGCGGCACCGCCAGCGACATCACCGACGAAGTCGCCGCCCATGCGCAGATCCAGCATTTGTCGATGCACGACGCCCTCACCGGCCTGCCCAATCGCAACAAACTCGCGCGTTATCTGGATGAAGCGCTGCTGCTCAAGGAGCACGCGCCGCCGCTGTCGCTGCTGATGATCGACCTCGACAACTTCAAACCGATCAACGATTCGCTCGGCCATCCGGCCGGTGATGCCGTGCTGCAGGAAGTTGCCGTACGCCTGCGTGAATGCACACGCGAACTGGACATCGTCGCGCGTCTGGGCGGCGATGAATTCATCGTGGTGCTTAATGGCATGGACAGCCATCACGAAATCGACAAGTTCTGCACCCGCCTGATCGCCAGCCTGCATCAACCGGTGGTCTTCGAGCAGCATCCGCTGCACATCGGCGCCAGCATTGGCATCGCGCTCAGCCGGCGCCACAGTTATGTGCCCAGCGACCTGATCCGTTACGCCGACATTGCCCTGTATCAGGCCAAATCCGAGGGCAAGAACACCTGGTGCTATTTCGAAGCGCACATGAGCGATCAGATCCAGACCCGCCGACAACTTGAGGATGACCTGCGCCAGGCGCTCAAGCACAACGAATTCATCCTGCACTATCAGCCGCGCTACAAGATCGATGGCAAGCACATCGTTTCGGTCGAAGCGCTGGTGCGCTGGCAACATCCGACCAAAGGCCTACTCGGCCCTGACCTGTTCATTCCGTTGGCGGAGCAAACCGATCTGATCGTCCCGCTGGGTCGCTGGGTATTGCGCGAAGCCTGCGAAACCGCGCTCGGCTGGCCGGAAGACATCCTGCTGTCGGTCAATCTGTCGCCGGCGCAATTTGCCCTCAGCGATGTGGTCGAGGATGTTCGCGAAGTGCTGGTACAGACCCGTTTCCCGGCCAGTCGCCTGGAACTGGAGATCACCGAGAACGTGATGCTCAACGACACCGACTGCGCGCTGACCACCATGAATGCCCTGAAGGAATTGGGTGTGCGCCTGAACATGGACGACTTCGGCACCGGTTACTCATCGCTCGGTTACCTGCGCGCTTACCCGTTTGACGGGATCAAGATCGACAAGCGCTTTATCGCCTCGATCAGCAGCGGCACTAACGATCGCGCGGTGGTGCAGGCGATCATCGGCCTGGGCAAGGCCATGGGCCTGACCGTGACTGCCGAAGGGGTCGAAACTGAAGAACAGCTGGATATTCTCGGGGTCGATCAATGCAATGAGGTGCAGGGTTACTTCATGAGCCGGCCGATCGACAAAGCAGCGTTTGCGCGGTTGCTGCAGGATTCCAGAGGTGCACAGTTGAAAGCGAAGACAGGTCGAGTGACCTGAACGGCTACAGGGCGGATCCATCGCTGTAGCCGTTTGCGGCGGGTTCAACCGTTTGATCGCCCCGTATCCCCGATGAACACATTGCCCGCATCCCGCACCAGTTGCCGCCACTCGGCGCTGGTGATCAGTCCCTGCTCCTCCATTTCATCGGCTGCCTTGAGCAGTTCGTCGTACTGTTCCTCTGGGTCCAGACGCATCTGCGATTGCGTCGCCAGCTTTCGCCATGCCGCCAGTTTTTCTTGTTTGCGCTGATCGAACATCGGGGATGATCTCGTGAGGGACTCCCTTGATAGAAAGAAAGATCATCGCAGTGGTTCAGCGCAGTCGACGGATGGACTGTTTGCTTTGGATACACCACCGAACCCTGTAGGAGTGAGCCTGCTCGCGATAGCGGATTGTCTATGGCGGATGTGTTGGCTGACACACCGCTATCGCGAGCAGGCTCACTCCTACAGGGATTGTGGCAGTTTGTCAGAACTTCTCGGCCACGCGCCGGTATGGGTAATGCGGATCCCGGTACTTGCCCGGTTTCTGCCGTTTGGGCAGCTCGATTTTCTCGCGTTTCACATCCTCATACGGAATGCGGCTGAGCACATCGGTGATGATGTTCAGCCGTGCGCGGCGCTTGTCGTTGGAGTCAGCTACCAGCCACGGCGCGTGTTCGGTATCGGAGTGTTTAAACATTTCATCCCGTGCCCGTGAGTAGTCGTACCAGCGGCTGTAGGACTTCAAGTCCATGGGTGTCAGTTTCCAGGTCTTGCGACCATCGTTGATTCGCGCTTCGAGCCGGCGGGTCTGCTCTTCGGGGCTGACTTCCAGCCAGTACTTGAGCAGGATCACTCCGGACTGGACGATGGCGTGTTCAACCAAGGGAATCGATTTGAGAAATTTGTCAGCCTGCTCGTCGGTGCAAAAGCCCATCACCCGCTCGACACCGGCGCGGTTGTACCAACTGCGATCGAAGATCACCACTTCGCCCGCCGCCGGTAGATAAGGCAGATAACGCTGCACATGCATCTGGCTTTTCTCGCGATCAGTCGGTGCCGGCAACGCCACCACGCGAAAGACACGCGGGCTGACGCGCTCGGTCAACGCCTTGATCGTGCCGCCCTTGCCGGCGCCATCGCGCCCTTCAAAAACGATGCAGACCTTGACGCCCTTGGCGATCACCCATTCCTGCAACTTGACCAGTTCGACGTGCAGTTTGCGCAACTGGTCGAGGTAATCCTTGTTTTTCAGCTTCAGACTTTCAGGCGCTGTGGCGGCCTTCTTTTTGCCTTTTGCCATGACCTTGGCCCTCTCCAATAAATGCGGAAACAGAGTGTTGATTGACGGGATACACCAGACACGTGAGGTTAGTTCATGCCGTGCTGTTTGCCATTGCCGGGCAAAAAGCAAAATTGCCATGTGTTTCGTTCGTTCTTTGTTGCGTCGCACTGTTCATTGCCCTGCCCTTGTCTGCCTGGAGTTTTCTCGATGCCCGCGTCCAAATCCCTGCCCGCCGCCCTGCTCGGTCTGGCTCTCGCCGGCCCGGCAATGGCCGAGACTCAAGGTCTGGAACTGGGGCAAGTGCTGATTTCGGCCGAGGATCGCAACGGCAGTGATGTCTCTGTTGAGGAAGCCAAGGCCCGCCTCGATCAGGTGCCCGGCGGCACCAGCGTGGTCGACATGTGTCAGCCGTTGCAGGGCCGCGTGGCGAGTAATCAGGATGTACTGGCCTATCAGCCGGGCGTTTATGCGCAGTCGGCGGGCAACGAAGGCGTGAAGATTTCAGTGCGTGGCTCGGGCATCAACCGCGCGCCGGGCGCTCATGCGTCGGGGCTGTACACGATGCTCGATGGCCTGCCGCTGACCGGCCCGGGCGGCACGCCGTATGAGTTGCTCGAACCGCTGTGGGTCGATCACGTCGAAGTGCTGCGCGGCGCCAACGGCTTTGATCGCGGCGCGCTGGCACTGGGCGGCGCCATCGATTACGTCAGCCACACCGGCTACAACGCGCCGAAACTGCAAGTGCGCTATGCCACCGGCAGCCACGGCTATCAGCAGCGCCAGGTCAGCTCCGGGCAAGTGCTCGGCGACTTCGATTACTACGTGTCGCTGACCGATGCCAACGCTGACGGCTATCAGGATCACACCCGCAGCGAGAGCAAAGGCCTGATCGCCAACTTCGGTTATCGCTTCAACCCGAACCTGGAAACCCGCTTCTATATCCGCTACCGCGAGACCGACAACGACCTCGCAGGGCGTGTGACCAAGCACTCCATCGAGCACTCGCCTCGCGCGGCCAATCCGTCCTATGTGGCACGCGATGACAGCCGCAAGCAACCGGGCAGCACCTTCATCGGCAACAAGACTACGTTCTATATCGACGACGACTCGAGCATCCAGACCGGCCTCGTCTATCACGATTACCCGATGGACCTGCGCGAAGGCCCGAATCGCTTGAAAGTCGCCTACACCGACGTCAGCGGCACCTTCGACTACAAACGCCGTGACACTATTTTCGGCATGGAAAGCCGCAGCAACGTCGGCCTGCGCGTGACCAAACACCTGCCCAACGACGGCGCCAGCGAGTACGTGCGCATCCCCACCAGCAACACCGCAAGCTACGTGCCGGGCACGCGCATGCGCAACTTCACCTATCAGGGCTCGGACACCGTTCTGCATTTTGGCAACGACCTGGAAATCGCCGACGACCTGTGGCTGACCACCGGCCTCGCCGCCATTTACACCCGCCGCGAAAGCGCCGTGACCTATCCGCAGAGCGGCGGCAAAACCAGCATGAACGACTGGGATTACGCGCCACGCCTCGGCCTGCGCTACCAGATCACCCCGGATCTGCAAGTGTTCGGCAACCTCAGCCGCTCGGTTGAAGCGCCGCATCCGTGGTCGCTGATCTACAGCTCCAACGTGCGCTTTGCGCCCGGCAACGGCCCGGCGACCGGCACGCAAAAAGACCCGATCAAACTGCAAAACCAGACCGCGACCACACTGGAGCTGGGTGGCCGTGGCGACAGCGCCGTCGGCGAATGGAGTCTGGCGTGGTATTACGCGCAGGTGCGGCATGAATTGTTGTCGGTGTTGCCGGATGCCAACGCCGTTACACCTTATGAGTTGAACGCCAGCCCCACGGTGCACCAAGGCGTTGAAGCGAGCCTGAACAGCAAACTCTGGTCGGCGGCCGATGGCCGTCAGCTGAGTTTGCGTCAGGCGTATACCTTCAGCGATTTCCATTATCGCGATGACGATCGCTTCGGCGACAACCGCCTCCCCGGCCTGCCGATGCATTACTACCAGGGTGAGCTGCGTTACGACTGGCCTCAGGGATTCTTTGCGGCAGTGAATACGCAACTGGTATCCAAAGTGGCGGTGGATTACGCCAACAGCTACTACGCCGATCCTTACGCATTGTTTGGCGCGACGCTGGGCTACAACGCGCCGAAGGGTGACTGGCAGACATGGGTGGATATGCGCAACCTGACCAACAAGCACTACGCGGCCACGGTCACGCCGGGGTATGACGACAAAGGACTGGATGCCGCGCGGTCTACGCCGGGTGAAGGGATGGGGGTTTATGTCGGGGTGTCGTGGAGTTTGCTCTGACACCTAACCCTGTGGGAGCCAGCCTGCTGGCGATGGCGGCGTATCTGTTGCGAAGAAGCTAGCTGACCCACCGCCATCGCTTGTAGGCAAGCTCCCACAGTGATTTGCGCTGTACCTGAATTTTGTGATCTATACACAAACCTGTGGCAACAGGTTTGCCCGCAAAGGCGTCAGCCGAACACGCGTCGATGTAACTGTTCTATGCCCTGTTTCAGAACGAGTCACGGATGAAGACCATGGATACCCAACCAGAAAACCTGCTGGAAAAAAGCCTCAAACGGGCCGCTGACGAACCGGCACATCGTCCGGAGTTTTTCAACACCCTGTTGAATTCGAAGGTTTACATTCTCGGCACCGCCGGAGGGGCAGACGGCCACGTCAATCTCGAAGCCGGCAGCAACATCAGCATCGCCCATTGGCAAAAACCGGACGGCACCCCGGTCATCCCGTTTTTCTCGTCACTGCAAACACTGCAACAGTCCATCGACAGCGAGCAGTCCTACCTCGAGATACCCGCCCGATCGTTGTTCGAAATCACACTCGGCGCCCTGCTCTGCCTGAATCCGAAGTCGCCGTACGGCAAAGAGTTTTTCCCGCAAGAGGTGCACAATTTGCTCGCCGATGCCGTTGGCCAGACCGCCACGGAACGCACGGTCGAGAAAGAAACCAACGTGTTGCTCGGCCAGCCCACCGAATACCCATCCCAAATGGTCCACTCGCTCACGCAACTACTTGCCAAACATTCCAATGTGAAGCGCGCGTTTCTGGCATTGATGCATGACACCTCGGTGGACGAAAAACCGCACTTGATCGTGGGCATTGAGGCGGACGGTGATATTGAGCGGGTTATGCGTGAGGCGGGCAATGTTGCCGGGGATACCGCGCCACAGGGCGAGCCGGTTGATTTATGCCGGGTGTCCCAAGGTGAAGCGGGCCTGAGTGATTACTTTCTCAGGGAGACCACGCCGTTCTATGAGCGCAAGTGGGGCAATAAACTGCGTTCTTTTCTGGGATTTGGGAGTGCCTGATCACGTTCGGTTTTAGCAGTGCAAGCCCGTGCGATCGGGCTTGCTTGTCATGGCGGTGTCATGAGAACTGAAGCAGCTTGGATGCACGGTTCTCAATCTTTAGTGGCTACCTCGTCAGATCGAAAGGATGTCCTCGAAGAAAGGTTCTGCCTGCTCCCACTTCCTACCGGATTTGATCATGTTCATGAAGTTTGATGTTTCCTGGATGGCTTTCTCGATATTGGCTTTGTTCATCTCGTAACCTCCATCGAACATGCAGTGCTGCGCACGGTTCTTATCATCGTACCGGTACATTTCCATCAATTTTCCGGTGCCTCCGATCCGTCGTGTGTGCCCGGCACTGTAACTGTCCTGAATCAAATGGGCGATAGCGCCAGTCGCTAGCTCCTGCAGAGTCAACTGAAGCATGGCCGGGCTTGCCGGTTTTCCATTCTTGACTCGAAAGTGCAGCTTCATATCGTAAAGATCCAGAACTGTGCACCTCCCACCCGGCGAGGGGCATCCGACTTTTGCAAAGAACTCATTGTAAGGAGTGCTTCTTCGCAGAGTGTTGTAAGGCACTTCGCCGATTGCCACTCGGTAGGTGTACTCCAACCATCTGCGAAGTCGCTGCAAGGCTATGGTCTGGTCGGCATCACTTGGCAACATCGCGTGCAAGAACTGCAAATCTCCGTAGTGCGACCGGTTCATGATGGTGGTGCCTTTTTCCTCCAGAGCAATCTTGCGTCTGAACTCCAAGGCGTTCCGCCAGCCACCGTAATAAAACGCTTTGCGAAGCAGTTCTTCAGGATCGTCATTCCACTCCACGCCCCCCAGTAGAGGTGAAAGCCAAGTCTGCTCTTTTATCGTTGAACCGTAAGCCTTCAGATAAGCGATCCTGATGATGGCCTCGTGGATGGGCTGACCTTTGCCATCTCTCACATAGTTTTTGTCCTTTAGGCAGCGGTTCGCCAGATTGTTGGAGTAGAAGTAGATGTTGGACACGCTCGACAGAGGATCATAGGCCCCACCATCAAGGCTTTCCGGGCGAATCTCGAAGGCCCCCAGATTCGTACAGATCAGTAAAGCAACCGCAGTCACGATACTTCGCATAGAAGCTCCTTCCTCAATCGACTTGAGTCGAAAGCAAATCGTTAGCCGCTAAGGTTCCGCAATTGGGTTGGCGGCACCGGTCGAACGACTGCACATTGCAATCAGATCTTTTTTCTGTGCTGCGTCCGCAGTACTTTTGATCAGGTTCAGGCACTGCTCCAACACGGCATAACGCTGAAGTCCCTGCGTCAGGTTTTGAGCGGCGACTCCGGTGGAAAACATTTTCCCCAATTGATGCGAAACACCAGATGTCCCTTCGCTTTTTAGCCCTGAATCAAAGCTGCCGAACACCGACATCGCGTCACGCTTGCTGATGCTCAGTACTTGAGCGATCTCTTTTTTCGTTTCGCCCGCTTCGACTTCTTTCTTATTGATACCTTCGGTCACGCTGCCGACAGTTTCCTTCACTTGCGTTGGAGTGAGTACTTGCTTGGACTCAAGTTTGGTTTCTATGTCTGGGGGTAAAATTAACAGTTCGGACAACTTTTTAGACAGCGGCTTTGAGTCAAGAGAAGTTTTATTGTCAATTAGTGTTTTGTGCTCGATAAGCTGGGTTCTCGCCGACTTCAGCAAACTCACCTGTTGTTCTTTTACGACAAGGTCTTTTGTCAGCTTCGCTACTGCCTGTTGTTGCTCCGGGGTTGCAGCAGCCCGTTCAGCTTGAGGTCCCTCGCCATACGTTGCATAAATTTCTTTTATTGGCGTAATAACACCTTCGGTCTCCTTCGACACAGCCAATGGGACATACGCGGCATCGATGTTCTTGAAGCCAAGGTTCATGCTAAAACCCGTTGATTCAGTCGTAGGCGCTGAAATATCAATGCCCAGTACTTGTTTAGAGGTATACACCAGAGGTGCTTGCTGCAACGGTGAACATCCACCGATCAGAAGAGTTGTGGTCAGAATGTATTTATTCATGGAAGGCTCCTTGGGCGGGATAGATGCACAGGGTATTGACATCGACCCCGGCGGATTCAAGAGTCGCTCTTAATGTGTTGGCAGCTTCGGCACTGGTATTGATGAAAACCGCTACGCATTTACTGGTGGGCAGGCTTAGGAAGGTCTCTCTGTTGTAGCCGATAGATAACCCGGTCGGGCCACTAATAATTCCGACACCGCGGCTTTCCAAGAAAAGAGTTTTTTGCGCTTGGGTCGAATCGATGGTGTAAATGGGTAACCCGTAATACTTTTGAACCAATGTGCCCTCGTCATAAACATTAATAACGCTGCAGCCCGATAGCGTCGCCATTGCCAATAGGAGTGTGACGATCGCAATGAACCACCCTCTTCCTGGAGCGAACTTTGTGTTCCGACTATTGAGCATCGAGCATCCTTGCTTGGTGAAAGGTTACAGGGGCTCCACGCACTTCGCGTTGCCCTAAAAACCAATATAGACGTGTTTTCTGAGACTGCTACCAGCACCGCATATTTCTTTATGCAATGTTGTATGTAATGCAATGAAAACTCTGCTACGGCGTCACTGATCAAAAATATGGCGCCATTATTTTGCAGAGGTGAGTTATCAGGGATTCAAAACTTGGAAACTAGTGAATAGTTGCAATTAAGAACCTGTAATGAAAAGAGACTGCTTCGACCCGTTTTACCATCACACGAGTCGCAGCATCAGGACTTCTCCAACAAAGCGGCAATCCTGTTCCGCTTGCAGAGCGATGAGTGGCTGCACACCACGCAGATGTTGCAGCGGATTCTGCAAGACTTTGAGCAGCCGCCACTCACTCGCCTGCGCACGCTGGTGCAGGCATTCATTCGTTCAGAGTGCGACGAAGCGCAGATGCGCGGCGCACTGAACGACGCTGCTCCGCTCTACCGCAACGCTCCTGAGGCCCAACAAGTGCGCGCGGCCGGGCGGCAGATTTTCGCCACGTTCACGGAAGAATTGCTGCCCGAGGTCGGTGAGCAGATCCGTACAGCAGCGTGCGATCTGATCTTGACCACGCTGAGTTCGGTCGGAAAGGATTTTTCCGCCAGCCCGCGTACCGAGGAAGAAATCACGATATGCGCCGACGGGCTGGCGGATATGTTCAGTGCTTATGCGCTGGCGCTGAATGAGCGGCGTACACCTCTCACCCGCGCTTCGGCAATTTCCAGTTCGAACGAATGAAATGGCAGGTGTAGCCATTCGGAATACGCTCAAGGTAATCCTGATGCTCCGGCTCCGCTTCCCAGAACGGCCCCGCCGGTTCGATTTCGGTCACCACGCGACCTGGCCACAGTTTTGAGGCGTCGACGTCGGCCGCGGTGTCTTCGGCAATGTCGCGTTGCGCTTCGCTGAGGTAGTAAATCGCCGAACGATAGCTGCGCCCGAGGTCATTGCCCTGCCGGTTGGCTGTGCTCGGGTCGTGGATCTGGAAGAAGAACTCGAGGATCTGCCGATAGCTGATCACCGCAGGATCGAAAACGATTTCGATAGCTTCGGCGTGGTCACCATGATTGCGATAAGTAGCGTTCGGCACGTCGCCGCCGCTGTAACCGACGCGAGTCTGCAACACGCCGGGATAGCGCCGCAGCAGATCCTGCATGCCCCAGAAGCAGCCGCCGGCGAGGATGGCGGTTTCGGTTTGAGTGGTCATGGGTTGTGGCTCCTCTCGGAAGTAGTACGCGAGTGTACTTTTACAGGTCAGTGATGAGTACCATAAACGCAGATTCCAGACCAAGGAAACGCTATGCCGCTGCTCACATGGGACCCTTTTGACCTTATTGCTGCGCTAGGCGTGATTCCCGATCAGGACGGGCATGGAACATCCCATCAATACTTGATCGAACAGGGTTCTATCAGCCTGAAGCTGACGATCTGGCAATACGATTCGGATGTAGAGATTCAGGTCTGGGAAAGATCATTACCCAACCCCATTATCAAATACACAATGCTGGGCTGCCCCGGTATCCGTGTGATTGACGATAAACGCGGGAAATTTGTTGAATTCGCCGCGTCGAACACCTTCACCGGGCGATATGACGGTTACTCAGTCATTCCCTTTGGCCTGAGGTTGTGGGTGGATCCACAGATTTTTCTGGAGCCGTTCAGCTATCCAGCGGCCTAGGTTCAACAGCGTTTAAATACGCCTGGTGCAAGTCGGCCTTCAGTATCCCTCAAGGCTGGCGATAACCTGTTCGGTGGTTCAGTCGGGCGTGGGCATTTTCGCACTGATTCACCCGCCAATCCTCTATTGATCATGGACTCTCCAATGCTCCACCGTATCCACGCCGATTATCACCAGGCGAAATGCAACCGTAGCGCCTGCGCCTGGCTGTTTATCGACGGCATCCCCATCGAGCAATGGCTCAACGAGCATCTCGAATATCCCGACCTCGACTTGAATGGTTTGTCGTTGATGTGGTTGCTGGACGAGGAAGAAGACGCCCTCGCCCAACGCCGTTTCGCGCCTGCAGAACACGGTTCGTCCACGCTTGTACCGCTGCTGGTCTGCAGCGATGACATGAACTTCGATTGCTTTGTGCTGATGACCGAACAGGTGATCGATGGCGACACTTTGCACTGGCGTCGGTTTGGTTTGAGCGTTTCCAGCGGCCTGGAAGTCGGCATCAGCACGCGGTGGGACGCCGATAGCCGCCCGGCCAGTTTTTCCCAGGCACAGTTTCGCGGCGCGCTGGAGGATTTGTACAGGCTGATGAAAGCCGGGGGCGCCGAGTAACGGATAGGGCTTGCCAGCCTTTCCGCGTCACCTCCGCCCAACACGTCCGGACATCATTGCCCGACAACCGCCGCCGCTCCCGCCCCACGCGGCCCCGACCTGAATCCGTGCCCCCTTGCGGCGAACGCAATGGCAAACCCCACACTCACCAACACCACCATCGCCCAGGGAAACGAGGCAACGCCCCATCGATCCAGCAACACCCCGCCGACCACTCCGCTACCGGCAATCGCGCTGTTCCACGCCACCACATTCAACGACAGCGCGACATCGGCGCCATCACCGGCGGCATCTGCCAGCGCTGTCTGCAACAGCGTCGCCGCACCGCCAAAACTCAATCCCCACACCAACACGCCCAGATAAATCACCTCCGGCACCCGTCCGTAAAAGCCGAACCCTACGCACACCAGTGCAAACGTGGCCAGACTCACCAGAACGGTCTTGCGCAACAGCGGCTCAACCAGTTTCGCCGTCAGCCAGATCCCCGCCAACGCCGCGAGACCAAACACCAACAACACCAGATCCACGCGATCCGCCAGCCCCGCCGGAGCCACAAACGGCGCGATGTAGGTGTAGAGAATGTTGTGCGCCAGCATCCAGCTGATCACCACCGCCAGCACCGGCCGCACACCCGGCGTGGTCAACACGCGGCGCAACGACAAACGCTGATGCGCAGGCTGCGGCGGATAATCCGGCACCTTCACCAACACCCAAACGATCAGCATCAAGGTCAGGGCCGACATCAGCCCAAACGTCGTGCGCCACCCGACGAGGCCACCCAGCCAAGTGCCGAGCGGCACGCCCAGTGACAAGGCAATCGGCGTACCGACCATGGCCAGCGCCAACGCTTTGCCTTGTTGATCGGGTTCGACCATGCGTCGCGCATAACCAGCCAACAGACTCCACGCCAACCCTGCCGCCACCCCCGCAAAGAAGCGCGCTACCAGCGTCACGCCATAGTGCGACGACAACGCCGTAATCGAGTTGAACAACAGAAAACCAACAATCGTCAGCAACAACACATTGCGCCGACGCCAGCCGCGCGTGGCGATGGTCATCGGGATCACCGCCAGCACCGAGCCCAGCGCGTACGCGGTGACCATCTGCCCGGCCATGGAAGGCGAAATCGCCAGACCATCGCTGATCAGCGGCAACAGTCCGGCGGGCAAGGTTTCGGTAACGATGCAGATAAAACCGGTCATGGCCAGCGCCAACAGCGCGCCGATGGGCAGGCGTTTGGGCGCAGCCGTTAGAGTCATTGAGGGTGTCACGGGAAACTCCTTGAGTTTGGAAAATCAGACTTGCATACCGATCGATATAAAATACTGGCGGCAGCCGAGGCACGTTGTCAACGACTTATGTATCGACTAGTATCCAAATCACTTTCCGAGGAGTTTTAGCTATGGCCAGAACCGGCCGCCCCCGCGCATTCGATCGCGACGACGCCGTCGACCAGGCCATGCAATTGTTCTGGCAACACGGCTACGATTCGACGTCCCTTTCACTGTTGAAGGCTGAACTGGGCGGCGGCATTTCCGCGCCGAGCTTCTACGCCGCGTTCGGCTCCAAAGAAGCCCTGTTCGACGAATGCGTGCAGCGCTACCTGACGACCTTCGCCCAAGTCACCGAATGCCTGTGGGACGAAAGTCTGCCACCACGCCAAGCCATCGAAACCGCCCTGCGCCAGTCAGCGCGCATGCAGTGTGACGACGGCCACCCGAAAGGCTGCATGGTCACCCTCGGCGTCATGAGCGCACCCAGCCCGGAAAACGCCCACGTCGCTCAAGCCCTCACCCACTCCCGCGCCCGAACCCGCGCCGGGATTGTGGCGTGTGTCGAGCGTGGTGTGAGTGAAGGGCTGTTAGCCGATGACACGAACGCAGCCGCCATGGCGACGGTGTTCGACAGCTTTCTGCAGGGGATTTCCATCCTCGCTCGGGATGACACGCCGATTGAGAGCATTGATGCGGCGATTACGCAGGTGATGCGCACGTGGGATGTGATGGCGAAGAGTTGACGTCTACATTGCAACCACCTAATCTGCGCCCATCTCGCCCAAGGCAGTAAGCGGTCCTAACCATCCAGGACACGCCAAACCCTTGGGCGTTTTCTTATCAAAAAAATGCAGGCCTAAAGCGGATGATCTGCGAGCCTCACTCGTAAAACTTCCCAGCCAACAAAATCTCCGCGCACCGTTGCCAGACATTAGAAACGGCAGCATCCGCCTGAGCATTCCTCGAAGTAGCCGTCGCCCAAGCAGCCGCAGCATCAAGAAACGTATCGACCGATCCATTTTCCCAGCCTAACGCACCCGCCTGATAAGCAGACGATGGTGTCGCCTTCTCCAGTGCCCGCTCACGGGAGAAATCAGCACCCAGCGCCGCGACGAAATCGATGAACGATTGCTCATCGGTGACACGTTCCAGCAACTCATCAAGATCTACAGACATAGCCATCCTTGCGTTGAAAGATTAGTGCCGAGCTGCACGCGATATTCACAAGATGCCCCATCGCTAAGCGACCACCTCAACATAACTCGACTCCCCGCCACCCTCGGCCCCCGACAACCAACCCCACACAAACCGCAACGTCGTCCGCCCCGCCTCATCAACCCCCACCACACCCCGCGACCAACCCGCGCGGATCTCGCCATCCGTGGTGATGCACTGATAAAGCAGCTCGATACTGTCCGGCCCGGTTACCCGCCCAACCTGGTTGCCCATGCGAATATGCCCACCCGCATAAGTCCCCCAAACCGCCTCGCCTTCGACGAAGTATTCAAACACCGTGCGCGCATCGGACAACCCCTGAGCATTGTTCGCCACGGAAAACCGGCGGTTGTTCAAACGCTCGGTGACTTGCGAAAAAGCAGATTCCATAACCACACATCCTTAGTCGAGAAGATCCATTCCAGCCTGCGGGCATCCTAATCCATTACCTCCGCGTAAGGCTCTAAAGCCGTTTTCTGCCAACCCAACCGCACGGCCACGTTTGACGGTCCTACCCGCCCCACCTAGCCTGCCCAAAACACCCTTACAGCCAGAACCGAGTTCACGAGAGGCAAGATGAACAACTTCCCAATCGTCGCCACCGTTCTCTCGATGATCCTCGGGCTCTCCGTCACCCGCCTACTGCTCGGCACATTAACGGTATTCCGCATCCGCCGCGTCGCCAAGCCAGATTGGGTAGCACTGGTCTGGGCGGTGATGCTGTTTACCATGCAGCTGCAATTCTGGTGGGCGGTCAACGCACTGTCGGCGGTGAAACAGAGCTTCTCGTTTCTCGAATTTCTACTGCTGGTGATGCTGACGCTGTCGCTGTTTGTCACCGCGGCGTTGTTGCTGCCGAGCCGCAGTGAGGATGAGCAGCACGGGTTGCGCGTGTATTTCGAACAGGATGGGCGCTATGCATTGCTGTCGCTGTCCACGTATCTGTGCCTGGGACTGATCGTCAATGTCACGTTGTTTGAGGCATCGCCGGTGGCGCTTTGGGGGTTGCTGGATGTGATCATGATTGTGTTGCCGATTGGCGCGTTTTTGGCTCGGTCGCGTAAAGCGTATGCGGGGATTACGTTGGTTTATGTGCCGATTAATGTGATTGACATGCTGATTTCGCTGGCGACCTGATGATTCAAGAAAACAGTAACCAAGGCTTCTACTGCCACGCCGGAAAAATCGACTTAACCTCCAAACTTTCGTGCTGGCTCAACGGCTGGTTCGAACGTTTTCGAGGGGCTTAAGCTTCAGAAAACGGCCCATCTCAACACCCCGTTTAAAAGCGTTCCGAAATACTTCCAACAGGCTACAACGCCTTGCGCCGTTGCCTACGACTACGCCAGAATCCGCCGGCTTGTGCGCCTTGGATGCGGGTTCTATTGTGGTTCGGTCACTGAATAGCAGTGATCGGGTTTGGTAGCCCGTGTATACAAGGTGCGCAATTTCACTATTGGCGAAAGTTTTCGCCTGGCTTTTATGGTGGTCATGCGCAGGGCGCTTTCGAGCGCGCCGGTTTTCCTTGTGTCCCGGTCTACCAACCTGTGCATGGCCGCCACCCACCGTTTGGTAGCGAGAGGGTGATGGCTCCTTTTTAAGCGACACAAGGGAGTTACATCATGTTCAAAGTCACACCAAATCCGCCAGAAATCGATCCGATCTCGGGCGACGAATCCCCAGACGCAAAGAAATTCAACGAAGCCGTCGATCGCGCCCTCTCCCATTACCTAGGTCCCGCACCAGCAATAATGAGCACCCCGTACCAAACCAACACGATGTTTATCGCCAATCCAAAAACCAAGACTGAAGAACTGCTGGTGAATGCTAGCGAATCACTCGGCTCGGCTTCGGTGATGCTTGGGGATGTGATCAGTCTGGTTCACGGACCGGCGCGCAAGACACTGCAAGGCATTGCGCAGGTGGTAATGCTTGGGGAGTTGGCGGTGAATCGGGCGTTGGATAACGTAGTGCCGACGGAGTAACGAAAATTCCTCCATGACGGTCGGGATGCCGTCATGGAGGTCGATCAGACAAGCCCACCAAGACAGAAAATAAATCCGTCTCCTTTTTGCTGCAATTAGTCGCAGCATCCTGTGACAGGCCCGAAGTAAATCGAAACCAAACAAAAGAAATAATTAGATAATTTCAGCCACATCACTGCAATGTTTACAAAAATCACCCACTACAAATTCAACGATAGAGTCAGGATCGCGATTCGGCTTATCGACTCCCACTATAAAAACGTGCTCACCAGAGCCCCCAATCCTAAAGTTGGCCGAAGTAAGCCTTCGATGCTTGATCTTATTAAGCAACTTCTCTAAAGACAGTGCACTCCCTAAAAATGGCAGCACTCCATTACCCGGACCCAAGGCAGATAGATCATCTTGCTGCACACGGGTTACAGGTGAAGCAGACAATGCTCTTGGAATATTTAGTTGAGCTTCTAGCGCGGATCCGGTGTAGCAGCCATCAGACTGCATTTGGTCTCTGGCCCTCATGATCTGGTTAACAACATGATCTAAATACTGCATTGCCTCCTGACTTGCACGTGCGGCACGCTGAAAATCCTTCGGTGTTCTTTTCCAGGCACTCAGAAAAACAACTGAAGTATTTTCCAGTTGATAAATGCATTCAGCCATAGAAGGTGGCGAACCTGCCCCATCCCCATTCAAAAAAGTTGCATTACCCATTTTTATACAACCCTCATTATCACAGGATGTCCACGACCCTGTTCAACCTATAAAAGCGCTACTTTTAGCGCCATCAAAGAAACAACATTTTCAATCTAATGGCACGCAAAGGTAACTTAGCGGCAAAACAAACCTTTCTTTAAGCAAATCAAGGTACTCAGTATCTTCTACATCCAAAGGCTGCCGACCAACGGCAACCAGTTTTATATCTTTCTTTCGTACTTTGGCGTGGTAGGCATACTCAAGCAGTTGCCCAATGGAGTGCCGAAGAACCGAGCGCGGCAAAATGTCCGACTTGATCTCATAGAGTATGAGTGAATCCTCGGTCTCTACAGCGACATCAATATATTCGCGCTCAGCCCGAACCATCTCATGAGGATAAATGCCCCTGAGTTGCTGAAGCAGCTTCTCCTGCATCCTTGCATGCTCAAACGTGCGTTGATAGGTAATCGTTCTTGTCGTGGACGTGATTTTTGGAATGGTGATGAAATCCTTGCCCGCAGGTTTACGCCTTGTGACTGGAACTTGATCGCCGTGTACAACCACCGAGTAAAGCTGATAACGCTTACATCGATCTATGATCGGATCGCCTGACTTCGAATACTCATCAGCATCATAGAGGGTGACGTTGTCCAGACGAAATCTGATGTTAAATACAAACGGTGCATACTTTTCATGTCCCAAGTTTCCTGGTTCATGACCAAGCTCCGCGATCTCATCACACATCGTTTGGAACCAGCCGTTTCTTTGAAACAACTCAAGCGTGCCCTGCGCCTGCTGATCAGAAAGGCACTCGACCTCTGTAATCTCACCTACGTATCGACGCTTCGACTTTGGTTCAATACTAAAAAGGTGTAAGTCAAAAGGCTGCGCGTTTTTCAGCAATCGCTTGCGACTTTTGTTTACACCCTGAACAAACGCGTAGCGCCAACCGTCAACGGTCCACTCATCCCTGAACAGCCATTCCTCGTGTCCGAACCCGAATTGGCGTGTGTAAGACCCTTTGACCTCCTTCGCTTGCGCAACGCCTGAGGGTTTTTTCCATCCGTCCGTGTTGTAACAAAGCCTCGTCAGATACTTCATCGCTGCTCCTTGCACATATGATATCAATTAGGCATCACTGTATAGCGCATCGAGACTTGAAGCCATAGACACATCGCATTGTCAGCTCGTATTTAGCCGAACAATTCGCCTGGTCACTCTAGTCAAATCTATTGTCCGTCCGTCACAAACCTGTCACCCGCCCTGCCTCTTCACTCCTTCTTCTTTAACACCTTATTCACGTAATACCTCAAACTCCATCGATCCTTCGGCCGCGGCTTATAGTGCGTTTTATTCCTCTGCCCCGGCTCCCCACCCACCGCACTCGCCGTGTAGTAATAAAGCGCAATCGACCGCCGAGTGATGTGCTCCGGCGTAGTCAACGGCTCCGGATGCCCGTGATTGCTGTCCTTATCCGTATTAAAAATCACACACCGGTTATAAATCGGCAGCACCTTCTTCAGGCACTTCTTCATCCCCACATCCCAAAGCTCCAGGTTGCCGCCATACGCCTCCTGCCAGTCCTCGGTCAGGTAAATGATCACGTTCAACCGCCGCTCAACATTGAGCTTTTTGTTCAGCCGAAAATCCGAATGCACGCCGAGGAAGCCGCCGGTTTTGGTTTCGTGCAGGCCGCCGCCGGCGAAATAAGGGTCAGGAATCAGGCCTTGGATGCCGGTGAGTTTTTCTAGGAATTCGAGCATCGGGGCGGAGTTGAAGGTGTTGAACACGTTCTTCAGGTACGGGCTGCAGGCGTTGGGGCTGATCTGGCGTTTGAGTTGGCCTTTGTAGCCGCGCTCGTAGGTCTGTTCGTTGTCGGTCGGTTCGACCGGGAAGTGTTCGCGGATGCTGGCGATGACGTCTGCTTGCAGAAAGTTGTCGATGACGATGTGCGGGAATGGCGTGGCTTGGGTGTATTCGTGGGTCAGCGATTCGCCGAAAGCGCTGGCGGCGTTTTGGTCGAAGTCGAGTTCCGGGGTCAGGGTGATGGGGAGTATTTGTGTGTTGGCTTGCATTGCCGCTCCGATGATTTTGGGCTTCCAGGGCTGGGCAAACAGGGGCTGGGGCTTGGCGCGGTGCCTGTGTTTGCTTGCTGAGTACAGTGGCGAGCAGGTTGCCATGTCGGCGATTGGCTGCCGAGTGTCCTTTGCTTAAACGTGGCGCGGCGGTGTTACGGCATGTTTCCGGCTGTCACAAACCGGTCATATTTCCTCTGCTAACCTCCTCGGCGCCCTACCCTACACCCCTGTCCTAGAGCCCCCAACCGAAGGTGCCGCCAAGGTGTTTCCGACTCCTGTTCGCCAGCAAATTATCCTGCGCTCCGACAACCTCCGTTCGGACGACTTCGGTGCACTTTTTTCGAAGTTGTTTGGTAATCGCTATGCGGACAATCCGCCGCTGCCGTCGAACATCATTATTGGCGGGGTTTATGGGCGACATGAGGGGGTGAGTTTTCGGCGGATGCATTATCACGGTGATTTCACCGTTGCCTTCCCCGATCCACAGGACGAGATCACATTCGTCATTCCCACTGCTGGCAAGATTGTTTTCAACCATGCCACCGAATCCGTTGGTGTGTCGCACGTGGGGCTGGCGATTGATAAGGCGGATATCCGTTCGATGCGTTTTCTGGATGACCACGCGCATCACGGGATGTCGATCAACCGTCATCAGCTCACTGAGCGGTTATCGGCACTGTTGGATAAACCGATTCTGCAGAAGATCGTTTTTGAGCCGAGTGTGGATCTGAATTCGGCAGCGTTTCAGGGGATCAAGGCGTTGATCGATCTAGCCACCGGCACTGAGTTTGATCTGCTGATCAATAGCGGGACGTTGATGCCATCGCGGTTGCGCGAGATGTTGATTGATGCGGTGTTGGAGGCGTGGCCGCATAACTATTCCGAGGCATTGCGGCGGCCTACGGCGATGGTTGCGCCGCGACATGTGAAGTTGGCGGTGGAGTTTATTCAGGCGCATCCGGAGCAGTTGGTCAGTGGCGTGGATCTGGCGCGGTTGAGTCATGTCAGTCAGCGGGCGTTGCAGGAGGGGTTTCGGCATTTTGTCGGGATGTCGATTGTGGGGTATCAGCGGCAGGTGCGGCTGGAGCGGGCTTATGAGGTATTAAAGCGACGGGGTTCGGGGTCGGTGACGGAGGTGGCGTTGCGGTTTGGGTTTAGCAATGTGGGGCGGTTTTGTCGGTATTTTCAGGGGGCTTATGGGGTGAGTCCTGCGGAAATTAGGGCACGGGGATGAATTGTTGAGCAGCTTGAAAAACAATCTATGGCGGGCTGTGTCCAATTAATTGAAAAACAGCCCGCCTCCTCTCACTATTAATAATGAGGGGAATTTCCACCTAAGAATCTAATTATCTCTCAGTTGCCTTAGTCATATAGGCTAGAGACAGTGGATACTCCTCCAGCGTTTTGAGAATTATATCAACTGCAGTTCGCCGACCAAAAATTCTGTGAAGCGCGTCAAAACTGTCCTCTGACCCAGATGAAGTATCACTAGCTAACAGAACTGCGACCCAGAGCCTGCTTTTGCTAGCAAGCTTTGTGCTAACAGAGGTAGAAAAGAATCCAAAAATCAAACCTGAAACCAAAGACGAAAAGATGAAAAAACCGCTAGAACTAGCTTTCCATTCTGCTTTGCTCTGACTGAGCCCTAATATGGACCGTCCAAAATCACTCGAAGAAAATATCAAAAACAACATTCCCAAAATAGTACCGACGAGCACGCATCTTCTGACCAACCTATTATGCATAGCCGAGATAAGAATCAATCTAAACCACCGGCTAAATGCAATTGGCTTATTAGCACCAACAAGCAAGTCGAAAGCGGAAAAAATAATTTCACGATGAGAGTAGCGCTGACGCAAATGAAAAATAAACAGCTCAGAGAAAAAACCGAATATTTCGGGAGAGCTAGATCTCACCAATTCAATTTCGCCATCCATTGCTTCCTTTATTGAACGATAAAACATCTTCTCGATATCGAGAGTACTATAAGCTTGAACCTTGGCAGCCAACATTTCATAAAACGACTTGTGAGCAAACCGAAACGCGCCCCTCTGACTTAAGTCATTCACTAAAATACCATGTGTTCTGACGTCAGTGAGAATTGCTTCTATTGCGTCCTCATCTCGCAAAAAACGTTCCTTCAAGGGAGGACGATCCGTTTCTAACACCACATTATCAGATATGTGGCAATCGTGAGGATACGCCTTATACAGGCGCTGAATCGCGGCCTGCAAATCTAATGGTGCAACTTGATTTGTACGACCTCTAGAGGCCATATAAGCAGCCAGCCCCTCATGAAAATATCTGCGCTCAGTGGTGGTTAACACCATAAATCCCAAACGCGACTCCTTCATCTGCTGCCGCGAATAACTATGCATGACGAATTTATCAATAACTTGAGCGGAGGATATATTCCCCTGCAATAACAACGGCCGAATTTCACCCCAAAGCTTTGCCACGATATAAAGCAGTGAAGGTCTAGCCACAATGTCCAATATCTGCTTACTTGATCGCGCAGCGCTCAAGATTTCATTTGCTGTCACTTCATCAACCCAACGGAGGCTTCCTTTAATCTTTGACTCATCAAAAGCACACAAGTGTAAGACATCGCAAAGGGGACCGGAAACACTTTCCTGCGACCCTTTAAAAACAACATTTAACTCCCGATCTTCGAAAAACAAATTTCGCCGCCCGGTGAATACTATTTTGCTTTTCTGGAAAGCGAACTGCCAAAGGGACCGGAAATGGGCAACTCGCGCCTCTACGCTAGCAATATTTGCCATCTCATCGAAACCTTCAAAAATAAGAATAAGCCGACCAGCAATCAGCAGTTTCATAAGAGCTGCCGCTTGAAGTTGATATTGCTGCGCCCAAGCAGCAAGTAACTCAGGAGGAGCCAAATTGGCCGGACTTTTACCGCGTAACTCTAGTAAAATCGGAACTCTTCCGGCGGAGGATTGTAGTTGTGATTTATAGGATTGATAAACATACATCAAAGCCCCGGTACTCTTTCCCTGACCGTACTCCCCCATGATGGCCACCTGCTTTCCTGGAGGACGCCTTGCCCAGTCCGCCAAGTACCCTCCAAAATCGTCTGCGATGACATCCTTACCAACGGAATCACTTGACAAGCTAGAAGGCGTGTAAATATCTCGAATAGTTAAATCTGATTCCGCAAAGCAGTCCTTCTCGACTCTTCTAACCACATCGTTAAAATAATCAGAAAAATCAACTATATGCTCATATAAGAATTTTTCAGAAAGCACTACTAACCCATTATATCTTTCGCGCCCGTCGATCAGTAAGAAATCACTTGGCACCGATTGAACAATAAGATACAACTCTGCCGTCGCCGAGCAATTCGCGGCAAATGTCTTAAATATATCTATCTGCCCATCACTAGGAAAGTCGATTAAACATAAAACAAAAATGTCCTTTTTTAAGACCTTATCTCGACCAGACCACACCTTTTCACGCTGATGCCAGCCCCCTAGCCCAGCGGCACCGAATGAAACGGAAGGCGCCCAAAGCTCAAACAGTTCGCGGGCATGGTCGTGCCAAACCAAGTTTGGCTCTTCTGGAATAACAACGGGATCAACTCGACGTTCCTTTTCATATAACTTACGTCTGGGCTGAACCTTCACCACACGTACGACTTCATCCAACGCCTGAGAAATCAAGCCAGTAGACTGTTTCATACGACGCTTGTTTTCTTCATCAGCAGAAATTGCGCCCTGCCAACTCCTGTGGGACTTAAAAATCAAAGTAATTGCGAAACCGACTACTATTACCATCAAAACTTGCTCGCTGAGTGGCGCGGGCGGCGTATCCGGTACGGGAGCCCCCAGGATCCTTGATATCAATCCAACAATTTGATCAGGGATGCTTTGTTTCGAGGAAATCGATGTCAAGCACAACGTCACCAACGCGACAATTGCGGTTAAACACTTAATCGCATATTGCTCTCGGGTATTACTAACCTTACTCTTCTCTGAAGAATAAAAAACATACCCCAACAAAACCAGACTTAAAACCAAAAGCGACCCTACAACTATTGACAACATAAACACCCTTAACTCTCAAAATAATTCAACAACACTCGAAAAAGCGGCTGAAATTAATAGCCCACCCACTCACCCAAACAACTCAACCCAAACAACTCAACCCAAAGACACACGCAAGTAACTTAGCAGCAATGAAAAATCACTCCGCAACGAGCTTAGGTACTCCTCATCATCACTACACAAAATCTGTCGACCCGCGGCAATCAATCTAATCGCCTTTTTTGATGCTAGAGCATGGCAAGCATATTCAAGTAGTTGCCCGATGGAATGCCACAATACAGAGCGCGGCGAAGTATCAGAATTAATTTCATACAGAATCAGACAATCCTGACTCTCGACGACTATATCGATATATTCACGCTCAGCTAGAACCATATTCGGAGAGTAGACTTTCCAGAGTTGCCGAAGCAAGTTCCCCTCAACTCTTGCATGCTCGTACGTGCGCTGATAAGTGATCGTTCTTGTCGCCGACTTGATTTTTGGAATGGTAATGAATTCCGCGCCCGCTGGTTTACGCTTTGTACTTAGAGCTTGATCTCTTTGTACAACCACAGAGTAAAGCTGATAACGCTTACATCGCTCAATGATTGGATCGCCTAACTTCGAATATTCACCAGCATCATAGAGTGTAACGTTGTCCAGACGAAATCGGATGTTGAATATAATCGGCGCATACCTTTCATGTCCAAAGTTTCCAAGGTTGTGGCCCAGTTCGGCAATCTCGTTACACATCGTTTGGAACCAGCCGTTTCGTTGAAACAGCTCAAGCGTGCCCTGCGCCTGTTGATCAGAAAGGCACTCGACCTCTGTAATCGCACCAACGTATCGACGCTTTGATTTTGGCTCAATACTAAAAAGATGTAAGTCGAAGGGCTGCTCGTGATTAAGCAAACGCTTGCGGCTTTTGTTTACTTCCTGAACGAACGTATCGCTCCAGCCATCAAAGTCCCACTCATCCCTGAGCAGCCATTCCCCGTACCCGAAACCGAATTGACGAGGGTAAGAGCCTTTGACCTCCTTCGCTTGCGCAACACCTGAGGGGTTTTTCCATCCGTCCGTGTTGTAATAAAGCCTCATCAGATACTTCATCGTTGCTCCCTGCACGCATGATATCAAGTGGACATTACTTTATATCGCCTCGGGACTCGAAGCCAGTGACAAGTTCATTTCAACCATGCCACTGAGTCCGTCGGCGTGTGCCATTGGCTTGGCGATTGATAAGGCGGACATCCGCTCAATGCGGTTCTTTGATGATCAAGCATGTCAATCAATCGCCATCAGCTCACCGAGCGGCTGTCGGCGCTGTTGGATGAACTGATTCTGCAGAAGATTGTTTTTGAACCCAGCGTTGATCTGAATTTGGCAGCGTTTCAGGGGCTCAAGGCGTTGATTGATATGGGCACGGGGACGGAGTTTGATCTGTTGATCAAAAGCGAGGCATTGCGGCGGCCAACGGCGATGGTTGCGCCTCGGCATGTGAAGTTGGCGGTGGAGTTTATTAAGGCGCATCCGGGGCAGTTGTAGAGTGGTGTGGATCTGGCGCGGTTGAGCAATGTGAGTCAGCGCGCATTGCAGGAGGGGTTTCGGCGGTTTGTCGGGATGTCGATTGTGGCGTATCAGCGGCAGGTACGGCTGGAGCGGGCTTATGAGGTGTTGAAGCAGCGGGGTTCGGGGTCGGTGACGGAGGTGGCGTTGCGGTTCGGGTTTAGTAATGTGGGGCGGTTTTGTCGGTATTTTCAGGGGGCATATGGGGTGAGTCCGGCGGATTTGCGCGGGCGGGATTGATCGGTTCTTAAGCTGGAATGCTAATTGTGGGAGCGAGCTTGCTCGCGAAGGCGGTGGGCCAGTCAACACTGATGTTGTCTGGTCTGACGCTTTCGCGAGCAGGCTCGCTCCTACAGTTTTTTTGTTTTTTAGAACGCGTAACTGGCCTTGAGGCCGCCGTTGAAGCCGTGGCTGTCGCCACCGCCATTGGCGCCGACTTCTGCGCCGAGGCTGAGGGCGCCGAGGCTGGCCATGAGGTTGACGCCGCCGCTGAACTGGTCGCGATTATCAAACGCGGCGCGTTGTTCGATGTCGAGGCCCAGCAGGTGGCTTTGGCTGTCGACCTGGTTGTCGCCCAGTGTGCGTTCGTAACCCACTTGCACGCTCGGCACCAGTTGCCATGCGCCCATCGCCACCGGGGCGAAGGCGACGTTGAGGTTGGCGACAGCGCTGCGGCGGGTGGAGGTGTTGTCGTCGACGTCGAGTGACAGTTCGCTGCCCTTCTCTTTGAAGCCGTTGAGGTCGAGGTGGCTGACTCGGAAGCCCAGGCTCGGCTCGAAGGTCATGCCGTTGACCGGGGCGCGGTAGCCGAGGGCGACGGTGGCGCCGGTGAGGTTGCCATGGGTGTCGCCTTTCGCGGTGCCGAGGCCGCCGCCGAGGTCGCGTTTGCTGTCGTAGTCGACGTAGCCGGCGCTGGCGTTGGCATCGAGGAACAAGCCTTGTTCGAGGCTGGTGAAGCCGTAACGGGCGCCGACGTTGAGGAAGGTGAAGTCGGTGTCGGCTTCGCCACCCGCGCCGCCAACCGTGCCTTTGCTGTAGCCGAAGCCGCCGCGTGCGCTGAGTTGTTCGCTGAAGCGCTGGGTGATGCCGACCATCAGGCCTTGGCTGTGTTCGTTGCTGCTGTCGGCGTGGGCCGAGCCGTCGGTGCCGAGGTAGCCGGCGAGCGCGGTGGTCCAGAGGCGATATTGGCCGACCTTGAGGTCAGTGCCGCTGGCGAATGGCGCGGCGGCTTGTTCGATCATCGCGTTTTGCCGCAGCAGGTAGCTGGCGGCATCGGCGTGCACCTGGCCGCCGACCTGCGATTCGACACCGCCAAGGGTGCCGGCGTCGATGGCGGATTGCAGGTAGTAGTTGTAGGCGCTGTAGGTGCCGGACAGGTTGGTGTTCTGCAATTGGCGGAGCAGTTCGGCGCCGGCGGCGGCGTTGCCGATCAGCCCGGCCTGCCCCGGCAGGCTGTTGTATTCGACCAGTTTGCCGCGCAGCACATAGATGGTTTCCTGCGACAGGCCGAGGCCTTGTTTGAGGTAGTTGTCCATGCTGCCGTATTGCGCGGTGACTTCGTCGAGGCCGGCTTGCAGGTAGCTGGCCTGCACGCCGAGCAGCGGCTCGTAGATCGCGGCCATGCTCGGCGGCAGCGCTTTCAGCGTGGCGGCGACACGGGCGGCGGTGTAGTCGTTGGTGGCGAGGTAGTTGGCCATGATGGTCGCATTGTCGACGCCGGCGATGCTCTGCAACACGGCGGCGGTCCAGCCAGTGCGATCCTTGCCGGCGGTGCAGTGGAACAGTTGCGCGGCGTCGACGCTGGCGAGTTCATTGAACAGTTTGCCGAACTGGCCGCGCATGCCGGCGTCGCTGACGAAGGCGCGGTTGGTCTGCTCCATCATGGCGATGGCGTCGGCGGCACTTTTGAAGGAGATATTGGTGATGTTCGCGCCGGACGTGGTGCTGCCGATGATGTCGATGTTCTGGTAGGTCGCACCGCTCAGCATTGTGTCGGGGGTCGCGGCGATTTCGCTGGGGGTGCGCAGGTCGTAGACGGCTTTGATGCCGAGGCTGTTGAGGGTCTCCAGATCGCTGGCCGTCGGCGTCAGCGCGTTGGAGCGGTAGAACACGCCGCTGCGCATCGTGCCGTCGTGGGCCGTGGTGTACGCGGTGGTGATGCCGGCGACGTCGCGGAAGTTGTCGATGCCTTGCAGGCGCGGCGTGTCGAGCGGCACAGACTCGGCAGCGTGGGCGGCGGCGATGGACAGGCTCAGTACGGACAGCGAACACAGAAGACGTTGAAACACGGTGCAGCCTCATTGTTTAAGCGTTGGGCTGGTCACTATGGGTAGGCAAGTGATACTGAATATGACAGTTTTGCTTTGAACGAAAATGGCCGCGCGATCGGGCCGTAGGGTGCGTGATTGGTCCATCCACCGGCAGAGAAAGTCTCAGGAATTAACGAAAATGGAAGATCTGATTCGAATGGCAACACGCGAAGATGCCGCGAACATCAGTGAGCTCATCGTGAATACTTTGCGTGTGTCCAATGGGCGCGACTATTCGCCAGACGTTATAGAGCAGGTGCAGCGCAGCTTTTCGCCGCAGGCGATTCTCAGCTTGCTGGGCAAACGTCAGGTTTACGTGGCGACTTTGAATAAACACATCGTGGCAACCGCCAGTCTTGAGCAGGACGTGGTTCGCAGCGTGTTTGTCGCGCCGGATTGCCAGGGAAAAGGGCTGGGTAAGCGGCTGATGGAAAAACTTCATTCGGTTGCCGTTGGCCAGGGTTTCACAACGCTGCGTGTACCCTCTTCGATCACGGCTGAAGGTTTTTATCGATCGCTTGGGTTCGACAGGGTTCGAGACGAATATCACGGTGCCGAACATACGATCATCATGCAAAAGCGATGGTGATGGCAGTGCCGAACTCATCGTAGAACCCTTGCAGGAGTGAACCTGTTCGCCATGGCGGTCGGCCATCTGAGGTGATGTTGACTGAAAAGCCCCCATCACGAGCAGAAAAAGACCTGAAGGCATCAGCGCAAACTCAATCGACGATGAACAGTTTCGCTCCAGTAGCGGTGAAGGATCGATGGCCTTCGGCGTCGTTGCCTACCTGGTAACTCATACCGGGAGTCAATGTGAACTGGCGGCCATCCTCCAGTTCGGTCTGCAACTGCCCTTCCAGGCACAGGAGGATATGGCCGCGCCAGCACCAATGATCAGCGAGGTAGCCGGGACTGTACTCGACCATCCGCACGCGCGTTGCGCCAAACTGGCAGGTTCGCCACCAAGCCGTGCCGGTTACCCCGGCATGCGCCTCCGGTTCAATGGTTGACCAATCGGTGGTACCGAAAGGAATGGCGGTGAGATCCATGGCTACCTCGTTGATGTTCGCGAAGCGCGCAAGGTATCAACGAGGGAATTGTGCCGATAGATACAGACAGCTCGGATTTGCGGGATACAGACTCTGAACACGGTCCTTGTGGAAGCTGGCTTGCCAGTAATGAGGCCCGGTCACGCAGCTCACAGAACGCAGAGAAACCAAACAGTCCGGGCAATCAGTTAAGTTGATCTGGAGCAGTATTTACCCTACACGGCAGCCGTAATCTGTAATGGCTGAAAACAGCCGTGCTGTGCGCACGTCACAGGCCTTGAGGCCAAGGTGGCGCTAAATGAACAAAAAACGCATTGTCTGGGGGAGCATTCTCCTGGGCCTTCCGTGTGTCTTGCTTCCGGTCCTTTTGATGGGTTACGTCGCCTGGATGTTGAATCTGGCAGCGGCTCAGCAACGTCTGGAAATCCTCGCTTCCGTCGCCTCCAGCCGTGCCCATGGCACCTTCAGTGAAGCGGCCGGCGCGCTGAAATCCATCGCTGGGTCGCGTCTCGCGCCGTGCACGCCGGAAAGCATCGACGAGATGCGCCTGTTGACCATCAACACGCTCTCGGTAAAGTCGATCGGTTACGTCGAAGAAGAGATTTATGCCTGCGGTTCCTGGGGCCCGGTCGGGCAGCATGCGGCGCCGTGGCGCGAGGACTTCACCACCGCGGATGGCGTGCGTGTGTCGCTCGGTGTGCAGTCGCGCATCGTTGCGGCCAAGCCGATGATGGCGCTGCAGTACGCGGCGTTCAACGTGCTGGTCGATCCCGAGCAGTTTCTGCAGGTGATGCTTGATGAGGATTTGCACCTGGCGGTCGGCACCGCGTCCGGGCAATTGGTCAGCACCTCGCGCCCGGGCGCGGAACACTTTCTTGCTCGCGTACATTCCGGCCCGCACTCGGGCCTTGCCGACGGCTACCTCTACACCCTCGTGCACAGCGGCGACTGGGTCGCCATCGCCGCGCTGTCGCGCCATGAGCTGATGCAAGGGCTGATCCGCCGTGAATTGATGCTGTTGCCGATCGGTGGCTTGCTCGCAGGTGTGCTGGTGTTGCTGATCGTGCGCCGCACCCGGCAACGTCTGTCGCCGCTGGCGGAACTGCAACTGGCGGTGCGCAATCGCGAGTTCGTTGTTCACTATCAACCGATCATCCGCCTCAGCGACGGTGCCTGCGTCGGCGCGGAGGCACTGGTGCGCTGGCAGCATCCGGACGGCTCGCGGGTGTGCCCCGATGCGTTTATTCCACTGGCCGAGCACAGTGGTTTGATTCTGCCGATCACCGATCAGGTCATCGACAATGTGATGCGCGACCTCGGCCCGTTGCTGGTCAAGGAGCGCGGCTTGCACGTGGCAATCAACCTGGCGGCGAAGGACGTCAGCAGTGGCCGTTTCCTGCCAATACTCGACGCTGCGTTACGCCGCGCCAACGTGCAGCAAAAGCAGATCTGGCTGGAGGCCACCGAGCGCGGCTTCGTTGAGATTGATGCGGCCCGCACCACCGTCAATCGCGCCCGTGAGCTGGGTTATCTGGCGGCCATTGACGATTTCGGCACGGGTTTTTCGAGTCTTCAGCATTTGCAGCAATTGCCGCTGGATGTGCTGAAGATCGACAAATCGTTCGTCGACAACATCGATCAGGATGCAGCCACCGGATCAGTGACTGGCCACATTATCGAAATGGCCAAGAGCCTGCGTCTGCAAATAGTCGCCGAAGGCATCGAGACCGAAGCCCAGAGCGATTACCTGCGCGATCACGGCGTGCATTTTGGTCAGGGCTGGCTGTTTGGCAAGGCGATGCCGGCGGGTGAGTTTTTACAGTTCTATCAAGACCGGACAACCGTGCTTGTCGACCATCCAGCGCTAGAAAGCGTGTAACTATCGACGAGCCCCGGACAAGCCACCCGCCAGCCGATCAAGAATCTGCACGAGCTCAGGTCGCGTCCATTTTTCCCACGGCACGACCTCCTTGTTATCACCGGTGTGCCAATGCTCTCCGGAATCAAACGCGAGGTAGATGGAAAAAGCCGGCTCGGGCATTTCGGCATCCATGCCGAGGTTGACGATATCGCTGAACAACAGATTCATCACCTCGTCGCATGCGTGAAAGTTGCGTACACCGCTAAGGAACTGATCGGCCATGGCAATCGCGACTTGATTCAACAGGTCGCGAGGATTCATCTGCACAGCCTGACAAATAAGGCTCAAGTCGTGAATCGTGTCTTGCTCCAGAATTTGCAAAACGTAAGCAAGATCAGCGCGGCTCAGGGTCGGCAAGACGTGTCCTCCGGGCGTACAGTGAAGTGTGCGCGCAGCATGCGATGAATCGCCGCCCTTGCCAACATTTGCCTCACGCTTCAATTGGTCTGGCTGACCACCTTGATGTGCGTGATCCCTACTCGCTCGGCATGTTCAAGAATCTGCTCGGGCGTTGAATCCGCTGTAGGCATGATCAAGCCGTTTTCCGCATCGCCCAGATGCAGTTCCAGCAGATGCATCGCAGCCTCGTGCTTGGCCAACTGCTGCTCCTTGAGTTCAAGCAGAAAAGTCCGAGGCTCGCCGTTGAATAGATATTTGATGTGATAGGTGTACATGATGTCATCCACGTCAGTAGGAAAAGGCACTGATTATCCTGACGTGACGGTCAGTTTTTAGTTCAAATTGAATCGCCTCTCTGACCAATCCGGAATTCATGGCAAACTTTTTCCTTGCCGAGGCGTCCCTTTCTTAAACCCCCAACCGGCTGATTTCAGCCAAGGACTGGCGATGACCTTTTTCATTTTTCTTCTGGCCTGCGCTGCGGCGGCAGCCACCGGCGTGATGTTCAAACCAGGGCCGTGGTACGAAGGGCTGAACAAACCCGGTTTCACCCCGCCCAATTGGGCGTTCCCGGTGGCCTGGACGATTATCTATCTGCTGCTGGCCTGGGCCGGTTACCGCTTGAGCCTGATCCCCGGCAGCCAGACCGTGCTGGCGTTGTGGGCGGCGCAGATTGCGTTGAACACGCTGTGGACGCCGGTGTTCTTCGGCGCGCATCAGGTGCTGGCGGCGATGGTGATTCTCACCGTGTTGTGGCTGGTGGTCGCGGCGATGGTGGTGCTGGCGATACAACTGGACCTGATCACTGGCTTGATCCTGTTTCCTTATCTGGCGTGGCTGTGCGTTGCCGCGGCGTTGAATTTTTCCATCCTGATCAAGAACCGCTGATGACCAGTGCCAATCGGGGCAGTGCAACGCCATGGCCGCAGGGCGAGCGCGAGTTGGCGCAGGTGCGCGCCTTCAACAGGAAGCTGGCCTGGCTGCCGCGGTTCAAGATCCGCAACCGCCTGACGCCACGCTTGATTCAAGCGCTGTTGCGCGCGAGTCAGATTGGCGGCTCGGGCGCGTTGCGCAAGCTTGGCCTGACCGCTGAGCGTAAGCTGATTGATAACGTACCGGTGCGCATCATCCGCCCTAAAGGCCCGGCGAAAGGCGTGGTGCTGGATTTTCACGGTGGCGGCTGGGTGATCGGCAATGCGCAGATGGACGACAACTTCAACGCGGCCATTGTTGAGACCTGCGAAGTGACTGTGGTTTCGGTCGACTATCGATTAGCGGTTTCGACGCCGATTGAGGGTCTGCTGCAAGACTGCCTCAACGCTACGCGCGGAGTATTGAGTGATGCCGAATTTGCCGGTCTGCCCGTGGTGGTGGTCGGTGAATCGGCGGGCGGCCATCTGGCGGCGGCGACCTTGTTGGCGCTGAAGCAATGGCCCGATTTACTGCAACGTATCAACGGCGCACTGCTGTATTACGGCGTCTACGACCTCACCGGAACGCCAAGCGTACGCAACGCGCCTGCGGACACACTGGTGCTGGACGGCCCCGGCATGGTCGAGGCGTTGCGCTTGCTCACACCCGAACTGACCGACGAGCAGCGCCGTCAGCCATCGCTGTCTCCGCTGTACGGCGACTTCAGCGGCCTCCCGCCCGCGCTGCTGTTTGCCGGTGAACTCGATCCGCTACGCGACGACACACTCGACATCGCCAAACGTTGGGCGCAAGCGGCCCCGGTCGAAATGTACATGCTGCCCTCCTCGCCTCACGGTTTCATTCACTTCCCCACGGCAATCGCTCAAGGCGTGCTGGCCTACAGCCGGAAATGGATTTCGGCGCGCGTCGAGGCCGTTGGTTCGCCACAAACGCCAGCAGCGGCACCGTCTCATTGAGTCCACCGACTTAGCTCTAGAGTCGGGGTTAAAGTAAGATCTGTCCGCAACTCCTTGGTTGAGGAGACAGGCTAATGAATACGAAGGGATAACGTGAACCTACGAGATGAAATCGAGAGGACTTTTCAAGGCAAAGCCTTTGCCCGACCTCTTTTCTATTCCTGCCCCGGAGGTCTGCGCTTCGAGCTCTCCGAAACGGGTGGGATCATTGAGCAGTTCCTGACCGCCCTACGAAAATCGACAACGATCTGCAGCGATATCTTTTCTGACGCGGCAACGTTTGTGGCGTGTCTGCGCACTCACTCAGGCAACCATGGCTTTACTCATCGGGCCGCGATTCGGGCATTTCGATCTGCCGGCATTGATATTCCTCCTGAACGCTCAATCTGGAGCGAGGAGATAGATGTCGAAGAATGGTATTGCGAAGAAGAGCCTGAGTACTGGATCAACATCGCGTTCGAAGCGCCGATCACAAGCCTTCAAGCATTTCTCTGGTGCGCGTTGACTAAAGATTTTGGCGCTATTGAGCCCAATCCCCACTGTGATGTGTATCTGTTCAATCTGCCGAAACAGGTCATGGTTTTTCCCTACGACGACAGAGGCATGGATGTCGTCGGCCCTAATGCACCGCTGCTTTCGCAACTATACGAGCGGCACAATCAATACCTGCTTGACTATGACCGCTCGGCCATGGACGCCACGTTCGCAGGGGCGCGTTAGTCGCTACACCGGACGCTGGCATCAGCGACGAATCCAAAAAGGGAGCTTTTGGGCGTGAGCAATACTGGGGGCGCAATATGGAAATAGATCGTCTGCTCAAGAAGCGGCAACTCAATGTGCAGGAACAGAATACGGTGACTGCCCATCGCCTGAAGGAAACCGCTCGATTCTGGCGTGATACCAATATTCCCGAGGCCTTGACACGTTTCGGCGAGCGCCAAGGTGTTGATTGGTCAGAAACCGTCGTACTTGATCTTGAAGTCGACTTTCCCGGAATGCCACGCCTGTATGGCTTGATCCTCGATCAAGCGGAACGGTTCATAGCGTTTCAAATTGACACCGACAGTGATCATCTACACGTAGAGTTCGTAAGCCAATGGGAGGATGTCTCGGCGCATCAGAACTATTCGGCTTCCGAGCGCGGCACTGGCAAAGGCTTTGCTGTGCTTGCGTTGCAGGTCAGGCGGGAAGTGCTTGCACAACGATAGGTGTCGGTTTTCAGGCATAGGTTTCCTCTCCCTGGAAGGCCGACAACCGCCGCGCTCAGGCGATGTAGAAAAAGTACAGCGCCAAACCCAGCAACTGCATGAGCAACAGGATGGAGAGCAAATGATTGCAGCCCTTCCACGCCTTGCTCACCGGTTGGTTTTTTGCCACTCGGTAGCGAAGATAACTGTCGAGCGAAAGCGACGCCGTGGGGATCAACACGAACAAAAACGTCAAAAAGAAATTAAACATTTCCTTTGTCCATCGACTCCCAACACGAAACCGGATTTGTTCGCTGCATCGTGCGCTGCTCAAGTTGTCTGAGCAGACAGCTTAGCTGATCGGCATGCCCCCGGAATCCGTGGGGTTCTCCGCCGCAGTGATCCCGGGCAACGACACTCGATGGGGACAAGTCGGTGACATGCAAACCCTCAAGTCCGCCATTCAATGGCAGAATCCCCTGACCCTGATGATTTCGGAGACCACAATGCTGCGCGTGTTTGAACAACGACTCGACCCCTTCCCGCCCGACGAAGCACCACCCCCGCCCGTCGGCCTGATGCGGTTCCTGTGGGCCTGCACGCGCGGTGCACGCGGTTATATCCTCGCGCTGGCGCTGCTCAGTGCCGGCGTGTCGATCTACGAAGCCTGGCTGTTTTCCTTTCTCGGCCAGGTCGTCGATCTGCTCTCGACGTGGCAGGCCGGCGGTGGAGTCAACGCGCAGGAAAGTCGTGTGCTGTGGGGCATCGGTATTGTGCTGTTTATCAGCATCGGGCTGGTGGCGCTGCGCACCATGGTTCAGCATCAGATCCTCGCGATCAATCTGCCGTTGCGGCTGCGCTGGGACTTCCATCGGCTGATGCTGCGGCAAAGCCTTTCGTTCTTTTCCGATGAGTTCTCCGGGCGGGTCACGACCAAGGTCATGCAGACCGCACTGGCCGTGCGCGAAGTGTTGTTCACCCTCATCGAAATCGCACCGGGCATCGGCGTTTACTTCATTGCGATCATCGCCCTGGCCGGCGGCTTTGCCCTGAAACTGATGCTGCCGTTCATTATCTGGGTCGCGTTGTTCGGGCTGGCCATGGTGTACTTTGTGCCGCGTCTGGGTCAGGTCGGTCAGGAGCAGGCTGATGCGCGATCGTCGATGACCGGGCGCATTGCCGACGCCTACACCAACATCACCACGGTAAAACTGTTCTCGCACTCCAAGCGTGAAGCGCACTTCGCACGCGCGGCGATGGAGGATTTCAAGCTCACCGGGTTCCGCCAGATGCGTCTGGTCAGCCAGTTCGAGATCGTCAATCAGGCGCTGGTGGTCGGGCTGATTATCGGTGCCGGCGGCTATGCCCTGTGGCTGTGGCATCTGGGTCAGGTCGGCACCGGCGCGGTGGCGGCGATTACCGCCATGGCGCTGCGCATCAACGGCATGTCGCACTGGATCATGTGGCAGATGACGTCGCTGTTCGAAAACATCGGCACCGTGCAGGACGGCATGGCCACCCTCACCCGTGGCCCCAAAGTGCAGGACGCGCCGAACGCCGGCGTGCTGGTGCCGGCGGGCGGCGCGGTGACGTTCGATAAGGTGAACTTCAACTACAACGGCGAACGTCAGGTCCTCGACAACTTGAGCCTGAGCATCCGCGCTGGCGAGAAAATCGGCCTGGTCGGCCGCTCCGGTGCGGGCAAATCGACGCTGATCAATCTGCTGCTGCGCTTCTATGATGTCGACAGCGGTGAAATCCGCATCGACGGCCAGAACATCGCGCACGTGACGCAAGACAGTCTGCGCAGCGCCATCGGCATGGTCACCCAAGACACATCGCTGCTGCACCGCTCGATTCGCGACAACATCGCCTACGGCCGCCCGGACGCCACCGACGAAGATATCCGCCGCGCCGCCGCCAATGCGCAGGCCGACGGCTTCATCAGCCAACTGAGCGACAAGCAAGGCCACAGCGGCTACGACACTCTGGTCTGCGAGCGCGGCATCAAACTCTCCGGCGGCCAGCGCCAACGCATCGCCATCGCCCGAGTGATGCTGAAGAACGCGCCGATCCTGCTGCTCGACGAAGCCACCAGCGCGCTGGACTCGGAAGTCGAAGTCGCCATCCAGGAAAGCCTTGATGAAATGATGCAGGGTAAGACCGTCATCGCTATTGCCCATCGCTTGTCGACGATTGCCGCGATGGATCGACTGATTGTCATGGATGAGGGGCGGATTATCGAGCAAGGGACGCACACTGAGTTGCTGAGCAGAAACGGTATTTATGCGCGGCTCTGGCAGCATCAGAGTGGTGGGTTTCTCGGTGAGGATCAGGGCGTGGCGGCGGCGATGGATCAGGCTTGAGGGTGTGGGGCTGAGTGGGGAGCAGTCGCTTGTGAGCGACTGCTATCGGCCATTATCGGAAAGTGGTCTAAACGTCCAATGGCCAACAAAAACGTCAATTGCATATTAGTCATTTGCCCCAATTGCCTCAGGTGCGCTTACTTTTCTGGGAAGGAATCGTTTCTTGTTTGAAATAACGAAATGAACCTGCCGATTGTCATCAACAAAAATACAAACGAACAAGACCCGAATTCAAAGATCCGGGTCCTGTTCGCTTTATCTGAAACTGCCTTCAGGAGAGGCTTTTACCAAGCGTAGCGGTAGCCGAGGTTCACCGAATAAGGCTGTTCGATACCATCGCCTTTGGTGTACTCCGCGTCGATGAAGAACTTGTGCTTCTCGGCGGTTTGCAGGATCGCCCCGCCACCGATTTCGGCCCGCGAACCTGGCAATTTGCTGTCCAGACTTACGTCGTTAACGCTCACATGGCTGTCACCGGCATGTTCGGTAATCCACGATGCTTTGGCGTATGGCTGCACAGTCATACCGTTATTCAGCTTCATGTTACGACCGAACAGGCTGCCAACTCGGCTCTGAACAGAAGTAACGGCATCCTGCTCGACTTTCAAGCCATTGCTTGCGGTGTAATCGCCACTGCCCACGCGGAACGCTTGCACTTCCAGCTGTGGTTCGACGAACCAGCCTTGTCCAAGATCGATTTGCTTGCCAACTTCGACGCTCGCCGCAATTGCGTGATTCTTGTATTTACCGTCGACCTTCTGGCCCATATTGCTGGTGATATCGACCTTGTTGTCCAAGTGGGTGTATTTCAGCACGCTGTCAACGTACACGCCGTTTTGATCGATGTAGGTTGCATAGGTGCCGAGCATGGCGCTGTCGATGTGGCCTTTGCTGCCTTCGCCGAAGTTCTGACGAGCCTCACCTTGTCCGGCCATACCGCCGAGGTACAGCTTGCCGTTGTAGAAAGGAATGGCCTTGTCGGCGCCAATCTCGAAACCGTTGACCTGCTGCTCAAAGGCACGGCTGGAACCTGTATCGATGCGCTGCTCCTTGCCGAAGCCACGTGTCCACAGACCGCCCTCATCATTGCCCATACGCAACTCGCCCAGTCGTTTGGTCAAGGCATTCATCTGCGCACCGATGAGTCCCGTGGCCGCCGCCTGTTGAGCGATGGCAGCGTTCGCGCCCTTACTCAGGTTCTCTGGTTGAGGATTGCTGATAATGGGTTCAATGGGCGCAACGATGTCTCCGGCACCGCCAGCGGTATCACCCACTGGCCCCTCGCCACCGCCCGCATCCTGTGCAGTACCAGCCAGGTACCAGTCATCGCCGCGCTGCTCGAGGCCATAACGGAAGGCACCCACGTCGACTTTGCCGCCGTACAAATCGAACTTGCCCGCGCCGCCGTTGGTATCCACCAGCATCAGTGCACCACCTTGGGCCTGGTGGCCGGAGTCGGCAACGACCAGCGTGTGCTCCCCGTCAACTTGTCCTTCAACCTTGAGCAAGTCGCCTTGCAGCGTTGCCAGGTCAGTGTTGAGCAAGAAGCTGCCATTGCCGCTCAAATTGCCCACCGTCAGCGTTTTGAACAAGCCGTTGGCGTGGTCGAAATTGACACGGCCGTCGTTCAACGAAAGAGCACCCAACGAAGAGTCGCCAGTCATTGTCCAGGCGCTTCCACTGTTTACACCCAGTTTATCCAGCCATTGCGCTGCACCTTGCCAGGTCGAACCATTTTCAAGGTTGATGCTGCTGTCTAGCGTGTGATCATGATCGATCGACACGTCGCCTTTCAGTCGCGACCCATTGGTGGCGGCCAGTGTCATACGTTCGATTTTCTTGCCGCTAGTCTCCACGCTACGGGAACCCATCAAGATGTTGCCTTCAATCGTTGAACCGTCAGCGGTCACATCAACACCGGCGAGAACCCCTCCCTTGATGGCATAGTCATTGGAGCTGACCAGGCTGTTTTTGAGATGAACGCTATGCTGGCCCGATGTCAGAGCGGCGATCCCGACGGCGGTCGTGCCATTGACCACAACACGTGAGTCTTCGAGGCTCAACGATGAACCGACGTCCGTGCCTACATAGACACCGTAGCTGCCATTACCATTGAGAGCGATATCGACATTCTTACCGATGACAGTACCCCCAGATGCAGAGTAGAGACCGATGCCGCCGTGCTCACCGTGGATGCGGACATTATCGAACGTTGCTTTCCCGCCATCGATTTTGCTGCTCCAGAGGCCGTGTTCCCCTAAATCCACTTCACTGTTAGTCAAGTTGAGGGTTGAGCCTGCAGATGCCCGGAGCATAGGTCCTGATCCGTCGCTGGTGATCTTCACATTGTTCGCATTGACCACACCTCCCTGTTTGGCCGAGATGGCAGTGGCCGTGGAGTGCAGGTTTGACGACTCGACATTCACCGTCCCTCCAACATCAGCAAATACGGCTTCGGCGTTAGAGTTGATGTCCATGTTCTTGACATCAACGGTCGCCCCTTGGGATGCCTGAGCACCATAGGCGTACCCTGATCCGGTGGTGGTTATGCTGCCGCCGTCCAGACTTATGTAAGCCCCCTCTCCTGAGGCCAGCGCTCCACGACTGTTGTCCCCTGAAGTACTGATCGCAATATCGTCCGCCACCACCGTCCCGCCTGCGGTGGCGTATATTCCGTAGCCCCTGCTATTGGTTGTTTTAATGGAGCCTCCGCGAACGTTGACGTTGCTGGTCCCCGTTGTTGCAATTCCATACCCGTTGGCTCCGAGGGTAACGATATCGAGATTGCTGACATCAGCCGTCGCATTCGTCACGAGCAGGCCCGAACCTGTGCTATTGATCTGCACATTGTTACCACTTAGCTGGCTTGCTTCTTTGATATCCAACGCGACGCTGTTGCCCAGCGTAGCGACCTCGGTGTTTTGAAGGTTTACCTTAGAGCCACCAGACGCCACCAACCCAGGCGTATTGGCCATGAGGGAATTCACGGTCATGCCGATCAAGTTCAGCGTGGAGCTGGTTTCTACCAGCACAGCGCCCAAGCCAGTGCCTGAAGTGCTGAGAATACCGTTGCTCCAAGTCGCATCACCGACATTCATAACCCGCAATGCAGGGTTGTTGTCACCTGATGTCACCATTTTCCCGGTACCGTTATAGATCGTACCGTCGACGAGCACACCAGTGGCGTGCCCCATGCTGGAAAAGGCCAACAACAAGCTGGCAGACAACGTGCTCAAGGGAAAAGCCGGGGCTCTTGAAGATAAGCGCGCAACGCTGTTTCGCGATTTTAGTTCGCCAGACGCCGACTCCGACGGCACCGTAAAATAGGTGCACGTGCGATTCCATATAGTTCGGTAGATGCTGTTCATAAATCTCTCATTCATTGATTTTTTTCAGGACAGGCTTAAACAAGCCGGCGCTCGAAAGTCACTGGGGAGAAATTTGAACAGGAAATTTAGCGGCAAAAATTCAGGCTTTTCCGACGGAAATGTAGGACTTTTCCTACGAGTGAGCTGATCTTTTTGGCACTCAGCAACTCGTATCACCGTCTACTTCCAGATGAACCTAGCGGAATCGAGTGGTCAGTATTGGTCGGGAGTGGACGTTCTGACGTTTCATGGAAAACGGCAAGGAGAAACGGTCAATGGACTTCATTATCGATTTGATAGCTCATCGAATTGGCGTGTTTGTGTTGGGCTTACTGAGTGGCGGCCGTTTCAAGGGTGAGAGTGGTTTTGCCTGGGGCTGGGCAGTTGTCGTCGGTGGACTGATTCTGCTATCTCCATTCGCAGCGCTAATAGCTGTGCTCATCTATACCAGTGGCCAATGAATTGATGTCTGTAATGGGTCAGAAGCTGCGTTTCTCGAACGGTAGCTTCTGGCCGACAGCAGTCATTCGTGTGCGGATATCGCCCAGAAGCAATTATCCAAGACGTGGAAACATTTACCCGCTATTCGTCAAAACGCACTCCATCGATGACCTACCTTTTGATGGACACACATTTTCAACCCATTGGCACCGCAAACACCGCACTGGCCCGCGCCACCGTGCGCTCCCCAACATGCAAACTGACAGCAGCAAACGCCAACTGCCGGCCTTTTTTCGAGTACTCCAAACGCACTTCCAGCCACTCGTTCATCTGCACCGCGCCGAGATAATCCAGGGTCATGCTCGCCGTGATCAATGGCTGTGGAGGGTCGCTGGAAAACGCCATGGCGTAACCCATCCCGACATCGGCCAACGTCGCCAATACCCCGCCATGCAAGGTGCCACGGCCATTCGCATGGCGTGAGTCGGTCAATAAACCCAGTTCCAGTTGCAGCCCGCTGCCCCTCGCGTAGATCGGGCCCAGCAAATCAAGCAACGGGCTGCTGCGGGTAAACGCGGTGAAACCTTCGGGAATTGCGATGGCGTCCATGGTCCCTCCTGGTGCCGGTGACTCACCGGCTTCATTGACCTTAATGGGAGGGTTTATTGGCAATCGTCTGATGGAGCAAGAACTATACGGATGCGAAATCTCCAGTGATCAACTGTCGAAGCAGGACCGACCGATCATCCCGTGGACGCCAGATCGCCACGTTCCATCATTCGAACACTGGCAAACGTCGATTCGTTGCGCGCTTGGTCGAGCGTCGTCAGCGGCTTGATTGTTGACGGCTGCGCTACCGGTTTGCGACTCATCTCAGAGCCGGAGCGCTCATCACTCGGCGGCACGCCAAAGTGCTCGCGGTAGCATTTGGAGAAATGCGGCGTTGAGACGAACCCACACACGTACGCCAGCTCAACGATCGACAAGGACGTCTGCTTGAGCAGTTGTCGTGCGCGAATCAGCCGCAACCGCAAGTAGTAGCGCGACGGTGTGCATTGCAGGTATTTCTGAAACAACCGCTCCAGCTGTCGCCGTGACAGGTCGACGTATTCGGCCAGATTATCCAGATCGATCGGTTCCTCGAGATTGGCCTCCATCAACGCCACCACTTCTTGCAGCTTGGGCTGGTGCGTGCCGACCACATGCTTGAGCGGTACGCGTTGGTGATCCTGCTCATTGCGGATGCGCTCGTAGACGAACATCTCGGAGATGGCGGTGGCCAGTTCACGACCATGATCGCGCGCAATCAGGTGCAGCATCATGTCCAGCGGCGCGGTGCCACCGGAGCTGGTGAAGCGGTTGCGGTCGAGGGTAAACAGACTGGTGCTGACGCTCACACGCGGAAAAGCTTCCTGCATCGCCGCCAGAAATTCCCAGTGCACGCTGCACTCATATCCGTCGAGCAACCCGGCTTTGGCGAGCGCCCAGCTACCGGTGCAGACCCCGCCCAAGCGCTTGGACTGTCGCGCCAAAGCTTGCAGCCACGTCGTGTGCTCGCGGGTAATTGCGCTCTGGATGCCGACGCCACCGCAGACGATAACCGTGTCCGCCACGGAGGGATTGCTCCACGACCCATCCGGGGTGATCGGCACGCCATCGCTGGCCCAGACCGCCGCGCCATTGGGGCTGAAGGTATGCCAGCGATACAACGTTCGCCCCGTCAGTTGATTGGCCATGCGCAAGGGCTCGACGGCGGACGCCAATGACATCAGGGTAAATTTGTCCAACAGCAGAAACCCGACGGATTGGGTTGCACCGTCGGCTACGGAGGGGGTCGATGACATCATGGCCTCATAAAAATCGGTCGCGACGCAGGCGTCTGCCATTCCCTCCGACAAACGTGGAGGGAGTATCAGGTTCGGCGCAAATGCCTACCCCACCGACGTAACCCTCGCCGTCGGCGCAGGATGACGCGACGTCAACAGGCCAATAAAGGAAATCCCCAGCGCCAGGCCAATGGTTGTCGTGACTTCAGTGCGGTGTTGCGGGGTGATCATCATCACCGCCAGCGCGGCGCAGATGAACACGATCACCAGCCACGTCAACCAGGGAAACAGCCACATGCGGAAGGTCAGCTCGACGTTGCGCTGTTGCAATATCCGCCGCATGCGCAACTGCGACACCGCGATGGCGAGGTACACCAACAGGGCAATCGCTCCGGAGCTGGCCAGCAGGAATTCAAACAGCCCGGCAGGCATGAAGTAGCTCCACACAGTGATCGACGCACCGAGCACGGTGCTGGCGATAACCGCTGCGCGCGGCACACCCTCAGAAGAGGTCGCCTTCAGCGCTTTCGGTGCATCGCCACGCCGGCCCAGCGAGTACAGCATCCGCGAAGCAATGTAGATCGAGGAGTTCATGCAACTGGCCACGGCAATCAGCACGACGACGTCGACCATGAACTTGGCGTGGGGAATGTTCATGATTTCCAGAGCGCGCTGATAAGAGCCGACCGAGGCCAGCAACGGATCATTCCAGGGCACCACGGAGATCACCACGAAGATCGACAGCAGGTAAAACACGCCAATGCGCCAGATTACCGAACGCGTGGCCTTGGCAATGTTTCGCGACGGGTCGTTGGATTCGGCGGCGGCGATGGTCACCGCTTCGGTACCGATGAAGCTGAACATGATGGTGATGAAAGCGCCGACCACCGCCGACAAGCCATTGGGCGCAAACCCACCGTGCTCGGCCATCAACCCACTCAAGCCGCTGACTTCACGATCCGGCACCCAGCCCATCAACACGGCAAAACCGACGCCGATAAAACCGATGATCGCCACGACCTTGGCCATGGCGAACCAGAACTCGAATTCACCGTACTTGGCCACGCTGAACAGGTTGGTCACCACCAGCGCAATGATCGAGCCCAACGCGAACAGCCAGGCATCGACCTGCGGAAACCATTGGTTCAGCACATGCCCGGCGGCGAGCGCTTCGATGGGAATCACCAAAACCCAGAACCACCAGTAGAGCCAACCGATGGTGAAACCGGCCCAGCGTCCGATGGCCTGGTCGGCATAGGTCGAGAACGAGCCAGTGTCGGGGTTAGCCACCGCCATCTCACCGAGCATGCGCATGACCAGCACGACGAGCAAACCGGAGAACAGATAAGCCAGCAGAACCGCCGGCCCCGCCGCCGCAATGGCATGTCCTGAACCTACGAACAATCCGGCGCCGATAATCCCGGCAATGGACAACATAGTGACGTGACGAGGCTTGAAGCCCTGCGCCAATTGGCTACTCGAATCCGTTGAGTTCGGGCTGATCATTGGTTTTTTTATTCTCTGCTGAACGACATTCAAGCGAGTTGACCAAGGCAATCGAGCACTGTCGTTGCCTGCCGAGCCCCCGAAAGAAGCCCCCTTCAACTGCCGCAGTTCTTATCAACCCCATGATCTGGATGGGATTATTTTGATGTGAAGACGCGTCACCTTACCCGGCCTGTCCGGTGAATCAGTAGCCTGATTGCGCCATGATCGTGTCTGATATCGACATTCGAGAACTGCGCGTTCACAGCGGGAACCGTCTAGTCACCGAGCGCACACTGCAACCTATGCCCGCCGCAGCTCCTCCGGCGAAGAACGTCTGACCTTTGCTGGCGACGCCTTGTTTCCGGTGGCCTTCGACCAACCGGACTGGCACAACGGCTTCGAGCATGACCCCGATGAAGCGGTGCGCGTACGCGTACGCGTGCGCTTGGTGCAGGAAACAGCGGCCAGTGGCGAACTGTTTGTCGCCACGCACCTGCCCTTCCCGTCGGTTGGCCGCCTTGCCGTCAATGGTGAAGCATTTCGCTGGATTCCGGCGATCTGAGATTATTGATCGCAATAAGGGCGAAGGTGCGAATACACAAATGCATGGTTGTCGTGTGGAGTGCACACGCGAGGTCTAGTAGCCTACTGCCGTTTCGAAAAACTCATCTCTCAGCATTTGGAATGGCTAATGGCTCTGCACGACGCAATCGCCCTTGAAATCCACGCCGGCGCACTCCCGCTACATTTCCGCGCCGCAGACCTAAAAACCACTGAACGCAGGGTTTACCTAAGCCCCACTGCCACCAGCCAACGCTACCGCGTGGGTCTGGATTTCTTCGCGGCCAGCACGATCAGTACACAATTGGCAAATCTGTGCGAACACACCGGTTTCTGGACGCGTAACGGTCAAACAGCACGTTACCGGCGGGTAGCCGACGGCGTATATGAGTTGCTCAGCCTTGATGAGATGCATGAGCTGACGACGGAAGTAGAGCCAGATTGCGAGATACCTGTATCTCCGAACTGCCGGAGTCTGAAACCCTTGGAAGCGCGGTTTGCCTGTTACCTTGAACAGGAACCCTTTCAAATTTACGATCGCCGCCGCCGCAAGCTCTATCCAGCCGAGGCGGTCGTTGGCCTGGATGCGCGATTGAGCAGCTACTTCTGGCCCTCGCCGGGAGTGAGTTTTACAGCCACCGAACGTTTGTTGGAGGGTTTTATTGAACAGGCGCAGAAACTCAGTCCTGATCTTGCCGGTAATGCCGACGCAGTGCTGGCGTTGTTCGCATCCATTTGCAAGTGGGGCGGAGTGCGCGTGCCGACACAAGATGCCAATGCAGTAGTCGCCAACCTGCAACGGGCGGCTAACCGTAACGCTCAACAGCCAGCCGCAATGAACAGTGCATGGACGAAGCTGTACGCCATGTTTTACCCAGATGACTTTGTGATCTACGACTCACGCGTAGCCACTGCATTGGTGGCTATTGCCGAGGCCGTACTCGACGATGCCGAACTCGATAACTTCAAATCGCAATATCCTGACCTGGGCCTGATTGGTGGGCGTGGCGGTAGTCGCCCACGAGCGACCCGTGCCGGGTGGCGCAATGCCTACATGTCCTGGCCGGCGCAGCTAGACGCAAACCGCCTTGTCGCAGCCATTGTGCAGGCGCTGAATGTGCGTTCGGGCTCGGCGTATAGCGCCCGCCAACTGGAAGCAGTGTTGTTCATGGAAGGTTATTGAGCTGTAAACAAGGTCATTCACTGAGGGGATGGATACGCTGGCACAGTCAGTCATCCCCATCTGAAGCGGACGTACAAATCAGTACTCAAAAAAGCCTGCGCCGACGCACTGGCATGTCACAAACCGATGCCCTATTTGAATACGCTCGGAGTAGAACAACCGTCTAAAAAAACCTCTGACACAAACCCCGAAAATCCTTTGAATTTTTTTCGTCGGCAAAACTCATTTGCGTATGAGCGTAAGGAGGAGCGCATGAGTAACGTCGACATCTTCGTCATCGAATACAAACTTCACGGCCAGCCAAAGTCATTCGTCATCCGCGCAAAAACCATGCGCAACGCTGACGCATGGCACTGGGCGAGTTGCGACGCCGGCATTGCGCCGATTCCAAAACCCGGCAAGCCACCGTTGAAAGTCATCTCCAAACCCCAGGCCGAACGGTTTGGCATCACCGAGGTGAAATGGCGCGAAACGGCGACGGTGGACTGGACGGAGGCTTAATCATGCTCAAACAGATCGGTAATACGCTTGGTGGGATTTGGCAGTCGCCGTGAGGATTCTCAAGCGCCACGCCGACGCCTGGCGGATACAAACCCGGGCATCCCTCGGATGTCTCGGGCTGGCACGTAAACTAGACATTAGCGCGTGATTTTGGGTGGCCCATAGAGTTCGGTTTCCCAGTCCTCAAAAGGCGGTTTGACTTCGAAAGACCGATCGCAGTATGACCGTAGGTAGTCAGTCGCCCTTTTTTGCGCGTAAGTGAAATTGAGGACATTGCCTTCGTCGTCCATCTCTATGACATTCGCAAATATCGCAAAGACCTGTTCAATCGCACTGGGCTCTGAGCCATACATATCGAGGTACTTCACGTCCTTGAGCATGTAGTGGCTTCCACTGGCCATGAAATATGCGAACGTTCGGAGTGCTCCGCTGAAATCGTTACTTAGCTTTTTCATATCAGGTTCTTGTAGGCAACATTAAGGATTTGATTAAGAGGCGATTTTCATCCCCCCGAGCGAGCAAAGCCAATGGCCCGGGGTGTATAAGCCGAGGACCTGACGCACGGTGACTGCACCTGATTACTGGCTGACTAACGGAAGACCTAGCGTAAGAGGAGCGCCATCTATTTGCTATCATCCTGATGCTTTTTTGTGGCCGAATGCGCGAGCGGCACGCCCACGTAGCGTCTCGCGCTGGCCACCAGCGGTCCGGCAATTCGACTATTCATGTAAGGCACGTTAATGATCTCCGAATTGGCAGTCTCGAATCTTTTAGGGCCATGGCGCGGGGATGCCCATACCGGGCTGATGCAACGCTGCAAGGAGTCATGGGATACACCGCTAGTGCATTTGAGCGATCTGATGGTCGCTACTTTTTTGAATCAGAATATCGCACCCGAACACCTGTTAATCGAGGCAAAACACCGCATCGAAGTGCGGGAAAGAGATGGCTCCGAGTACTTCGACGGCCAGCTTCTCGAAGCGATGGAAAATGTGAGATCTCGGGGGCTGGATTTTTCTGGAGTTTGATATGGGGTTCTCCTCCACGTTATGGGCTTGGTACGGCCAGAATGAGTACAAGCAGGTTCTTGCCGTGTGCGAGGTCATCGAGGCGCTTGGGTTTCTGGCTCAAGCCTCGGACATACAGCAGGCAACTATCCCGGATTGCCCCGCCTGTGAAGTCTGGTCCGAGATGATTCTCCCGATAGAAAAGGTACTTTCAATCTGCGGCAGTGGGCTATCGGAGGACGTGAAGAGCCGGCTGGAAGACATTTGGGAGCGTTGCAATAGCCTTACTGAGGCCGCATTTCACTGTAATGATCGCCTGATCTTTGATCACGCAGAATGGATGCCCATCAGGACACGAGCCACCGAGTTGCTGGTTTTAATGGAGTCGACGCAAATCCATCCATTCCTGAGTGACGTGCTATTGGACTGTAAAAAGTTGCTCTCGGAATAATTCGGTGAGTCGTTCACGCGCACCAAAACGGTTTTACGTTTCAACCGTTGAGTGAATGTGCATCACCGCCGACCTGAATGAGCGGCAGGTCGGCGGTGCTGCGCAGAACGGTTACTGCACTTGCAGTTCCAGCAGTTCACCACCCTCTTTGCTCAGACGCTGCAGATATGCACCGGCGTCAAGCAACTGATAAGGAAAGTAAAGACCTGCCGGAGTCGGCGGCTGACCATCCAGCCCAAGCAATCGCTCCAGCAGCATGGCGACGCTCAGCCCCGTCAACGCTGCAGCGCCTGCCGGGTGAACGAGAGCATGCCGGGTGTGCAACGGTCGCCCTTGATGATCCTCACCCAGCAGTTCGATGAGAATCTCGGTCGACATCGGCCGACCGGCGCGCCGCGATGAACTCACTCCGCTGGCGAGATTGAACTGAACATTTGGCGCATCGGTGGCCGCCGCCAGCCCTGTGACATCGATGGACGAGAAGCCGCTGGCTTGCATCGGCGTGCCGTCCAGCGCTCTGAAGCTGACGTTCTTGTCCGCCCCTTCGCGCCAGAGGTAATCGCCCTCGCGCCGAGTCAGGGCGGCGGGCAGCAGCTTGTTCAGGTGATCGAAATCCTTAGCCACGGTCGGCCCGCCGCCATCCTGCTCGTCGACCAACGCATCGATACGAATATCGCGCACCCGGGCAAAGGCCTCGGCGAGGTGCAGCGTCGCAACGGTCGTAGCGCCTACCATCCACTCGTAACCCAGCACGATGGGCGCCGCATCAGGGCGGTGGATGTAGCTCGCGATTTGCGGCGCCATCTCGAAAATGCCAGAAGAAATGCTCAGGTGCGGGACCTTGCGCCTCTGCGCGAAACGCAACCCGGCAAGGGAATGATCCATATAGAAAACCGCCACGGCACTGACCGGGCGATCACCCAGCCCCAGGTCATCGGCCGCAGGGTCAATAATCACGCCCTGCGCCCCGCCCATTTCCTCGGCGGCTTGCTCAGCCTTGGCCAGGTCTCGGCCGCCGATCAGCAACGGGACGCCGGGATAAGCAGCACGCAAAGCTTCGGCAGAACGGTGGCCAATGGCGCCGGAACCGCCCAGGAACAAAATCGGGTGAACTGACATGGGTATCCTTCCTCGTCTTTTGGGGTTGCAACCTAGAGTTGGTGCGTGCCCTGTCGTGAGGGTTCCCCGCCATTGCCTGAGCTGGAGAGTGGACCGACGAATGCGATTTTGAACGGAGTGTTGATGAGCCGTGTTTAGGCGTTTTTCATGGTTGTTTAAAAGACACGTCGCGTTACCTGCTTAAGGCTACAACGTCTTGCGCCATTGCCTACGACTACGCCAGAATCCGCCGGCTTGTGCGTCTGCGGCGCGGGTTTTATCGTTCTTGGGTCACTGAAAAACAGTGATGGGGTTTGGTAGCCCGCTCTCATATGACGCATAACGTCACCGTGCGCAGATGCTTTTCAGCATTTGTCTTATGGTGGCCATGCGCAGGGCGCCCTCGGGCGCGCCGGATTTTCCATATGGGCCGGTCTACCAACCTTCGTATGGCCACCACCTTTCGTTTGGTAGCGAAGGTGATGGCTCCTTAAGTCCCATATGGAGCTTCATCTATGTTCAAACCAACGCCGAATCCCCCAGAAACCGATCCAGTCTCACCCTACAAATTTCCAGACTCGCGAACACTCAACGACGCCGCCGAACGCGCCCTCGATTACTACCTCACGCCAACACAACGCATCATGGGCAGCGACCAGAAACACGCTCCCATGTTTCTGGCCAACTCCGATTACGACAGCGAGTCCCTGCTCGTTAACGCCAGCGAATCTCTCAGTTCAGCCACCGAAATGCTCTGCAACTTCGCCGCCCTCCTCGACCCAGGCCACCGCAAAACTGCGCTGGGCATTGCGCAAGTGGTAATGCTGGGCGAATTGGCGATAAATCAAGCGCTGGATAATGTTGTGCCGGTGGATTGATGAGTAATCCCTTTGTGGCGGCGTTCTGGCTGCTGTCACAAAGGGATCAAGATTGCATTGGGTGGCCGCTCTCGGCCAAAAGCCGTCAGTTGCAATTAAAACTAAACGGCTACGTGTTTACCCAACTCAATTTTACTGAAGCAGCTTCAAGGCGCGATCAAAGTCGAACAGCTCCACCTGCGCCGCGGCAAGTGCCAGACGTTCTGCCAGCGCTTGATCGAGTGGCCTGTTGCGCAGGGCCGCCAGCACGTCCAAAGCCGCCGTATCACCTTCGTCCAGAAGAACAATAAGCCGGTTCAGTTGCTCGCTGATTGCCGAGTCGTCCAGCAGGTCACCCTCCGTGGAGGCCAGTGTGTCCGCCTCAAGGTTCGCCAGACTCGCGAGGGTCGGGAGCAAGTAATGCTCGACCTGCATCGCTAGCGCTTGCACGACCTCAGCCGGCTCGTCGTCCTGACAGGCCTGTTCTAACAACGTGCAAGCCTGCGCCACGGCCTTGGCGCCGATATTGCCGGCGGTGCCGCGCAAGCTGTGCGCCAGTCGTGCGGCAGCAGCAGAATCCGGATCGATTCGTGCGGCCTGGAATTGCTCGGAAAAATCTGTCTGAGTGTCGCGAAACTTGCAGAGTAGACGTAAGTAGAGATCCCGCCGCCCCATGCAGGTGGCGAGACCCGCAGCCAGATCAATGCCCTCAAGACGATCTGGCAATCCATCGACCAAACCTGCGTTCAGCGAAGCTTGAGCGACTCGTGGCTTGATCCATTTTGCCATTGTGGCGAACATGGTTTCGACATTGAGTGGCTTGGAGATATGGTCGTTCATACCGCATTCGAGCGCGCGCTCGCGGTCACCGTCCATGGCGTTGGCGGTCATGGCGATCACTGGCAGAGTGCGGAAGCGCGGTTGCTGACGAATTTTCCGGGTGGCTGTGTAGCCATCCATCACCGGCATCTGGCAATCCATCAGCACGCCATCGAAGTCGTCATCCTCGCCGAGAATATCCAGGGCCTCTTGGCCGTGCGTGGCGAGTCGCAAGCGTATTCCGACACTCTCCAGTAGCTCGCTGGCCAGTTCCTGATTCAGATCGTTGTCTTCGACCAGAAGCAGTCGCGCTCCATTGAGGCTGGCGACGGTGTTGGCATTGTGCAGGGAGCGTTCGCCAGCCCGAGTATCGCTGTGGGTGTCTCTGCCCAGCACGACACCGATGGCTTCAAGTAACGAGGACGGCGTGACAGGTTTGGTCAGTACCACCGGCAACTGGATGCCCTGGCGCTCGGCTTCTTCGCGGGCTTCTTCGCGGCCAAAAGCGGTCACCATGATCACCGATGGCGTGCGCATCAGGCTGGCGGAATGCATTCTGCTCACAGCTTCCATGCCATCCATGCCGGGCATCCGCCAGTCCATCAAGACCAGATCGTAAGGCAGCACCTTGTGCTCGGCGTCGGCCAACATGCGCAGCGCCAGACTACCGCTCTGCGCGACATCCACTTCCAGACCAAAGCTGCGCGCCATGCCCGAAAGGATTTCACGGGCACTGGCGTTGTCATCCACGACAAGCACGCGCATGCCCAACAGCTCGCCAGCCTTGAACATACGACGCGGCGGAACATTTTGCTGTACGCCGAGTTGTACCTGGAAGTGAAACGTGGAGCCGACTCCCGGTTGGCTTTCAACCCAGATTCGACCGGCCATCAGCTCCACCAGCTTCTTCGAGATGGACAATCCCAGCCCGGTGCCCCCGTACTTGCGAGTGATCGAACTGTCAGCCTGACTGAACGACTGGAACAGACGTGAACACTGCTCGACGGTCATGCCGATGCCCGTGTCGCGCACCCAGAAATGCAGTTGCACGTGTTCGTTGTGAGAAGCAACTTCTTCAACGCCGACCACGATGTCACCGTGTTCGGTGAACTTGGCCGCGTTGTTGCCGAGGTTGATCAGCACTTGCCCCAGTCGCAGGGGGTCGCCCAGCAGTGCCGTGGGCAGGTCAGGCGGAATCTGAAACAACAACTCCAGACCCTTGTCCTCGGTCTTCAAGCCGATCATGGCAGCGAAGCTGTCGAGCACATCTTCCAGACGGAACGGGATCTGTTCGAGACTCATCCTGCCCGCTTCGATCTTTGAGAAGTCGAGAATGTCGTTGATGATTCCCAGCAGGTTCTCCGCTGATCGGTGCACTTTTTCAATGTAGTTGCGCTGGCGTTTATCCAGTTCGGTACGCAGCGCCAGGTGGCTCATGCCGATGATGGCGTTCATCGGTGTTCGGATCTCATGGCTCATGTTGGCGAGAAACTCGCTTTTGGCCTGCGTGGCCTCCTCGGCCGCAGCCCTTGCCTCTGCCAGTGCGGTTACATCGATGTTGATGCCGGTTGCGCGCAATGGCTTGCCGTCAGGCGTACGTGAGAAGCGATTCAGCGACCGGAACGTGCGCACCTGCCCATCGTTTTTACGCACAATCCGGAAGTCGAACTCGGCGCGATCATCGCCACTCTGGACGGCACTCTCGAACGTGCTGCTGACCCGCGCCAGATCGTCGGGATGCACCAGTGCCTTCCAGTGCGCCAGCGTACCGCCGAAGCCGCCTGGCTCCAGACCAAACAGGGTTTCGAGTTGGGGTGTCCAATAGTTTGTGCCACTGACCAGGTCGACGTCGAACAGCCCGATGTCACCGGACTCCTGCGCCAGATTCAGACGATCGCTGGCCGTGCGCAGCCTGGCTTCCATCGCCCTGCGCTCACTGACATCGCGCACCGAGGCGCACACACAGACGCCACGCCCCTCCAGGCGCGGTAGATGGGAAAGGCCAATTTCTACGGAGAACAAACTGCCGTCTTTGCGTACGCCGCTCAGATCGTCAAGATCGCCGCCCATCTGCCGGGTTCCGCCGCTGGCAATGAACCCGTCGCGTAACCTGACATGGCGCTCGCGGGCAGCCTGCGGTACCAGACGCTCGATGCTGGCGCCAATCAGCTCGCCGGGGGCGTAGCCAAACAGGGTATCCATCTGCGGGTTGGTCATCAGGATGCGACCGTCGGCGCCCAGCACCAGCATGCCGTCCGGTGCTGCCTCGATGATGCCGCGGTACCAGGCTTCGGTGGCGCGCAATGCGGCCTGCTGGGCCTCCAGCTCGCTGGCCTGGTGCTCCAGTTGCAAAGCCTGCGCGCCCATTTCGTCTGCCTGACGGCGAGTTTCCAAGAGCAGCGCCTGAGCTGCCTCACTGCGTTCCATAATGGCCATGGCGCCGGCCAGCCGGGGCAGGACTTCTTGCAGCAGCAGCGCTTCGTTCTCTTCCAGTTGGCGAAAACCGGCCATTTCCATCACCCCGAGCAGGCGTTCGCCACGCATCACGGGCTGAACCAACAGGACGCTGGCCGGGGCTGCGCCCAATGGCGTACGTACATGCCAAAACGGTTCCGGTAGATCCTGAAGCTGGCGGGGTTGGCGATCCAGTGCGCACTGGCCAAGCAACCCTTCACCGAGATCAAGTTCAGCGGGTAGCGGGTGAACACTGTCCACCGCATAACCGCCAACCAGGCGCAGGCGTGCCGCGCCTTCATAGAGAACGTAAAGCGCTCCCTGGCACATGCCCAACTGCGGCGCGATGTGGCTGAAAAAAGCCTGGGCCAACTGCTGCGGTGTCTCCGCCTGTTGCAGATCCACTTGCAGGAGCGACGTGTGGTTTTTGATCCAGCGCTGTCGCTCAAGCTGACAAGCTTCCAGCTGCAGCGTGGCGATGGCACGCGCCAGGTCGCCGGTTTCGTTGCGAAGATCGGTGTGCGGGATCTGACCGTCCAGCTTGCCGGACGCCAATTCGTCCACCGCCACGCGGACGCGATTCAACGGCACGCGTATGGAATAGCTGACCAGCCAGGTCAACAGCAAGGCCAGCGTCGACCCACCCAGCAGCAAGATGGACGTGATCGCAGTACTACGCTCTGCGTACTCCGCCAGGTTCTTCGCTGTATCGTGGATGTCGGCTTCCTTGTTTTTCTCGATCTGGTTGAGCAGCCCATCGCCGCCCTGTTCCAGCGCAAGAAAATCCTTACTGTTGAGCAACATCAAGGCCTGACCCAAGGAACCCTTGCCGGCCAGCTCCAGTGCCTCATCGCCGTCTTTTTGCAGACGCTTTAATACCATTTCGAATTCCAGCAGGCTGCTGACGCTGCTCTGCCTGCGCAGCGTTGGACGAACCTGCTCCAGCGCTTCGTGGAGTCGCGCCTGGGCGACATCCATCTGGGCTCTGGCGCTGATACGGATGTCTGCGTTGTTGGTCGCGATTGCACGTTGCATGGCGAGCAACAGATGCGGCAACTGCACCCGAACCTCCTGCACATGCTGGATACCTACCAGATCCTGTTGGTACAACTGCTGCATTTCAGTTCTTAGCGAATACTGCGTGCGCAGGCTTTGCACGCCCAATATCAGGATCAATATCAGCAGCGCAGCGAAGCCGATGATCAATTTACTGCGCAGAGACAGGCGCTCGAGCATCTCGAACAGTCTGTTCATAAACGGCCTCTTTCAGCTGGATGTGCAGAGTAATGCGCGGGATTCAGGGACGTTCGGCAATCTGCTCAAGCAGTGCTAACTGCCTGGCCATGTCCTGGTCGCTGTCGGCAAATCGCTCGGCAATTGCGCGGAACTGCTCGGCATTGGCGAGAAACGCGTCACAGATGTCCGGATCAAAATGCGAGCCCCGGCCTTCGCCGATGATTTTCACCGCCTGCTCGTGAGGCATGCCGGGCTTGTACACGCGGCGGCTGATCAGCGCATCGTAGACATCTGCCACGGCCATTAACCTGGCGCTGATCGGGATATCGTCGGCGGCCACGCCTTGCGGATAGCCACTGCCATCCCACTTTTCCTGATGGCCGTAGGCGATTTCCTTGGCCAAATGAAGGAAATCGACGTTTATGCCTAATTGATCCTCCGCGTGCTGAATGGCGTCCCGCCCCAATGTGGTGTGGGTCTTCATGATCTCGAACTCTTCAGCGGTGAGCCGTCCCGGTTTGAGCAGGATGCGATCGGGAATGCCAATCTTGCCGATATCGTGCAGCGGTGCCGATTTGAAGAGCAGCTTAATGCTGTCCTCGTCGAGAAAGTGCCGGAAACGCGGGTGGTTGCGCAACAGTTCAGCCAGGTGTTTGATGTAGTGCTGGGTACGGCGAATGTGGTTGCCAGTTTCGTTGTCACGGGTTTCGGCCAGCGAAGCCATGGCGTGGATGGTGACATCCTGGATGGCGATCACCTCCCGGGTGCGGCGCTGCACTTCCCGCTCCAGAAATTCGTTTTGATTGCGCAGGAAATCGGCAACGGACTTGAGCTTGATTTGGGTCTCGACCCTGGCCATGAGCACCGGGGGGATGATCGGCTTAGTGATGTAATCCGCAGCCCCGAGGCTCAAGCCGCGAATCTCGTCCTCCGTGGCAGTCATAGAGGTGAGGAAAATGATCGGTATATGGCGAATGCGAACGTCAAGCTTGAGCTGCTCGGCAACGTCATAACCGGACAGGCCCGGCATCATGATGTCCAGCAGGATCAAATCGGGAAGCGGGTCGGCCTGCAGAAGGCGTAGGGCCTTTTCGCCGCTGTTGGCGGCCTTGACCCGATATTTGTCCTTCAGCAACTCGGCGATCAACATCAGGTTGTCGGGGGTATCGTCGACCACCAGAACGGTCGCTGATGGATAAACGCCCTGAGTGCTATCCATGGTTGTTGGCTCCCTTGCCAGACAATTAAGGAGTTGGCGCACTTGCACCAGTCTCTTGCTGGCAAGCGTAGCTATAAAAGCTGCAATCGCTAGGCGGAGATCTGTAGGTTGGATCGTAGAGGCACTAGATCGAATGTCTGCTACTGGCCGGAAGCAGACAATAGTCAATGTCCACGCTGGCTCCCAAGCAGTGACTGGATGTAATAGAGGACACGCGATGAAGCACGTAGCACAACTAAAGGCCCTGCTTACTCACGACCCTGCAAGGATGAAAATCCTGCGTATGGCTCGCGATCTGAACTTGCCCGACTGCTGGATTGCCGCCGGCTTCGTGCGCAGTCTGGTATGGGATCACCTGCATCAACGCAAGCCTTCAGCGCTGCCAGATGATATCGATGTCATCTGGTTCGACCCGGCACGTGCCAATACAGAAGCGGATTCCGCTTTGGTCAGAACGCTGTCGAGCCGGTGTAGTGAAGTGAACTGGTCTGTAAAAAATCAGGCGCGAATGCACCTGCGCAATGCCGATACCCCTTATCAATCGACGACCGATGCAATGACCTGCTGGCCCGAGACTGCCACGGCCGTCGCTGTCAGGCTTGATCATCACGGTGAAGTGGAAGTTTCAGCACCGCTGGGGCTGGAAGACCTGTTCTCAGGAGTGGTGCGGCCGACTGATCGATTCAAATCCGAAAAGTACCCCCTGTTCCTGGACCGCATTAGATCCAAAGCGTGGCGTGAGATTTGGCCTGAGCTGATATTCGTCACGCAACGATAAGGTCAATGGCGACTGGCCTAGCCTCCTGAGGTGATCAGCCGCTGAAATCCTTTAACCCCGAACGCAGAGAAAAACCTGTTATCCACCCATAAACCATCGTAATTTACCCGCCATAACTACAAGGTCGTTTTGGGGATACACGTGGGAGCCTATCGTCTGCTGTTGGCCGTCCTGGTCGCTGTTTCGCATATGGGCAAGATGTTCATGGGGTTCAACCCGGGCGTGGTGGCGGTGATTTCTTTCCTGCTCATCAGTGGTTTTGTGATGACCTCACTGATCGAGCGCAATTACCAGGCGCCCGAGAAAGTTGGCCGGTTCTACCTGGACCGCGCCCTGCGCCTTTACCCGCAATTCCTGTTCTACTTCATCCTCTCTTGTGCGGTGATCTATTTCCTCCTGCCTGGCACGCCGCAATGGGCTGAACTGAACGTCAAAAACATCGCCGCGAGCCTTGCAATAGTGCCCCTCGGTTTCTATATGTTCGGCGTGACCGGAGCGGGAATCGTGCCACCGGCCTGGTCGCTAGGACTGGAGATGTGTTTCTACCTGGTGATCCCGTTCCTGCTCATCTACAGACTACGGGGCGCGGCCTTCGCCTTGTCGGTTGCGGTCTTCATCCCCGCCTGCCTTGGATTCATCAACACCGACTACTACGGCTACCGTCTGTTGCCGGGTGTCCTGTTCATCTTCCTGTGCGGCAGCTACCTCTACAAACCGCAGGCGAAGGGTTTCGCGATTGCTGGCGGTACCGCTGTGGCAGCGGCATTGATCTTTGCGGCGATCATGATGGGCTGGATCGAACGTCGGCCGTCCAACGCCGAAGTGGCCGCCGGCATTGCCCTGGGCATCCCTGCGGTGTACGGGCTGACAACACTCAAATTTCACCGGATTGACGAGTTTCTCGGGAACATCAGCTATGGCGTATTCCTCAATCACTTCCTGGTGATTTACTTCCTGCACGGCCTCTGGCCGATCACCTCATTCGATTGGTCCAAGGTTGCAACGGTGTTGGTGCTGTCGTTCTTGCTCAGTGGTGTTTCGTATTACGGCGTCGAGCGGCCAGCGTTGAAGTTTCGGCATAAACTTCGGGCCGGCTCCAAGGATCGAGTGGGGGCCGTTCGGGCAAGTGAGGCAACGGCTTGACGGCGACAGGCGACAGATCGCGCTGCTGAACGTGGCCTGTCTCTCACATTCATGTGCCTAAGCGAGCGCAGTCATTCGCGAACCACTGCTGGCGGCGCTATGATCGCAACACCCGACGTCTTGAACACAAAACCCATGCCCACCCCGAAAACCCGCCCTACCCCCGCCCCGTTCCTCAACCCCGGCGAATCCGTGGTCCTGTTCGATGGCGTGTGCAAACTCTGCAACGGCTGGGCGCGTTTTTTGATTCGCCATGATCATCAACGTCGCGTGCGTCTGGCAGCGGTGCAGTCGCCGGAGGGACAAGCCTTGCTCGCGTGGGCCGGCCTGCCAGTCGATCAATTCGACACCATGGCGGTAATCCGTGACCGTCACTATTGGGAACGTTCAGACGCGTTCTTCGAAGTCATCAGCCAACTACCCGCCCGCTGGCAGCCATTGCGGCTGCTACGCGTATTCCCGCGCGGCCTGCGCGACTGGGCCTACGACCGCATCGCGCTGAACCGATACCGACTGTTCGGCAAGTACGACACCTGCCTGCTGCCAACCCCGGATCATCAACAGCGCTTTCTGAAAATAACTACGCCAGAAAGCTAATCAACTGCACCGGCGTCATCTTCGTCACCATCATCAGTACGATGACAAACATCCCGGCAAACCCGAGCACGCCCATCCAGAACCACTTCCGGTAAACGGCTTGATACTGCTCATCAAGCCCCGTCCCCGCCTCGCTCGCACTCGACGCCATCACATACAGGCGCTTCTGCAGGAGCAACACCGGCAGCCACAGCGAGCCGACGCAGAAGAAGACGATCAGCGAGGTCAGCACCCACTCGGCGCTCATCGACAACCCCGAAAGCCGCATCAGCAGATAACCTGTGATGATCTGCACAAACCCGGCCGGCGTGGTGATCCAGGTGTCGAAGCGCACCACCATGCGCGCGACGTGCGCTATCACGTGCGGATTGCCGGTGCGGCTGGCGGCGATCAGGTAGAGGTAGGAGCCCATGCCGAAACCGAACAGGAAGATCGCGGCGATGATGTGCAGGTACTTGAGGCACAGATAGAGCATGTCAGCGCTGCCCGTCCGAGAAATGCACGGCCAGGCTCAGGTTGTCCGGGTCGTTGATCGCGGCCATGTACTCGGCGACGCTGATTTCGCCCACGCACGGTCTGGCGCCGGCGGTTGGCACGTGGCCCTGGGCCATTTTCGTGGCCAGGGCCACGGCGGCGCAGCTGGGGATTTCCGGGCCTTTGTCGTTCAAAGCCGTGAGTTGTGCGGTCATCGACAGCGGCTTGCCGTCAACACCAAGGCCCTGCACGTCGATGTACATCGCACTTTTGCCATCGCCGAATCGCTCGAATCGCATGCCCAGCCGATGCAGTCTTCCGGCCCACAAGGCATGGTCGCGCACCAGCCCGACTTTCAGCGCCTGAGCCAGCAAGCCGTTGGCGAAACCGCCGAGCTTGAGACCGGCGCCCGCCTTGAAGCTCAGGGTTTGCGCACCATAACGACCGGCGAAGATGTCCATGTCCGGGACATCGACGTTGGCCAGCAATCGGGTGCCCATCTGCGGCATCTTGCGCAGGGTCAGGTCCAGCCAGCCCGAAACTTCATGGACTTTGCCGTTCTTGAGTTGCTTGATCGGTTTGCCGGCATAAGCCAGGACACCTTCGATGGTCGACAACCCGGGCATTTTCGCCGAGGAAGAAATGCCATGCTCGATCGAGTCAATGCGCGAAAAGCGCTGGCGCTGCTCATCGATGATCGCTGAAGACAGTGTCGGCACCGAGCTGCAACCACTGAGGATCGCCACGCCCGCTTGTTTCGCCCGCGCGTCGAGCACGTCGATGCCGTTGACGAAGGTGCGGCAGTCCGCGAGGTCGCAATAGTTCACGCCGGCATCGATGCAACTCTGCGCAACGGCATAGGATTGCCCCTGAAACGGCCCGCCGGTATGGACGACCAACTGAATGTTCAGCGCACGCAAAGCGGCTTCGAACTCCGCGCCCATGGCATCGCCGCACCAGCCTTCGCAGACGTTTCCCGAATGGCTGTTGAGCTCATCGAGTTTGCGCTGCAACTTGCGCGGGTCACGACCCGACAGCACCAGCCCGATGTCCGGCATCAGCGCCAGATGTCTGCACACGATGCTGCCGAAATTTCCGTAACCCCCGACCACCATCACCCTGAACGGCATGCAATTCTTCCCTAAGTCATTTCATCAAACAGGCGGGAAGGATATAGGGCCGAACGTCAGCAGGCCATTCAGATCAGTTGCTCGCCAGCCGACGCGATCCATTTGCGCAGCAGGCAGCCAGAGTGTGCCGTCGCGATTGTTGGTTGATGAAAGAAGGGACACACAACGTGAAGGCTCAGCAGTTCCAGGGGGCTTCGGCATCGGCGTCGATAGCGTATTTCGCCCGAGCCTGGGCATGTGCCCGCGGATCGACCGAAGCCAGCGCCGCCAAAACGATGTGATAGCGATCCACTTCAAAGAAGCTGCGCAACGCCGAGCGTGTGTCGCTGCGTCCAAATCCGTCGGTGCCCAGGCAGATGCACGGTGCCTGTAAATACGGCACCACCAATTGTGCATAGGCGCGCACGTAATCACTGGCCGCCACGACTGGAGCGTTACCGGGCAGACAATGCAGCAGGTGACTCTGGCACTCGACATCGCCGCCGAACACTTGCTGACGCTGCACCTCGCGGGCATCCCGGGCGAGTTCGGAGAAGCTGGTCACACTCCACACTTCGCTGCTGACTTGCCACTCTTGATCCAGCATATGTGCGGCGGCAATCACCTCGCGCAGAATCGCTCCCGAACCCAGTAAACGAACCGCCGGTACCTCCTCGCCATAGCGCGCATAGAGGCGCATGCCGCGAATCACGTCCGCGTGTTCGTCTGGTTCAAGTGAGGCCTGAACGTAGTTCTCGTTGGTTACCGTCAGGTAATAGAACTCATCCTCTTGCTGCTCCAGCATGCGCCGGGCGCCATGGTCGATGATGACCGCCGCCTCGCTGGCAAATGCCGGGTCGTAGGCGCGGCAGTTGGGCACAGTGGCTGCGATCAATTGACTGGAGCCGTCCTGATGCTGCAGTCCTTCACCGGCCAGCGTTGTGCGCCCCGATGTGGCGCCGATCAAAAAGCCTCTGGCGCGCTGGTCGGCGGCAGCCCAGATCAGGTCGCCAATGCGCTGAAAGCCGAACATCGAGTAGTAAATGTAGAACGGCAGCATCGGCTCGCCATTGACGCTATAGGACGTCGCCGCAGCGATCCAGGAAGAAATCGCGCCGGCTTCGGTGATGCCTTCTTCGAGCAGTTGCCCGTCGGTCGATTCCTTGTAATAGAGCAGCGCGCCGGCATCTTCTGGCTCGTACAACTGGCCGACGGATGAATAAATCCCGATTTGCCGGAACAGATTCGCCATGCCGAATGTGCGCGCTTCATCGGCGACAATCGGCACAATGCGTGGCCCCAATTGTTTGTCCCGGATCAGATGGGTGAACAGTCGCACCACCGCCATGGTCGTCGAGTTTTCACGCCCATCGGCCTTCAGCGCAAAACGGCCATAGCTGTCGAGCGGTGGCACTGTTATTGGTGCTGACACACCGTTGCGCTTGGGCAAGTAACCGCCGAGCGCCCGTCGCTGCTGATGCAGGTATCGCAACTCGGGGCTGTCGTCAGCCGGTTTGTAGAAGCGCATTTCTGCCACGGCCTCATCATCCAGCGGCAAGGCGAAACGATCACGGAATGCCTTGAGCACCTCGATATCGAGTTTTTTCTGCTGGTGCGAGGTGTTGCGCGACTCGCCGATCTGGCCCATGCCGAAACCTTTCTTGGTTTTGGCGAGCACCACGGTCGGCCTGCCCTTGTGCTTGCGCGCGGCCTCGAACGCGGCATGCAACTTACGAAAGTCGTGACCGCCCCGGCGCAACGCGTCGATCTGCTCCGGGCTCATGTCTGCAACCAACGCCTGCAACTGCGGGTCCTGGTCGAAGAAATGGCTGCGGTTATACGCACCGTCATTGGCCCCCAGATTCTGGTACTCGCCATCCACCATCCCGGCGAAGTGGCGCAACAGTGCATGGCCGTCATCGCGGGCAAACAATGGGTCCCAGTCCGAACCCCACAACACCTTGATCACGTTCCAGCCGGCGCCGCTGAACAGTGACTCCAGCTCCTGAACGATTTGCCCGTTGCCGCGTACGGGGCCGTCGAGACGCTGCAGATTGCAGTTGATCACGAAGGTGACGTTGTCAAGATTCTCCCGCGCTGCCAGCGAAAGCGCGGCGATGGACTCCGGCTCGTCCATCTCGCCATCACCAAAAACGCCCCAGACATGCCGCCCCTCCGTCGAGGCAATCCCACGGTGCTGCAAATACCGCAGGAACCGCGCCTGGTAAATCGCATTGATCGGACCAATACCCATTGAGCCCGTGGGAAACTGCCAGAAGTCGGGCATCAACCAAGGATGCGGATAGGAACACAATCCGCCGCCCTTCACTTCTTGCCGGTAACGCTCCAGTTGCGACGCCTGCAAACGCCCTTCAAGAAAGGCCCGCGCGTACACCCCGGGGGCAGAGTGCGCCTGGAAGTAAACCAGATCACCGCGCCCGGCTTCGCTGTCCGCACGGAAAAAGTGATTGAAGCCGACCTCGAAAATTTCCGCCGCCGAGGCGTAACTGGCGATGTGACCGCCCAATTCGCCATAGGCCTTGTTCGCCTTCGCCACCATGGCCAGGGCGTTCCAGCGAATGATCGAGGTGATGCGCTCCTCCATCACCAGATCCCCGGGATAAACCGGCTGCTGTTCGAGCGCGATGGTGTTCTGGTACAGCGAATACGCACTCGCCGTCGTTTGCACGCCGAGACGGCTGGCCTGCTCGGCCAGTCGCAGCAGCAAGAACCGCACGCGCGGTCTGCCGCCGACTTTCGCGACACCTGCCAGGGCTTCCAGCCACTCGTTGGTTTCAATGGCATCGATGTCTTCGTGAACCGGCGTTCCGTGGGTCGGCCGTTGCGCGGTATCTTTCATGGCTGCACACCCTGACAGGTTGAATGGACGACTGGATCAGTTCGACACGTGCTCAAGAAATATCAGTTGCAGCGGCTCTTCCAGCAGGTCATCCGCCGCGGCGGCAAAGCGCTTGAAGTAAGGCATGGCGAAATGCGCATCCAATGCCGCCTGATCCTTGAAGGCCTCGCGCATGTAGAACGTGCCGCGCTGGTCGCGCAGTTCAAACAACACATAGTCGAGATTGCCCGGCTCTGCGCGTGTCGGCTCAACCAGCGCCAGCAAGCCTTCTTTCAAGGCCTGTTCCTGGCCTGACCTGGCCTTGAGCACGGCAATCGAGATCAATGTTTCTGTGGACTGGCTCATCTTCAATACTCCTGGGACCGGCTGCATTCAGAGAAAGGTAAACAGCGACTGGGACGGCAAGCGGGACTTGGGCAGGCCTGCGTTGAAGTCTTCGCTGCTGTGATAGCCCAGGCTCACCACGACCAGACTGGTGAAGCCCTGTTCGCGCAGGCCCAGTTCACTGTCGAGGACTTTGCTGTCGAAACCTTCCATCGGCGTCGCGTCGATACCCAGCGAGGCGGCACCCAGCAGCAATGTGCCCAGCGCGAGGTAGGTCTGCTTTTCCATCCAGTGCTGCAGGTCTTTCTGATCGAAGCGATGCAGATCGACAAAACCGCGCCGTCCACGCTCCTGCCCTGCTCGCGCCTCGGCATTGTGAAAACGCCCGTCCATGGCTTCCTGAGCCAGCAACGCCTGCAGGTATTCCTCCGGCAGATGCGTGCGAGTGCAGAAGACGATGACGTGCGACGCGTTGAGTATTTTCGGCTGGTTGAAGCTGAACGGCCCCTGAGTACTGTGGGCGATTCGCGCCCGGCTCTGATCACTCTCGGCAACCACGAAATGCCAAGGCTGAGAGTTGACCGACGACGGGCTGTTGCGCAGTTGTTCCAGCAGCAACTCCAGTGTGTGCCTGGGAATCTTGCGGTCGGCATCGAAAACTTTTGTGGTGAAACGGCGCTTGGCCAGAGAAACGAGATCCATGATTGAACTCCTGATCTGAAAAGTGAAAACGTAAAACTCAATGCCGCTTGGAAATCAGCGCGTCGGCGCCGGCGCTGCGTCGATCTTCAGACGCATCAGGCTGTAAGGTTTTTGCCGCTGATCCTGCCCGGAACGGAATGCCGCCTGGCGGTGCAACTGGTTGGCGATGAAATACAGATAGCCGTCGGGGCCAATGGACAATGTGTCTGGCCAGAGCAGACGCGGGTCGTGTACCAGCGTTTGCCATTGGCCGTCCGGCAGACGCTTGCGGATCGAGTTGTGCTCGTAATCGCCGGCATAGATGGCGCCGGCGGCGTCAGCCTCCAGACCATCGGACGCGCCCTTCTCCCCCAGATCCTGCACGGCAGCCGTCAGTTGCTGTTCACTGAAGTTGGCATCACGCAGCAACGCGGTGGACACCGAATACAGGTGCCGACTCGACAGCGGAGTGAAATACAGTGTCTTGCCGTCCGCCGACAGCGCGATGCCGTCCGAGGCCACGCCCAGCGGTTTGCGCTTGCCGTCCGGAGCTTCAACGGTGAGTGGCAGGCCTTCAACCACCGGGACAAAGGTCGGGTCAACCGAAGTCGCCGGCACACCGCTCAAACGGCGCATGGCACTGCCGCTGGCGATGTCCATGACGATGATCGCGCCCGGTCCACGCAGGGACGAGTCAGTGAGATAGACCGTTCCCTCCGGGCCTGTGCGAAAGTCGAAACGCATGTCGTTAACGTAGGTGCTCGGCAACATGACGTTGTCCGGGAACACCAGACGTTTGACGATCTTGTTGCTGACCAGATCCACCGCGATCAGCTTCGCGCCTTTAGGTTTTGGGTCTGCGAAACCCGGCGCGGCGGTATCGAGCAACCAGACACGGCCCCGCCCGTCGGCCACCACGCTCTGTACGCTGATCAGACCATCACTGGGATCGTTGAGGTTTTCCTGATTGATCGCCGCGTTCGGGTAAGCCACGACTTTGCCGTCGCGGATCTCGCCCACGGTGAACGGCACGTTGTCGCCCCAACGCGGGAAGTTGACGAAGATGCGCCCGGTCTCGGTGACGGTCACGCCGGTGGGCATCGCGTCGTAGAACGCATGGACCTGTTCGAGCTTGCCGAAGGATCGGTCGGCGGGGGCATTGGCCGGCAACGCGACGGCGCTGATTGCATGGGAGAACGGCGCTGCCATGACCATGGCCAATGCAGCAGAAAGCTTTTTCATACGCATGAGCTGCTCCTGACCGGCCCGCTTGCAGGCCCGTCTGAATGAGTGAAATCAGAAACCTTCAAGCACCAGTTTGCCTCGGGCCTTGCCGCTCTCGACCAAGGCATGGGCACGGCGCATGTTTGCCGCGTTGATCGCGCCAAAATGTTCACCGACAGTCGTTTTCAAAATGCCCTGGTCAATCAGATCGCTGACGCGATTGAGCAGGTGATGCTGCTCAATCATGTCCGGGGTTTCGTACAGCGAACGGGTGAACATCAGCTCCCAGTGCAGCGACAGCGACTTGCGCTTGAGCGGCATCACGTCGAGGCTTTCAGGATCGTCGATCACGCCCAGACGCCCTTGTGGTTGAAGCACTTCGATCAGCTGCGCAAAATGCTGCTCGGTATGGGTCAGGCTGGCGACATGGCTGACCTCGTCGATGCCCAGTGCCTGCAACTGTGCGAGCAGCGGCTGACTGTGATCGATGACGTGATGCGCGCCCAATTGCCGGACCCAGTCAGCCGTTTCCTGCCGTGAGGCGGTGCCGATGACAGTCAGCTGCGTCAACTGTCGGGCCAATTGCACCAGCATCGAACCGACGCCGCCCGCTGCCCCCGTGATCAACAGGCACTTGCCCTGCCCTGAACCTTCGGTGACACCGAGACGGTCAAACAACAGCTCCCAGGCGGTGATCGAGGTCAACGGCAATGCCGCGGCATCCGCAGCACTTAACGAACGCGGTTTGTGCCCGACGATTCGCTCGTCCACCAAATGAAATTCGCTATAACTGCCGGTGCGGGCAAGGGAGCCTGCGTAGAACACTTCGTCGCCAGGCTGAAACAGCGTCACTTCAGCCCCGACCTCGCGGACAATACCGGCGGCATCCCAGCCGAGGATTTTCGGTTCTTTGGTGAAAGTTCCGGCGCGTACTTTGGTATCGACCGGATTGACCGACACCGCACGAACTTCTACGAGCAAATCCCGGGGGCCGGGAGTTGGCACCGGAAGGTCGATGTCCTGCAACGATTGCGGATCTTCAATGGGCAAAGCGTGTTGGGTGAAGGTGATGGCTTTCATGGAAACTCGCTGTCTGAAGAGCTGATGTGCTCGCTTACCGCCATCTTCGACTTCCCAAGCACAAAGAAAAACCAGCAGAATGCGCCAACACTTTCACTGCAGGAGTGAAAATGATCCGCATCGATGATCTGGGTTTGTTCACCCGCAGCGCCGCGCTGGGCAGCTTCACCGCTGCCGCCCATGAGGCGGATTTATTGCCCGGTCAGGTTGCCGCGGCGATCAAGCGTCTGGAGCGTGAGCTGGACGTGCGCCTGTTTGCGCGCACCACCCGCAGCCTGCGATTAACCGCCGAGGGCGAGCAATACTTGCCCACCGCCCACTCGGTGCTGGAGGCGCTCAAGCAAGGCAAGGAAAACCTGCGCGGTGAAAACGCCACGTTGCGCGGCGTGTTGCAAGTGACGGCGCCGTCCGATCTGGGGCGCAACATTTTGCTGCCGTGGCTCACACTGTTTCGCCGCCAGCACCCGGAACTGACCTTGCGCTTTTCCCTGTCGGACCAGATGGCCGACTTGTTTCGTGACCCGGTAGACGTGGCGATTCGATACGGCTCGAATGAAGATGCCAACTACGTGGCGCTGCCGCTGGCACCGTGGAACCGGCGGGTGCTGGTCGCCGCACCGGAATACGTGGAGCGCCACGGATACCCGCAAACGCCGGACGATCTGCACAACCACGCTTGCCTGCTCTACCAGCAAGGCGGCCGGATCTACGACAAGTGGAGCCTGGGCAGTGAAACGATCCAGGTCTCGGGACCGATGTTCAGCGACGACGCCGACATCGTGCGCCGCTGGGCGTTGAGCGGCGAAGGCATCGCCAACAAATCCTGGCTGGACGTCAGTGCAGACGTGATCGCAGGGCGACTGGTCGTGCTACTGAAGGATTTTCCCGGCAATGCCTCACCGTTGAGTCTGGTGTGCCCGCATCGCAAGCAGATCACCCCGGCGGTGTCTCAGCTTTATGCGTGGTTGAGTGGCCAGTTTGTCGCTCTGGAACGCATCCAATAGTTCCCCCCCGTTGGTTGCCACATTGACGAGACGCTCCTCGAATGTTCAGATGCCGGCCAGTTTCAGGTGTCCCATGCCGCCGTGCATGGGGTGAAACGGGAAACCGGTACGTTCTTTTCGAACAAGTCCGGTGCTGCCCCCGCAACGGTATGCGCGTGATGTTTTCAATACACCACTGTGGCCAGACGGCCATGGGAAGGTGAAAACCTCGATACGCGCGAGCCCGGAGACCGGCCTGGAATTTCGTTTGGCAAAATCCTGCGGTGGGCGGGCATGGGCCGGTATTGGCTGTGCGCGATGCCTTCTCTTGCATGCTCTTCTGCGAAGATCCTTTTCGAGAAGACAATGATTCGACCTTTCAACACTTCTGCTCCAACCCTGTTCCTTGGCTGCCTGTTCAGCCCGCTGCTACTGGCCGACGACGCGCCGCTGGAACTCAATCAACAAATCGTTTCCGCACCGTCGGTGGAGTCCACCACCGTCGCCGACATGGCCAGATTCGGCAGCAAGGTCGAAATCGTCAGCCGCGAACAGATCGAACGCGCCGGCCCCAGCGCCGATGTCAGCCACGTGATGCAGATGTTCATTCCAGGCTTGTATGTGGCGCCGAAAAACGGCCCTTTCGACTACGGCACCTATTCGCTGCTCGGCGGGCGCAACGACGACACGCTGATCCTGCTCGACGGCGTGCGCCTGAACAATCGCCTGTACGGCGGCCTCTATCTGGACACCCTGCCGGCCAACGCCATCGAACGCATCGAAGTGCTCAAGGGTGGGCAGAGCCTGTTGTTCGGCACCCAGGCCGTGTCCGGTGTGATCAACATCGTCACCCGCAGCCCGCAATCGCGCAAAGCCGCCGGCGAAGTGAATCTAGGCGTCGACAGCTTTGGCGGCACCACCGAAGACGCCCGCGTCGAGAATATCTTCACTAACGGCTTCGGCGACCTCGGTTTGTTGGCGTACGTCAGTCACAACGTCTCCGACGGTTACCAGCCCTATCGCAACCGCGACATGAAAAACGATTCCGGCAAGGATCGCGCTTACGAAGTCACCACGTTCGGCGGCAAGGCGATTCAGTCGTTCGACGATGATTCGCGGCTGGAGCTGTTTTACCAATACGCCGACGCCAACCTCGATTTCGCCCGCCCGGTCGACAACCACAAGACCACTAACGACCGCGTGCAGCAGATCGCCACGGCGACCTTCGAGCAGGCCGTCAATGAGCGCCTGAGCTACTTCGTCAAAGGCCATATCAACGACTGGGACACGCGTTATACCCGCGTCAACAACCGGGAGGGCGGCGGCACCAAAGTCATCAATCACAACGACTATTGGGGCTTCACCGACTGGGGTGTGCAGGCCGAAGGCAAGGCTGAATTGCCCGGCGATCATGTACTGGTGTTTGGCACCGACAATCAATGGTTCAAGGGCCAGGATGATGTGTTGATCATCGATAACGACAAGGCCGAAGCCCACGCTTTCTACACGCAACTGCGTCCGCAGATCGACGCCCTGCCCGACTGGCACCCGAGCATAGGCGTTCGCCACGAAGCCATGAGCGGCGGCGACAGTGCCACGGTCGGCATGCTCACTTCGCTGTATGACCTCAACGACAACTGGTCGGTGCGCGGTCAGTACGGCAGCGCCTACAAACTGCCGAACGCCGAGCAGCTGTTCGTCAATGAACCGGGCGACGAGATCGGCAATCGCAACCTGAAGCCGGAAAAAAGCCGCAATGCGGAGCTGGGTGTCGACTACAAAGGCTTTCTGCTCGACCGCGAACTCAGCGCCAGCGTGACCCTGTTCAAACGCAAGATCGACGACTTGATCACCCTCGACGACATTCAATGGGTCAACGGTGAAGGCCAGGTGCGTATGCGTGGTTTCGAGGCCGACGCCAAACTCGCGCTCAACGATCAGTGGAGCCTGCAAGCGGACATGACCCGCAACCTCACCGAATCGCGCAGCGGTGTGACCCTCAACGATATCCCGAGCTTCTTCGCCCGCTCGCGCGTGGGTTATGAGTCGGAAAACCGTCTGTGGGGTGCCGGCGGTGCGATCCGCTATATCCGCGACATCAAAAGCTCGAAGCAGGTCGAGTACGGCAATTATTCAGTGGTCGACGCCGACGCCTATCGCTACCTCGACAACGCCCACCAACACCGCGTAAGCCTGCTGGTGGAGAACCTGTTCGACCGTGATTACGTCACCAGCCGTTCGAGCAACGTCGATAACCTCGGCCGGCCGTTCACCTCCGAAGTGCGCTACACGTACCGCTTCTGATGAGTGACATCAAAACCGTCGACGGCGTCGACACGCACCCGGACTGGTCGCAGGTGCCCGAGCATGCGCGCCATGTATTCGTCTGCACCGGCCCGCGTTGCACCCAGCGCGGCGCGTTGCAGTTATGGAAAACCTTGCGCCGGCACTTACTGGCGCACGATCGCATCGAGACGCCGGGCGGCGTCTTGCTGACCCGTACGCACTGTCAGTTCCCGTGCAATCTGGGGCCGATTGTGACGGTGTACCCGGAACGCTGCTGGTATGGCGTGCGCAGCCATGAAGATGTGCAGCGGCTGGTCGAGGGGCATCTGGTGGGCGGTGAAGTGGTTGCGGATTTGCTGATCAAGGCGCAGACATGAGATCGATTCTGTACGTACTTGGCGCCCTGCTCTGCTCAATGCCTGTACTCGCCGACAGTTACCGCAATTGCGGCGAAGAATGGAGCGCCGATCAATCTTCGCGCATCGTCGCGCTCAATCAGCATGCGGCCGATCTCGTCCTCGCACTGGGTGCCGGGCCAGCGCTGGTCGGCGTGGCGTATCTGGATGACACCGGTGCCGGTCAGCGCCAAGCCGAGTATTTCGGCGTACCGGTAATCGCGCGGCAGTACCCGGCCAGCGAAGTGCTTTACGCTGCGAAGCCGGATCTGGTGATCGGCGGTTTTGCCACGGCGTTCGGCGACGGGGTGACCTCGCGCTCGGGGCTTGCGCGCAATGGCGTGGGTACGTATCTGCTGGAATCCGCCTGCAACGGGCACTCGCTGGATTATTTCGCGCATGTGCGCAATGACTTGCTGACCTTGGGCAAGCTGCTGCACCAGCAGCAAAAAGCCCAAGCATTGATCGACTCCATGGAAAAGGACATTGCCAGCGCCCGAGCCTTGGCCGGTGCAGGTAAACCGTTGTCCGTGTTCTATCTCGACAGCGAAGTCAAAGGTCTCGACAGCGAAGGTCGGCGTGGCTTTGTCACTCCGCTGCTGGCGGCTGCCGGAGCACGCAATGTGTTCGCCGACATCAACCTCTATCGAGTCACCGTCAACAGCGAAACCCTGCTGGCCAGCGACCCGGACGTGATCCTGCTGGCCGACGCCGAATGGTCGCCCGCCCGCCGCAAACGCTACCTGTTGGCCCACGACCCGGTCCTCTCGCAACTGCGCGCGGTGCGCGAGAACCGCATCATCGAGATCCCTTTCACCCACCTGCTGCCAACCTACAACAGCGGCCGCGTCGCCTTGCAACTGGCCCGCCTGCTCAATGCACTGAAGAAAAATAAATGAACCCGTCGCACCGCACGCCACCTAACGAACAGACCATCAGGAGGTAGCCAATGCAAATCGAAACCGTGTGGATCGTACTGGCAGCAGTTCTTCTGCTAATCGAACTCTGGGCCATCAATCGGGTGCGCAAGAGCGAGGGGAAAGCGAGCAACAAAGGTGTATGGATTGTGCTGATCGTGTTTGTGCCGCTGTTCGGCTTGATTGCCTGGGCGTTGGCGGGGCCCAAGCATGTCAGTCATAACTCAGCATCGTAGTCAGGCCGCTAGAACCTCATCTATGCTGCACACCGCAATACGCGCCGGCCAGGCGACAACAGGGAGGTTGCATTGGCGAAGCGTATCTTAGTGATGGATGCCGGTATCGTCGGCACCTCTTTCGCGTGTCACCTGCCCGGCAAAGATTCCCCCGAAGAGAGAACGACGTACATGGAAGTGATCAACACATTACAACCCGCCGATTGTGCGGACATGCAAGACATCCGGAGTGAAATCGATCGTCTCGATCAGGCGGTTATCAAACTCCTGGGCAAACGTTTCCAGTACGTCATTGCCGCGTCGAAGTTCAAAACCTCATCGACGTCGGTTCGAGCACCTGAGCGTTACCAGGCCATGTTGGCCACCCGCCGCGAATGGGCCTGCGCCGAAGGTTTGAACGCAGACGCGATCGAGAAAATGTACAGCGACCTGGTCAATCACTTCATCGCAGAAGAGATGAAGCACTGGGCGGCGCAGCAACCGGAACGCTGACGCCTTTGCCGGAGTTTTTCACTGGCTCACGAACATGCGGCGCGTGCTGTCGACCACCGCCCGCGTGTGTCCGATGACTTCTTTTTCAACCACAACGCCAGATCCCTCACGAAATCAAGGAGCGCTATTCATGGAAGAAGTCATTACCTACCGCACCGCCACCGCTGCAGATGCTCTGGCGATGTGCGAACTGGGCCAATTGCTCAACTCGGTACACCACGCCGCTCGCCCTGACATCTACGCCGCCGCGACCGAAGATTTCGCCCGCGATTTGCCGCACTGGGCGGGGGTATTCGAAAAGCCTGGCCAGATCGTCTTCATCGCCAGCGCAGGTGAACGGCCCGTGGCGTTCATCACGGCCATCCTGTCCGCCAGTTCCGGGCCGTTGATGCAGCCGCAGAATGTTGTTCGCATCGGTTCGGTGTGTGTCGCCGAGACGTTTTGGGGTAAAGGCATTGGCCGCGCACTGATTCAACGGGTGAAAGACTGGGCTATCGCGCAAAATGCTCAAGACTTGCGCCTGACGGTCTGGCCGTTCAACGAGCGCGCGGTGCGCATGTATGCCGAGTTCGGCTTCGAAACCCGTGCCCTGGAGATGGGCGTGCGTTTGTGAGGAGCGGCCAACTCCGATCATGAATAAACCCGGCAAAATATCAGCACGAACCCTATCGGATGGTTCGATCCTGCCGACAACATGCTGATGACCTGCGCAAGACTGAACGACGCACGTCCATCCTTTTACAAGAGCCACTTTCCATTACGATTCAAGAGGCTGCACCCATGAGCAACGCCTGGAACGAAGGTTATTTCACCGACGAAGGCTACACCTACAGCTATAGCCGGGAAATCAATCCGGTATTCCAGCGTTACTGCCTGTTGTTGCGCGGCTTTGCCGGTCTGGACAATCCCGACGGTTATCACTGTGAACTCGGCTTTGGCCAGGGTGTGTCGATCAATATCCACGCCACGGCCAACCCTGGTGGCTTCGTCGGGACGGACTTCCACCCCGGTCAGGCGGCCCATGCCATTGAGCTGGCGGAACTCAGCAACAACGGCGCAAAACTCTACGACGACAGCTTCGAGCAACTGCTGGCGCGCCATGATTTGCCGCAGTTCGACAGCATCAGCCTGCATGGCATCTGGACCTGGGTCAGCCGTGACAACCAGAAACTGATCGTCGAATTCGCCCGACGCCACCTCAAACCGGGTGGTCATCTCTACGTCAGCTACAACGCATTCCCGGGCTGGTCGCCTGCTGCGCCGTTGCGCCAATTGTTCAGCCTGCACGACCGCTTCGCCAATCACTCGACGCGGGCGGATCAGCGCATCGACGCCGCGTTGCAGTTTTCCGAAGCGCTGCTGGCGGCCAACCCCAAGTACGCCATTGCCGCGCCGAGTCTGGGTGCCCGGCTGCAGACCATCAAAGGTCAGGACCGCCAATACGTCGCCCACGAATATTTCAATCGCGACTGGAACTGCATGTATTTCGCCGACATGGTGGATGCACTGGCCCCGGCCAAGCTCGATTACGTCACGACCGCGGTGCCGATGGATTCGGTCGACGCACTCAACCTGAGCGCCGAAGGCCTGGCCTTTCTCGACGGTATCGAACACCCGGTGATGCGCGAGCAGGCGCGTGACTATTTCGTCAACCAGGCTTTCCGTCGCGACCTGTACGTGCGCGGTGCCAACCGACTCAGCGCGACCGAGCGCCGTTCGCGCATGCTCAATACGCGATTCGTGCTGATGCAGCCGACAGAAAACGTAGCCTCCAGCGTCACCGGCCCCGCTGGCGCAGCGACGCTGCAAGCGGAAATTTACCGCCCGCTCCTCAATGCCCTCGCAGATCAGATGTATGAAGCCAAAACGATGCAGCAGTTGCTCGATGCGGTGTCACCAATAGCCTACGACGATCTGGAACAGGCCATCGCCATCCTGGTCAGCATGGGCGCGGTAGCCCCGTGCCAGAGCGAAGCTGCCGAGGCTCTGGTGTATGAACGCTGCGCCGCGTTCAACCTGCAACTGTGCAAACGCGCGCTGTTCAATGCCGACATTCAAGTGCTGAGCAGCCCGGTCACCGGGGGTGGCGTCACCGTCAGTCGTTTCCAGCAACTGTTCCTGATTGCGATCCGTCAGGGCAAGCAGCACCCGGCGGAGTGGGCGCAACTGGCGTGGAGCGTCATCGCCGAACAAAACGAAGTGTTGGTCAAGGACGGCAAAGCGCTGACCACCGCTGAAGCCAACATCGCCGCGCTGACCGAGCAGGCCCAGGCCTTTGCCGAGCAATCGCTGATCGTGCTGAGCGCTTTGAAAATCGTCTGATCGGGGTAGGTGGTGCGCAGCGGGGCAGGAAATCTTAATCAAACGCCCCGTTGAGCACCTCGTAAATCAGGCCGGTGGCCAGCGCAACCAATATCAGATCCGTGCCCACCTGCTGCCATTCGTAGCCATCGTAATGCGGCAGGTGACCGACCAGGCGTCCATCGAGCTTTTTCGCGATCCCGGGCGGCAGCGGTTTGCCGCGTGCAAGATTCTTTTGAATGCCCGGTGGCAGCGCAGGTCCCGGGCTCCAGTAGTCGCGGTAGCCGCCAACAATCCCGAGCACATTGCCGCGATCGATACTAGGGGCATGACTCCAGTCACCGCCAGAGTTGTTGCCCTTGTTGCCATTGCCTTTCTGGTTACCGTGGCCCTGCATATTCTGCGAATTACCCTTGCCATTGCCATTGCCATTGCCATTGCCATTGCCATTGCCATTGCCATTGCCCTGGCCCTTTCCATTACCGGGATCAGCCAATGCCATCGCCGAGCTGACAACCAGCGCAAGAGAGGAAATCGTTGCAATCAACGTGCGTGACTTGTTCATGCGGCGCGCCTTCATGGTGGGTTGCTCCTGTGTCATCTTGACGTTACACATCAGCTTAGTTTATTCCGGCTGACCGATCGTCGATTACGCCCAGCCCATCGACACTGCCTGACAGGAGCTATTTCATGGATTTGAAGTTCAGCCACATCGACGTACTGGTCAAAGACCTTGAAGAAGCCTGTGCCTATTACGCGCAGATCCTTCAGGCGCGAATCTCCACAACGCAGACCTGGAATCGCGGGGGCCTGCACGTACGCTATGCCGTGGCGTTGATCGGTCAGGAACGCTTCATGCTGGTCCAGCCGCTGGCGGGAAATCTCAAGGAACTGTTGGATACAGTGGGCGAAGGCATGATTTACCGTCATTGCTACACGACACCTGATATCGAGTTGGCCTACGACGAACTGCTCGCCAGCGGGGTTCAGCCGGAAGACGAGAACGGCCAGCCGCTGACTCGCGAGAACCTGCAATCGCCGTCCGGAACCCGCATCATCTGGTTGCCCAAGCGCTTCGGACATTTCTCGATCGAGATTCTCGAAGAGAAGGCGCTGGGGGCATTTATCGAGGCAGCATTTGCTTGCGGATGAAACTCCGCCGCCCCTGATCGATACGTCTACGCTCTCTCCATCGCCACCACGCTTGGAGACTTCGCCATGACCCGCCCACTGCTGACTGGCCTCGCCCTGCTCGTCCTGAGTTTCCAGGTCCACGCCGACGTCACTCCCTTCCCCGCCACCTTCCACACTCAGGACATCAAAGTCGAAGGCGCGACAATGCATGTGCGAGTTGGTGGCAAGGGTCCGGCCGTGGTGCTGTTGCATGGTTTCGGTGATACCGGCGATATGTGGGCGCCGCTGGCGGCGGATCTGGCCCGCGATCACACCGTGGTGGTGCCGGATCTGCGCGGCATGGGGTTATCGTCGATCCCGGAGGGCGGCTACGACAAGAAGACCCAGGCCGGCGACATTCGTCAGGTGTTGAGCGCGCTGAAGATCGAGCACTCGGTGGTCATCGGGCATGACATCGGCACCATGGTCGCGTTCGCCTATGCCGCGCGCTATCCCGAGCTGACCGAGCGCCTGGTGGTGATGGATGCGCCCGTGCCCGGCATCACACCGTGGAACGACATCGTTCGTTCGCCGATGCTCTGGCACTTCGACTTCGGCGGCGCGGACATGGAGCGTCTGGTTGCCGGGCGCGAACGCATCTACCTCGACCGCTTCTGGAACGAGTTCGCCGGCACCCCGGCCAAAATCGATGAAGGCACCCGCCAGCATTACGCCAAGCTCTACGCCCGCCCCGGCGCCATGCACGCCGCATTCGCCCAGTTCCGCAGCATTCGTCAGGACGCCCTCGACAACGCCCCCGTTCTGCAGAAACACCTGGCCATGCCGGTGCTCGCCGTGGGCGGTGAAAAGTCCTTTGGCAACAACGAAGCGATCGTCATGCGCAATGCCGCGGACAACGTGACCGAAGTGGTGATACCGGCGGCGGGACACTGGTTGATGGAAGAGGCGCCGGCACCGACCATCAAGGCAGTGCGCGACTTTATCGCAATGTGAAGAATGGGCATTGCCTTGGCCCGACGCTTACGTCAGGATTCGCCCCTTTTGCGCGCAAGAGCAGGCCGGACAGAAAACATGAATCGTCAAAAGAAACTGCAGCAGTTGTTCAAGGAAAAGGCCAAGAAGGCCAGCGCCAAACTGGCGCCGAAAAAGCCCAAGTACATCAGCAAGGCTGAGCGGGCGAAACTGGAGGCTGAGGCAGCAGTGGAATCAATCGATTCCAGCGAGAGCTGATCCCTGCTCTACAAGAACGGCGCAATATTCGCCAGCGCCCGGTCAATGTAGAGGTCTTTCTCCGCCACCGGCGCCACGCGTTTCGCTGACCGGGCCGGGTGGTCGTTTTTTTCCTGTCCGTTTTGCGCGTTTACCGACCAAATTTACGACACATTTATTTTTATGCTTGCGCCTATTTCGGAGCCAGACTCACGATGACAAATAGCTCGCCAAACTATGAAAAAAATCATATTAAACTGATGAGATTTCATATCACCCTGGCATTATTCTATTTCCTCATCTGCTCACTTTCTGCATGGCTATGCATGATTGATAAAAGCACCTCAATAGGCATACCTGTGTTTTGCGCAGCAGCCGTTTTCGTCCATTTACTGCTTGCCTATGGAAGCAGAAACCGACTTGAGTCTTCGAGAAAAGCATCAGAGTTCATAGGTGCGTTATTGATGTTTGGTTTTCCAATAGGTACGTTGTTGGGGTACTTCTTCTTGCAATGCACAATATGGCAGGATCCGGAACAAAAACATTAATAGGCTTGTGAGAACGGACATGTGAGCGGTTCTCCTTTTCTGCGCCGATACTTGTACGACGCCGAGTTGAGCCTCTCCAGTGCACCGGCCCTGTGCAAGTGCTATGGGCTGACCAAGGAACAATGGATCGAACGCCGACGGTGACGTTAATGGCATGTCTGAGCGCACCTTGCGAACCAGTCCGCATCAAGAAGGCGTTTTACACGCCAGCCAAGCCCCCCAGAACAAACTGCTGAAAAACCGCGTCGCCTCGCCAAACCCGGCCTCATGCAACAACGCCTGAACCGCCGCTTCGGAATGCGGCGGGTCGGCGCCTTGCAGAATCTTGCCCAGCTTGGCCTTCACCTCCTCCGCACTGGCGCCCTGCTGCCGCCAACGCTGTCCCCACGCCTGGAGCAATAAAGGTTGGCTGGCATAGGCGTAATGGTTGCCGGCGACAATCAGCGGTGCGCCCGGTTTGAGTCGCGCCTGAATCGCTTGCAGGATCTGGCGCTTGGGCTCATCACCGTTCAGATGATGGAGCACGCCGATCAACGTTGCCGCATCAAATGAGGCAGCAGCCGGCAGGTCTTCGACGTGGCCAAGATGCACCTGGGTTCGGTGCAGCAAGTCGTTGGCCTGCAGTTGCGCTGTCGCGGTTTCCAACATCGGTACGGAAGGGTCGACTGCGGTGAAATGCCATTGCGGCTCCAGCGCCGCCATCGCAATGATTTCCTGCGCCGTGCCGCCAGCGCCGACCACCAGTATGTTGGCCGGACGCGAACCCAGGCTCGCCGCCAACATGCAGGCCGCCAGATCATGACAGGCGTCGTAGCCGGCCAGCGCGATGCGGCTTTGGCGGGCGTATTCGCTGGCGCGGGAGGTGTCGAATTTTTCTGCGGGGCTGGTCGAGGTTTGGCTCACGGCAATGCTCCTGGTTTTTCGAGCACGCTACGCCGAAGAACGCGAGAGGGAAAATTCATTCGCTTCATGCCCCGCATTCCTTGCGGGAATGCGGGGCATGTGAACCTGGGTTTTGTATTACCGAGCAAGCAGCGCCTGCAGCCCACCATGGCCGTCGACGATCAGGCTGCGAATCAGTGCCTGATAGTGCTCGGCACTGTTCGGTTCTCGAAGATCGAAACTGGCCAGCCAACTGACCAGTGTTCTGTCCTGGCCTGACAAAGCAACCAGTTCCACGCTGGCCACGTAGTTGTCCAGCGGTAAGGGCGACTCTTCAAAACGGTAGGACAGCCTCAACGTCGAGTCATCAACCGACAACAAGCGCTCTCTGACAACGGCGCCATCGCTCAACGTGAGCGTGCGAATGCAGCCCACAATCTCGGGTCCTGCGCCTTCGATATGGCTGTCCACAATCGAAGGGTGCCAGTTCTTGATCTCGCCAAACTGCTTCACCACGTTCCAGACCTGTTGTGCAGCGCCTTCCACGACAGCGGAAAACTCAACCTTCGACATCTCGTATCCCCTTGTAATTGATCATCCGCCGATCCCGGCAGCGGACTACCGGGATCGACCGATACTCAGGCCTCGAACTGGTGATAAACCTTGGCGATGACCTTCCAGACGCCGCCAATTTTGATCAGGGTCAGGTAGTCGTTGTAGTCAGCACCGATCGCATCGGTTTCCATGTCCACGCGCACCACCGCGGTGGTCGGTGTGATCGCCAGCACGTCTAGACGCGTACTGATTTGCGGGGCAGCGCCGTTTTTCTCGACGAAATCAAACAGGTTCTTGATCGGGCCGCCGAGCAATTCGCCGTTAGTGAAACCGTACATCACCGCCTCTTTATGAAAGGCTTGAGCGACGCCTTGAGCATCACCGACCCGAAGACCTTCGACGTATTGATTGGCGGTGGCGATGACAGCGGTGTATTCGGCGGTCGGTACAGCCTTGATGTTCTTCGACATGGTTGTTTCCTTTCGTTGGGGGGGAGTTACAAAGGCCACCGGAAGCCAAGGCTGGCACCCGGCGGCTGGAGCAGCCAACACTCACCAGTCCTGGCGCGTCGGCGAAATGATCAGGTCGTTGACGGTGACGTTTACCGGCTGGTTGAGCGCATAGATCACCGCCCGGGCAACATCGTCAGGCGCGATGGCGATGCGGTTGAGTTCCTGGGCGGCCTTGCGCCCTTGCGGATCACTGACCTTGTCCGCCCAACCGGTATTGATAACGCCGGGGCTGACCGTGTTGACGCGGATGCCATGCTGTACGCCCAATTCCTTGCGCATGGACTCGGTCATGGCCTGCACAAAAAATTTGGTGGCGCTGTAAACACCCGCCGCCGGCCCGACCTGATGGCCGGCCACCGAGTCCATGTTGAGGATCTGCCCGGACCGCTGCTCCAGCATCACAGGCAGCACTGCCGCGGTAGCGTTGAGATAACCCTTGATGTTCACGTCGATCATCTTTTCCCAATCCTCCACGACCAGATCGACCCAATTGGAGAACAGCATCAGCCCGGCGTTATTCACCAGAATGTCGACACCGCCATAGGTGTCCTGCGCGAACCTGGCGAGTGCTCTGGTTTGCTCAAGCCGGGTCACATCAGCAGTAAAAGCGACCACGTCATGGCCGGCCTCACGCAACTCGGCGACGAAAGCCTGTAAGCCCTTTTCGTCCAGCGCAGCGACAACCACACGAACCCCTTGTGCCGCCAGCGCACGCGTCGTGGCCGCGCCGATACCGGAAGATGCACCGGTGACGATGGCGACTTTGTTGTGTAGATAATTCATGTTTCGTTCCTCTTTGCAGTGAATGCGATTGCGCCCGGTCGGTGTCAGGATTGCCATTCAGGCGTTAGCGGTTGGCCAATCGATGTAGCCTTTCGCGCCACCGCCGTAGTAACTCTCACGCGGGGCAATGGTCAGTTCGAGACCATGGCGTAAGCGCTCGACCAGGTCGGGGTTGGCAATAAACAAACGCCCAAACGCCACCGCATCGATACGGCCCTGCGCCCGACGCTCAAGCGCCATCGCCAGGTCATAGTTGTTGTTGCCAATGAACGCGCCGTCGAACTGCGCACTCAGCGCGTCGAGATCCACGCCCGCAGGAACGCTGCGAGAAGTGGCGGTGGCGCCTTCGACGAAATGCAGGTAGGCCAGATTGAATCGATTGAGTTGCTGGATCAGGTAGCCGTAAGTCGCCATGACGTTGCTGTCGGGCGGCGTATTGCCGGCATCGGGCGTCACCGGAGACAGGCGGATACCGACACGGTCGCTGCCCCAGATGGACGCCACCGCTTCCGTCACTTCCAGCGTCAGCCGGGCACGGTTCTCGATGGAGCCGCCATAGAGGTCCGTGCGCTGATTGGTCGAATCACGCAGAAACTGGTCGAGCAGATAACTATTGGCCGAATGCACTTCGACGCCATCGAACCCGGCTTGCCTGGCATTCTCGGCGGCGAGTTTGTACTGCTCGATGATTCCGGGAATTTCCGCGGTCTCAAGCGCGCGAGGCATCGATACCTCGACAAAACCTTTCTCGGTATACGTGCTGCCCTCAGCCTTGATGGCCGAGGGTGCGACCGGCGCTTCGCCATTGGGCTGCAACTCGACACTGGAAAAACGCCCGACGTGCCACAGCTGGCAGACGATTTTTCCGCCGGCCGCGTGCACCGCATCGGTGACTTGTTTCCACCCGGCGACCTGCGCTTGCGACCAGATGCCCGGCGTCATCGCATAGCCACGTCCCTGAGCGGAAATGTTCGTCGCCTCGGCGATGATCAAACCTGCACTCGCACGCTGAGCGTAGTAAGTCGCATGCATTTCATTCGGTACGCCGTCGTCGGCCATCCGGCTGCGCGTCACGGGGGCCATGACAATTCGATTGGCCAATTGCAGCGCGCCCATCTGCATGGGCGAAAAAAGGTCGGTATCAACAGCGTTATCAATCATAAGCACTCCTATTCAATAGACCGGTCGTCTAGTAAAGCAACCCAAAAAAAACGCCCCTGCGCCAGCGGGCGTGCACTCGTTATCGGTGCGGTTTCAAACGTGAGGGGCCGACGCTTGAAGGCTCACACTTCGGCAGCGGGATGAACACCTGACGGTTCAAGCGCGGCTCTTTCCCACTTGGCAATCACCAGCGGTGCGATGGCATTGCCCAATACGTTCAGCGTGGTCGTACCGCTGTCGATGATCCTGAAAATACCCGCGATCAATGCCACGCCCTCCAGGGGCAGACCGGCCGAAGCCAACGTAGCGGAGAGGATGATGATGGCAAACCCGGGCACCCCCGCCGCGCCTTTCGACGTCAGTACCATCGTCACCACCAGCAGGATCTGCTGCGACAGTGACAGGTCGATGCCATAGAGCTGCGCCACAAAGATCGTCGCGACACCGAGGAAAATCGAAGCGCCGTCCAGATTGAATGCATAGCCCACCGGCACCACGAAACTGACGATCCGCCGCGGTACACCGTAGCGCTCCAAACGGCTCATCAACTGCGGCATGACGGCGGCGGATGCGGCACTTGAGAACGCCAGAATCAATTCACTGCGGAAGTAGCGAATCAATTTGAAAATGTTCTCCCCAATCAAGTAGCAAATGCCACCGAGTATCACCAATGCAAAGACCACCAGCGCCAGGTAAACCACGCCGATCAACTTGAGCAATGGCAACAGCGAGGCAAAACCAAAGGTCGCGACCGTGGCGCCAATCATGCCGAAGACACCAACCGGCGCGTAGGCCATGACAATAGAGACCACTTTGAACATCGCATCGGAAATGCTCTGAACCACCGCGATGGCTGGCGCACTTTTTTCTCTTGGCAGCGCATTCAGGGCGAGGCCGAACAGCACGGCGAAGAACAGTACCGAGAGCAATTTCGCTTCCGACATCGCCACCAGAACATTGTCCGGCACGATGTTCTGCACGATCACCAGCGCGCCTTTCGAGGGCTCCATGTTGATCGATGCCGTGCCATGCGACAGGCCGGAAATATCGGTGCCGCTACCCGGTTCAAAGAGGTTTGCGAAACACAAGCCGATGACAATGGCCAGCGCGGTAATAGCAAAGAAATAACCCAGCGACTTGATGCCCATGCGGCCAAACGACTTGTTATCGCCACCGCCAGCGATGCCCAGAATCATGCAACAGAAGACAATCGGTACAACCACCATCTTCATCATCTTGATAAAGATGTCACCGAGGGGCTTCAGGATCTCCGTGCTGACCCACGTTTGATATTGCGGATGGGTATTGAAATACCAACCGACGAGCACGCCAAGCAACAGCCCGGCAACGATTTGCCACACCAGGGGAATACGTTTCATGTCTAGCCTTTTTGTTGGAAGGAAAGGTCTGCGTCAGCGGCAGTTGCTAGAGTCATGAGCTTCCAGCTCACTAGGGACCAAATGGCACAACCGGGTTGTGCCATGACGGTTGTCACTTGGCGAAGAGCTGGCTCATATCCTTGAACGCCTTGAACTCCAGGGCGTTACCGCAAGGATCAAAGAGGAACATGGTGGCCTGCTCACCCACCTGCCCTTGAAAGCGGATGTAAGGTTCGATCACAAACTCGGTGCCAAAGGACTTCAGACGTTCGGCCAATGCTTCCCACTGTTGCCATCCCAAAATGATGCCGAAGTGCGGAACAGGGACGTCGTGACCGTCGACCGGGTTGCTGTGAACGCTTTCCTGGGACGCGGTTTTCGGGTGTTCATGAATCACCAGTTGGTGGCCATAAAAGTCGAAATCGACCCACTGAGTACTGGAGCGCCCTTCTTCAAGACCAAAGACTTCACCGTAAAAGGTGCGCGCTGCAGCCAGATCGTAAACGGGGATAGCGAGGTGAAAAGGCGAGAGGCTCATCAGAAACTCCAATCATGTTTTTGTTGGTTGGTGAACATTCCTGCCGTCATCGGCGCCTTGGGTTCAGCCGCTGCCGGGGGATGGGAAACATCCTAGGGCGGAAAACCAAACATAAAAATCAATATATATTTCTTAGAAACACAATTAATATTTGTGAATGATCAAAGAACTGAAGACACTCATCGCCGTAGCACGCGAAGGTACTTTCGCTGCAGCCGGCAACAGGATCGGACTCACGCAGGCTGCCGTCAGCGCCCAGATCCAGCGCCTGGAAGCCGAACTCGGCTTCGAGCTTTTCGACCGAAAGGGGCGCTCGGCACACCTCAACAGAATGGGCCACCAGATACTGCTGCAATCGCAAGAACTGCTCAGGCTCTACGACAGCCTCGGCTCGACAACGGTGGGGCTGCCGCCCAGCGTGCTGGTCAACATCGGCGCCATTGCGTCGGTGCAGCGCTCTTATCTACCCGATGCACTCGCGAAGTTTCACCAGCACTGCCCGCAGTGCAGATCCCGGATCGTTCCGGGGTTGTCGATGGAACTGGTCAATCTGGTGGATGCTGGCGAGATCGACATGGCCGTGATCATCCGCCCACCCTTCTCACTGCAAAGTGATCTGCGCTGGACCACGCTGGCGCTGGAGCCTTACCGGTTGATCGTGCCACGCGATGTGCCGGGCGATGACTGGAGCCAATTACTTTGTAGCCAGCCGTTTATACGATATGACCGCTCCTCTTTCGGCGGCAGGCAGGTCGACCGCTTTTTACGGCAGATGCATTTCACCCTGCACGAGGTCTGCGAGCTGGATGAACTGGAGGCAATTATCAAACTGGTCGAAAACGGTGTCGGCGTGGCGCTGGTGCCGCAGACGGCGCCCGGCTTTGCCTGGCCTGCCGGCGTCCGGGTGCTCGACCTCGGTCAGCACACGTTCCACCGTGATATCGGGCTGGTGCACCGATCGCGCCAGACCTTCACCGAACCTGTACGGATGCTGGCCGAGCTGATCAGTGCGCAGGTCAAGATCGGCTATGACTGAGTGCAGGGTTGCGCCTTCACAAAGCACAGCCATTAACCGCATCAATAACAACCATTGATTCAATGAAGTTCTCTTATCAAATGCGCGGCGTAACATCGGCTCCAGACCCCACCACTACATCACGGAGCACACACTCATGAAACGCCAAGCCCTTCTCAGCATCGCTTTCTCACTGTTCGCCCTGAATGCTGTTGCCGCTCCCGCGACTCAAACCGATCCGCTGTTCAGCGACGCAGTAGCCGCCGCCACCCAGACTGATCCGCTGTTCAGCGATGCCGTTGCCGCCGCCACCGAAACCGACCCGCTGTTCAGCGATGCCGTTGCCGAAGGGGGTTCCGACCGTTTGCTCGAACGCCGCGCCGTCTGAGTGCAGCGCTTTACCGCCGTCACCGAATAAAGGCCCGACCTCACCCGTCGGGCTTTTTGCGTCTGCAAGTTCTGCTCACCGGCCCTGCTCTGCGGGAAACTTTTGCGCGCCAATCGCCTCGATCACCTAACCTCATAGACTGTGTGATCCATTCGAGCCGCCTCACCCATGCGCAACACATTGAAGTCGTTGTTTTTTTTCGCATTCATGCTGGCGGTTGGCGGCAGTCCGACGCTATGGGCCGCCGACTTGCCGGCGCCGGCAACCACCGCCGCCGCGCCGCTGCCGGTGATTTCGCAAAGCGAACTGCAGGCGCTGCAACAACGCCTCGACGGCCTCAAGCAACAGATTTCCGCAGCGAACAATTACAACCAGCTCGAAGGCCCGCAGGATCGGGTGCAGGCGTTCATTCTGGATGTCGATCGGTTGTCGGCGGCGTTGTTGCCGCAGCAGGCGCAACTGGCAGTGCAGTTGGGGGTGCTGGGGGCCGCGCCGGATGCCGATCTAGCGGAAGAGCAGGCAGACATCGTCGCGCAACGGGCGTCGTTGGCCGAGCAGAAGAGCAAGGTCGACGGCACATTGAAGAGCCTGGCGGCGCTGAAGCAGAGCGCGGCGGATCTGATTACGCAGATCGCCGGGATACGCCGCACACTGCTGGAAAGTGAGCTGACGCTGGGCACTGACAGCGTGCTGAGTCCCAGTTTCTGGTCGCCGCTGGTGAGTCCGAGTGACGATGATCGCCAGCGTCTGCGCTTTTTCGTTGCGCAGGTGCGCGACACATGGGCCACCGTGTGGGCGCCGGGCGAACGCATCTACACCAGTATGTTGATGGCGCTGGCACTGATCATCTGGACCTTCGGCCGCCGGCTGGCCGAACGCGGTCTGACCTGGGTGTGCATTTACCGCATGCCCGAGGGACGTCTGCGCCGCAGTGCGCTGGCGTTCGCCTCGGCGCTGGCGACCATCGCCACCACCGCCATTGCCCTGCAATTACTGTTCTACGCCTGCACCCGTCATCAACCTTTGCCGCCAGTGCTGGAAACCTTCTCCGAAGAGTTCGAAAAAGTCGTGTATGCGTGCGTGCTGCTAACCGGGTTGAGCCGCGCGTTGCTGTCGACCGAACATCCCTCGTGGCGCCTGCCGGCGATTGCCGATTCGGTGGCGCTGGCGCTCAGGCCCTACCCGCGCATCCTGTCCTGCACGTTATTGGTGCTGGTGACGCTGGTGCAGGTGAGCAATGCCACCGGCATGAGCAGCCAGATCGTGATTGCCGGGCGCGGGGTCATTTCGATCGTTGTGCTGGCGATCGTGACGGTCCTGTTGTTGCGCGTCGGCAAGGTGCGCAAGGCGCTGGTCGCGGCCAATGATGCGGCAGCGGCGAACAGTACGTTTGCCGGGGTGATTTACACCCTTGCCAGCGTCTCGATGTTTGTCTCGGCGATCGCGCTGCTGGCTGGCTACGTGTCGCTGGCGCGGTTCATCAGTTATGAGCTGGTGTGGGCGTACATTGTCTTGTCGGGTTTCTACCTGCTGATCCAGTTGATCAAGGACGTCTGCGAGCACGTATTTTCACCCAGACATGCGAGCGGTAAGGCGCTCAAACAGTTATTGGGCATCGGTGATCGCCGCCTCGATCAGATCTCGATCCTGCTGTCCGGCTTCAGTCGGGCCGCACTGATGCTGCTGGCGGTGATCGCTCTGTTTGTCGGTGGCATCGGCACCACGCTCGGGCAACTGGCGAGCAACATCATGGCGATCCTTGGCGGCGCCGGGTTGCGCAAGCTGAACATCGTCCCCGGCCACCTGCTCAATGCCGTGCTGGCGCTGATGATCGGCATCTGGCTGATCCGCGCCCTGAGTCGCTGGCTCGACAACGAGTTCCTGCCCAGGACCGACATGGACCCGGGCATGTGTGCCTCGTTGAGCACGCTGTTTTCCAATATCGGTTACGCCTTCGTGATTCTGCTGACGCTGTCGTCGCTGGGCGTGCAGTGGACTAATCTGGCGTGGATCGTCAGTGCGTTGTCGGTGGGCATCGGCTTCGGTTTGCAAGAGATCGTGAAGAACTTTGTCTCGGGGCTGATTCTGCTCACCGAACGACCGGTGAAGGTCGGCGACTTGATCAGCATCAGTGGTGTGGAAGGCGACATCCGCCGCATCAACGTGCGCGCCACGGAAATCCAGCTCAGCGACCGCTCGATCGTCATCGTGCCCAACTCGCAACTGATCTCGCAGAACCTGCGCAATGTCACCCTGGGCGGCAGCGCGCAAGGCGTGGCGTCACTGGAACTGGTGTTCCCGCTGGATATCGATCCTGAAGAGGTGAAAGACCTGTTGCTCAACACGTATCGGGAGAACGAAACCATCCTCGATAAACCGGCACCGTTCGTGCGCTTCAGCAAATTGTCGCCGGACGGAATTACTTTGACGGTGACCGGGTACGTGGCTAGCCCGAGGATTGTCGGGGTGACCAAAAGTGATTTGCTGTTCGAGATTCTCAAGCGGCTGGGTGCGGCAGAGATTGCGTTGGCGAAACCGCCGGCGAGTGCGTAATGAATCGGTAAGGCTCTGGCATGGAATATTTTCGCTGTCTGAAAAATCGCTTTCGCGAGCAGGCTCGCTCCCACAATTTTTGCGCGGTGAAGGGTTATTCCGGAAGCGCCTAAATGCCTGCTTTTTAGGTCTTTATTGGCGGTCAGACGGCAACCTTATACTCGAGCGGTTTACTCATCGTTCAATAAGGATGTTCCATGCCTCGACGTTTTCTACTGGCGGCGCTGTTCGTCGCCGTCGCCGGTTGTGCCAGCCCTCCTCCTGCGTCCGTTCACACCCATGATCCCGCCAGTTCGACCTTGCAAGGTGATATTTCGCGGCCGGCGCAGGCGCAGTGGATTCGCACCGAGTTGTACTTCTCCGTTGGTTCGATCGATGGCAAGGACGGTGCAGTCAGCCCGGCGCGCTGGCGCGAGTTTCTTGATCAGGAGGTGACGTCGCGATTTCCTGATGGTTTCAGTGTGTTCGATGCTTATGGGCAGTGGCGGGATAAGGGCGCGAAAGAGCCTGAACGCTTGAGCACCAAGGTGATTGTGATCTTGCATGAGAACAGCCCGAAGAATGCGGGCAACATTGAAGCGATTCGCCTGGCTTACAAGCGTATTACGGGGGACTTGTCGGTGCTGCGGTTGTCGCAGCCGGCGGAGGTGTCCTTCTAGAATCAGAAGCCCCTCACCCTAACCCTCTCCCAGAGGGAGAGGGAACCGATCCGGGGATATTGGAGATTTACGCCGACCTGAGCATGGCTCACTGAATCCGTAATCGAATCAGCCTGAACTTGCACCACTGAATCCGTAATCGACCCCAGCCTGTTTTTGCTTCACTGAGCCCATAATCGATTCGGTCTTTCAGGTCGATGTATCCCCCAAGACACCTCGGTCGGCCCCCTCTCCCTCCGGGAGAGGGCTGGGCGGGCGGCGTTTCCGATGAGGGTTCGCTTTTAAACGGCTCAACCCGGCCAATAGCACGGCACCAACCAGCAACACCGCAATCCCCAAAAACGCCCCAAACCCCACCACCGTCACGCTGGAATACAGCATGTACAGGCACAACCCGAAGAACAGCAGCGGCAACAGCGGATACAACGGCACCTTCACCGGCCTCGGCACCTCGGGAAAGCGCCGTCGCAGGATGATCAGCGCTACGCTGCTCAAACTCAGAAACAGCCAATAAACCGGGGTCAGGTACTCGACCATAGTGTTGAAGCCGCTCTGAGTAAAACTGCCAAACAGCACCAGCAACAATGCCACCGCTCCTTCCGCCAGTAACGCTTTGCGCGGTACACCATGGCGGTCATCCCAGGCGCCGAAGCTGCGCAGTTGTGGCACATCGCGCGCAGCAGCGTAAGTGGTGCGAGCGCCGACCAGCAGGGTCGAGTTGATGGTCGCGATCGCGGCGATACCGACCATCAGCAAAATCAGCATGACACCCGGTGCACCGAAAGCACGGTTCAACAACTCAACCGCCGGTGCATTGCTGGCGGCCAGTCCAGCGAATCCCAAGCCCTGAACGAACGCCCAATTGAGCGCCAGATAGATCGCCATCAACACGCTCAGCGCACCGAGCATGGCAATGAAAATCCCTCGTCGACCATCGCGAACCTCTGCCGATAATGTTGCCGCATCGCTCCAGCCGCCGAACGCCAGAAAGACGAAAATCATCGCCGCCGAAAACCCGGCCATACCGGTGTTTTGCGCGACGGGCGCAAGACTCGGCGCAGGCGCTTCGATACCTTGCCAGGCCAGAAAAACACCGGCACTGGCGATGCTCAAAAAGCCCAGCGCCAACAGCCCCACCAACAAGGTCTGGGTAATAAAACCAATGTGCTTGCCAGTGAGATTAAGCAGCACCAACGCGGCAATCACCGCCCCGGCAAACAGCCCCGAACCGTACTGCCCCAGCGGCACCACCGCGTTGACGTAATCGGCAAACATGAACGCCGACAACGCTATCCACCCGGTGTGCATCACCGAAAACCGCGACCAGGCGAACAGGAATCCCATGCGCTCGCCATACGCCGTGCGCAGAAAGTGATAATCGCCGCCCGGGTGCGGAAACGCCGTGGCCATCTCGGCAAAACACATTGCGCCAATCATCGACGCGACACCGCCCAGCCCCCACACCAGATAGAAATGCTCTGGCCCGACGTTGAGGGCGACGGTCGGCGCGGTTTTCAGGATGTCGGTGGTGATCACCATGCCCAGCGTGATCAGCAACGCCTGAAACACCGGTAGATGCCGCCCCGGTCCCGCGTTAGAAACCATAGGTAGCGCGGGCGTAGTAGTAGGCGCCGTTGGTGCCGATTGGCGAGAGCACGTCGTATGGCAGGTTACCGCCGTAGTTGATCGCCGAACCGGAACGTTCCGGGTAGTTGTCGGTGAGGTTGTTGCCGCCCACGGCAATGTTGAATTTCGGCGTGAATTTGTAGGCCACCTCGGCGTCCAGCTGCCACACAGCGCCGTAGGTTTGCTCCGGTTGCGAATCGCCGAAATCGAAGACACGGGTGGTCTCGCCCTGGCGCGTCAATCTTCCAAGCAGGCCCCAGTGTTCGCTGGCCCAGTTGGCGGAAAAGATGAAACGATCCTTTGGCGCCGCGTCGGTCAGGGTGTTGGTTTCCTCGACACCAACGAGGGCGTCATTGCCAATACCCAGCGCCGTCAGTTGCGACGGCGTGGCTTTGGTGCTGGTGACTTTGGTGTGGTTGTAGGTGTACGCGGTGGTCAGGCCCAGTTGCCCTTCGTAGAACGGCTGGTGGTAGTTGAGCACCAGTTCGGCGCCGTGGGTGCTGGTGTCGGCGGCGTTGGTGAAGAAGTTGACGTCGTGCACGCCAGCAACGCCGAAGTTGTCGTTGATGTAGTTTTCGAGGGCATCGCTGCCAATGCGTTGTGACAGGGTGATGCGGTCTTTGACGTCGATGCGGAACACGTCCAGGGATGCATCGAAGCGTTCGTTCAACTGGAAAGTCAGGCCGAGGCTGAAGTTCTTCGAGGTTTCCGGATCAAGCTTCTCGGCGCCGAGTGCGCGGGCGATCGGGTCGTTGACCGAGAGCACGCGGATGTCGGTCAGCGTGCCGCCATCGCCAAAGTTGCTGGTGGTGTTCTGGAAGCCACTCTGGGCCAGTGACGGTGCACGGAAGTTGTTCGATACCGCACCGCGCAAGGCCCATTGCTCGGTGAGTTTGTAGCGACCACTGAGCTTGCCCGTCAGTTTGCTGCCGGCATCGTCGTAATGCTCCCAGCGGGTAGCGGCGTCGACGAAGAAGCGGTCGGTGAGATCGCCGGACAACTCGGCGTAAGTCCCGAACACGTTGCGATCCAGATCCGACTCTTCGCTCGGGCGCAGGCCATTGGCGCCGTCGGCTCCGGAGCCGATGTAGGAGGCCTCGTCACCGGCGTAGGTCAGGTAGTTTTCGTAGCGGTATTCGCCGCCAACCGCGAGTACGAACGAGCGCTCGCCGAGACGCAGTTCGCGGCTGAAGTCGAGGTTGGTGGTGGTCTGGCGCAGCTCGTAATCGCCGGTGTCGAACTTCGTCGGTGAGTCTTCGCCGAGGCTGACGTTAAGCGTGCGCCGGGTCGAGCCATCGAAGCGATTGCGACCGTGGGTGACGCTGCTGTCGAAGTCCCACTCGTCACCGATCAGGCCTTTGAAACCGGCGGTGGCGGAGATGTCTTTGTTGTCGCCGAGCGATTGCGGCAAGTAGCCGTTGGGGTAGAACTGCGGCTGTTCGGACGGGTAGCGATAGAACTCGGCGCCGGTGGTGTGGCGCTGATTGTAGGTGCCGAAGCTGTAGGCCTTGCCGCCGGCCAGCGGCAATTCGCTGTTGAACCAAAGGTTGACGTCCCGCGCTACGCCGTCGCCCATCACATAGTTGCGCTGGCCGGGGGTATCGGCAAAGCCGTCAAAACCGGCGCGGTTGGTCGGGTTGCGATCCTTGTATTCGGTGCCGCCACGAATAAACCCGCCCTCCTCGCCCAAACGCGTGCCGATCTTCGCCGTGGTCACGCTGTTCTGGCCGTCGGTGGTGGTCTTGTCGATGGCGTCCTGATGGGTGTGATAGGCGCCATAACTGGTAGACACCTCGCCGCCTTCCGGCGCGTCATCCAGGATGATATTGATTACCCCGGCAATCGCGTCGGAGCCGTACTGCGCGCCGGCACCGTCACGCAGCACTTCGATGCGTTTGATCGCGCTGAGCGGGATCGAGTTGAAATCCACGGGTGCGGTACCACGCCCGATTTTAGAGGAGTCATTAACCACCGCTGACGTGTGGCGGCGCTTGCCGTTGACCAGCACCAGCACCTGATCCGGACTCATGCCGCGCAGTTGCGCCGCGCGCACATGGTCGGCGCCGCCGGAGTTGGATTGGCGCGGCAGGCTGAAGGACGGCAACAGCGTCTGCAACGCCGCGCCCAGTTCACCATCAGCGGCGCCGGCGGATTTGAGGTCTTCGGCGGTGAGCACATCGACTGGCACCGGCGAATCGAGCACGGTTCGTGAAGTGCCACGGGTGCCGGTAACCAACACGGTGCCAAGTCGGGATTCGTTGTCGGCACTTGCCGAAGTTTCTTCGGCGTTGGCCGAAAGTTGCCAAACAGCGGACACAACGGCAGCCGCCAGTAATGAACGGGAACGGTAATGCATATAACAGCTCCTTGAATCGCAGTTAATACCCGGCCGTTGCCGACAATAAAGTTCGGCAAGCAATGCGCGGCAATGTCTGCTGTAGTTTTGGATTTCTGGAAGGCAGTGAAGGCTTTTTTACGGTGAGTTGCAGTTTCCCCAGCGTGAGTCGTTTCCCTTGAAAGCCGATGCTAGACGAGCGGCTGCGGGCCGTAAAAGAACCAATAACGCTTAGGTTAGATCGCTCTAAAGGATTGTTCTTAGTTCAACAAAAGTGTTGCTGAGCCAACACTTTAACCAACTAAAACTAAATTTTTTAGATTGAAATGCAGGATCCCTGTAGGAGTGAGCCTGCTCGCGATAGCGGTGTGTCAGCTGACAACTTTTTTACTGATACTCCGCTATCGCGAGCGGGCTCACTCCTACAGTTTTGATCTGCGTCGGGCATTACTCAATCGAACGCTTTTTCCAGCCAGGCATCCTCGGCAATATCCAGTTCATCACCACTGAATCGCTGTTCGGCAAACGGATCGGCGTGCAGATGAAAGCCGTTCTGCTCCCAGAACCCGGGTTGTTCCTGCTCAACGAATTCAAGCCCACGCAGCCACTTCGCGCTCTTCCAGAAATACCGCCCCGCCACCACCAGCCGTAGCGGCCAGCCATGTTGCGCGGTCAGCGGCTGGCCGGCGTAATGGGTGGCCAGCAGAGTGTCAGGATGCAGTAGATCCTCAAGTCGCAAGTTGGTCTGGTAATCGGGGTCGGCATGAGCCATGACGAACGCTGATGTCGGCTGGATGTCGAACGCCTGCAACAGATCCTGCAGATGCACCCCGCTCCATTTGGTGTCGAACTTCGACCAGCGTGTCACGCAATGTATGTCGCAGCGCAGTTTTCGTTGCGGCAATGCCTGCAGATCGGCGTAACGTAATTCGATTGGCTGGGCGAGCGTGCCGGACAGGCGTAGCGACCAGTTGGCGAGGTCGTATTTCGGTATTTCGCCTTCGTGCAGGATCGGAAATCGCTCCGTCAGTACCTGGCCTGGGGGTAGTCGTTTACCAAGAGCCGGATCGGCTTTCGGCGAACGGCTTTTGCGTAAGCGTGAGGCTTTGTTGTGCATAGTCACTCCATTTTCAAGGGTGCCCCCAATCTCCTGTAGGAGTGAGCCTGCTCGCGATAGCGGTGAATCAGCCGGCAACAATGTTGGATTCAAATCCGCTATCGCGAGCAGGCTCGCTCCTACAGGGGATCGTTGTCGATAGGAGGATCTAGTTGGCCACCGGAATCCACGACGCCCGTGCGACATTCGCGGTATCACCAAAACTCGGTAGCTTCTGCGCCAGATCTCGAACGTTCTTCACATCCAGATCCAGCAACTGCTGACGGGTAATCAGCGTCGGCGGCACCAGCACCTGATGCCCCGGATTTTCCCCGGCAATCAACATCGCCAGACTGCGCACACTGATTGCCCCGGCCACTTGCGGATTGACCGCCGCCGTCGCCGCCCAGGCGCTGTCCGACTCTTTCATGATCTGAATATCGGCGGTGGAAATATCGGCGCTGTAGATCTTCACCTTACTCGCCAGCCCCGCTTCGTCGACGGCGATTTTTGCGCCTTTGGCGAACTCATCGAACGGTGCAAAGATCACGCTGATGCCTGGATTGGCTCGAAGCACGGCGCTGGCCTGATCCGCCACGGAGTTGGCAATCGGCGGATTCAGTGTGCCAAAGCGTGCCTTCTCGACGATTCCCGGATTGGCTTTCTTGACCTGACTCCAGATCTCATCGCGGCGCTCCATTGGCGTAAAACCACTGATGTACACATAGCCGGCATCGAACTTCGTGCCGTTGTCCTTGACGGCTTGATCGAGGGCCAGACGCGCCAGCGCATGGTGATCCTGCTCGACCTGGGTCACTTGCGGGGTGTTCAGATCGACATCGAAGGCGACGACCTTGATGCCTTTGGCGATCGCCCGATCGATCGGTGCTTTCAGGGTTTCGGCCAAACCGAGTTGGACGATGATACCGTCGACGCCGAGATCGACAGCCTGATCGATCATCTCGCCCTGACTCGCCGCTTGCTGCCGGGCATCGAATATCCGCAGGTTGGCCCCCAGCGCTTCGGTCTGTTTTTCGACGCCGCGCAAATACGCCTCGGGGAAGTCCCCAGAGAACAAATACCCCACCAGCGCGATCTGCACCTGACCTTTGTCGAACGGTGCGGGTGCGCCGGGCAAGGCTTTGGCCTGAGCGCTCAGTGCCATCGCCGAAAGCAACGCGCCGGCGAGGCAATGACGGGCGAACTGTGTGATTGAACCGTGCATGCAACTTCCTTGAATAAAGCGGCTCAACGCGCCCGATGCGCGAGGCCGAAGGTGAACATCAGGGCCAGCACCAGCACCAGTCCCTTGACGAAATCCTGTGTGTAATACGGCGCGTTGAGCATGGTCAGGCCATTGAGCAGCGCCGCCACCAGCAGCGCACCGACCAGGGTGCCAAAGGCGTTGGGCTTCTTCGCGCCGAGTACGGCAAAACCGATCAGCGCTGCGCCGAGGGCATCCAGCACCAGACCGTTGCCCGAACTGACGTCGCCGCGACCCAGGCGCGCTGCCAGCAACAATCCGCCGAGCGATGCGAGCAACGCCGAGAGCACGTAAGCCAATAACTTGAAACGCTGCACCGGTGCACCGGCCAGTCGTGCGGCTTGCTCGTTGCCGCCGATGGCATAGAACAAACGACCAATGCGCGTACGTTCGAGAAACAGCCACACCGCCACCGCAACCACCGCCGTGATCAACACCGGAATCGGCACCACCTCCCACAATCGCCCACGCCCCAGCGCAAGAAATGCGGCACTGAACGTACCTTCAGTTTCCTCACCGCTGGGCAAGGTCATGCCCACCGCAATCGAGCGTCCGCCCGTGGGAATAAGTTGCACGCCGATTACCAGAAACATGCTGCCCAGCGTCGCGAGAATGTCCGGCACCCGCAGTTTGACGATCAGCCAACCGTTGAGCAGGCCGACCAGCGCACCGCCCGCCAGACTGATCAACACCGCCGGCAACGCGCCCCAGCCGAGCACGACCATCACGTAACTGGCGATCATCAGGCTCATCGCCGCCACCGCGCCAATCGACAGATCGAGACCGCCGACCGCCATGGTCAGCGTCACGCCCAGCGCCAGCAGCGCAACAATCGACACCGATTGCAGGATGCTGAACAGGTTGCCGACGCGCAGAAATGCCGGCTCGGCCACACTGAAAAACACCACGATCAGCGCCAGCAACCACAACAGGCCGTAGCGGATCAACCCGTGCAGCAGACGTTCGGCACGTGCCGGCTCGGTCGATAACAGCGAACTTGAATCAGGCACTCGCTCTGCTCCTTGGCGTGGCTTGAGGGGAATGTTCGGTCACGTCGCTGCCGGCCAGTGCGGCGACCAGATCAGCACGATTGAGGCCGGCACGCGGGTACTCGGCGACCACGGCGTGATCGCGCACCAGCAGAATGCGGTCGGCAATTTCCAGGGCTTCATCGACGTCGGCGCAAATCACTAAAGTCGCGCGCCCCTCGGCGCTGTCGCGCAGCAGTTGGCCGATGTCGCGGCGGGCGCGCACGTCGACGCCTTGAAAGGGTTCATCAAGGATCAATACCCGCCCTTCGCCGAGCAGCCAGCGGCCGAGCACGACTTTCTGTTGATTGCCGCCCGACAACGCGGTCATCGGCACATCGATGCCGGCAGTCTTGATCCCCAGCGCCGCCACTTGTGCCTCGACCGCTGCCGCTTCGGCGCGGTTGCGGATGAAACCGCCGCGGGTAAAGCGCTCGAGAAACGGCAAAGTCAGGGTGCGACGCAAAGTGAAATCGGGTACCAGCGATCGACTGGCGCGATCTTCGGCCGCGAAGAAAACCCCGCTTTGGATGGCCTGGCACGGTGAGTCCGCACGCCAGTCAGCACCATCCAGTTGCACGCGGCCCGAGGTCGCTTTACGCAGGCCGAACAGCACCTCGGCGATTTCACTTTTACCGGCACCCAACAGCCCGGTCAGCACCACCACTTCATTCTCGTGCAGGCTCAGATCGAACGCGGCGGAGCGCGGCAGAATTTGCATGGCGTTGAGTTTCAACACTTCGCGCCCGGCCACGCGTGGCAGGTAAACATGCTCGGCCAGCGCCTGCCCGAGCATGGCGCTCACCGCGTCGGGTAATTGCCGTGCCGTGAACTCGCCCGCGAACTGGCCATCGCGCAGAACGACGGCGCGATCCGCCACGCGCTGCAGGTCGGAGAGTCGATGGGAGATGTACAGAATCGCCACGCCGCGAGTGCGCAAGGTGTCGATCAAACCAAACAAGCGCCGCGCTTCGGCATCGGAAAGTGCTGCTGTCGGCTCATCCAGAATCAGCAGGCGCGGCTGCAACGCCAAGGCTCGAGCGAGCACCACCAATTGCCGTTCGGCCTGACCGAGATGCTCGATCGGTTGCTCCAGCGGCAAAGTCAAACCCAGCCCGGCGGCAATGCTTGCGGCGCGCTCCAGCAGGTGTTTGCGATTGAGCCAGAAGTCCGCGTCCGGCTTGCACAGTTCATCGAGCAGGAGGTTTTCCGCGACACTCAAACCCGGTGCGATGCCCTCGTTGATCTGTTGATGCACCGCGACAATACCGAAGCGCCGCGCCGACAGCGGCGAACTGAAATGCCGTGGCGCGCCCTCCAGCCAGATCTCGCCAGCGTCGGCAGTCTGGCTGCCCGCGAGGATCTTCACCAGAGTCGACTTGCCCGCGCCATTGGCACCGAGCAGCGCCACCACTTCGGCGGGATAGATGTCCAGGCTGACGGCATCCAGCGCCCGACTCGCACCAAACATTTTGCTCAACTCACGCACACGAATCAGTGGCTCGCGAACTACAGCGACCGGCACACTCATACAAATCCTTAGCGGCGATGCGCCAGCGAACGAACCAATCGATCACCCAGGCTTTGCACGCCCTGAACGAGGATCACCAACACCACCACCGTGGCAACCATCACTTCATTGTTGAACCGCTGATAGCCGTAACGGATCGCCAGATCACCGAGCCCGCCACCGCCGATCACCCCGGCCATCGAGGAAAAACCGATGAGCATCACCAGCGTCAAGGTGATCCCGGCCAGCAACGCCGGCAGCGCTTCGGGCAACAACACTTTGAAGATCACATGACCGATGTCGCCGCCCATGGCGAGGATCGCTTCGATGCGACCCTTGTCGACTTCGTCCAGAGCGTTTTCGACGATGCGCGCGAAGAACGGAAACGCACCGATGGTGATCGGCACCACGGCGGCGGTGCTGCCCAGCGTTGTGCCGACCACCAGCCGCGTCAGCGGGATCAGGGCAATCAGCATCACCACGAATGGCAGTGAACGGCCGAGGTTGACCACGCCACCCAGCACGGCATTCAGGCGTGGCATCGGCAACAGTCCGTCGCGACGACTGATAAACAGCAACACGCCTAACGGCAAGCCGATCAGCAGCGTGAACAGCCCCGCGAGCAGGACCATGTACAGGGTTTCACCGGTGGCGTTGAACACCAGTTGCAGGATTTCATCCCAATTGACCGTACGGTTCATGAGTGCGCAGCCCGTACGCCGTATTGTTTGAGAAAACTCAGGCCTGGCTCAGCGTGGCCCAGCGGCAAGCCGCAGGTCGGCCGCAGCGAAGCGCCCAGCTGGGATTGCGGATCGGCCAGCAGCCGTGGCACCGGCCCGGCTTCGACCAGACGTCCGTTGGCCATGAAAGCGGCGTGGTCGCAGATCGACTTGACCACCTCCAGTTCATGGGTGATCAGCACGATGGTCACGCCCAGTTGCCGATTGATGTCGCGAAGCAATTGCAGGATCGATTCGGTGGTTTCCGGATCGAGTGCACTGGTGGCTTCATCCGAAAGCAGGTACGCCGGCTCTGCGGCCAGGGCGCGGGCAATCCCGACGCGCTGTTTCTGGCCGCCGGACAATTGCGAGGGAAAGGCCTGCGCCTTGTCACTCAAACCGACCAGTTCCAACAGCTCGCGAACCCGCACGTGGCGCCACGGTTTGCCGACATTGGCAATCTCCAGCGGCACCGCGATGTTGTCGAATACCGTGCGCGAATGCAGCAGGTTGAAGCCCTGGAAGATCATGCCGATGCGCTGGCGTTGTTTGCGCAAGTCACTGTCGGACTGCTTCAGCAGATCCACACCGTCAATCAGGATCCGTCCGCTGTCTGGCCGTTCGAGCAGGTTGAGGCAACGCAGCAGCGTCGACTTGCCCGCCCCGCTACGCCCGAGAATCCCGTAGACCGCACCGTCGGGAATGCTCAGCGAGACCTGATCGAGTGCCGGTTGCGCGGCCGAAGGATAAGTCTTGCTCAACTGCTCGACGGCGATCATGGCTTGCTGCCCGCCACCGGAATCACTGAACCGGCGAAGTTATCGGTGATGTATTTGGCGACCTCGGGCGACGTCAGGTCCTTGGCCAGTTGCGCGATACGCGGGTCGTGCTCCAGCTTCGGCGTGGTCACCAGAATGTTGGCGTAGGGGTTGTGCTCGGCTTTCTCCAGACCCAAGGCATCCTTGGCCGGCACCAAACCTGCGTCGAGCGCGTAGTTGCCGTTGATCACGGCCAGATCGACGTCGTCCAACGAGCGCGGAATCTGCGGTGATTCGATTTCCAGGATCTTCAGCTGTTTCGGGTTCTCGGCGATGTCCTTGGGCGTTGCCTGGTCCGCCGCCGGGTCGTTGAAGCCGGATTTGAGTTTGATCAGGCCGTTGTCCTGCAACAGGTACAGCGCGCGGCTCAGATTGGTGACGTTGTTGGGCACGGCGACGGTGCCTTTTACCGGCACGTCGGCGAAACTTTTGTGCCGGTGCGAGTAAATGCCCAAGGGTTCGATATGCACCGTGGCCGCCACCGCCAGTTTCTCGCCGAGGGCCTTTTCCTGGGATTTCAGGTACGGCAGGTGCTGGAAGTAATTGGCGTCGACGTCACCGTGCACCAACAGCTCGTTGGAGTTCACGCCGTTGGGGATCTCGATGACTTTGAGGTTCAGCTGCGGATCGATCTTCTGGATGTACGCCAGAATCTGCGCGTGGGGCACCGGGTCGGCAGCCACGCGCAGCGGCTCAAGCGCCTGCGCACCGAACGACGTCACCAGCGCGCCGAGCACGGCCAGGGTCAAACCTGCTTTCTTGATCATGTGCGGAGTCCTTGAGCGGTGGTTGAGTCAGGCGGATTTACGAACGGGCGGTGGTGGCAGCAACGCATCGGCGTAGAAGCGCTGCGCGACATCGGGATGCGAGCGCAAACGACCCTTGAGGTAGTTCCAGCCAACATCGCGAAACAGCGGATTGAGCGGATCACTCGCCGGCCCGCGCGCCTCGCGCAACAGTGCGGTGGGCAGCGGATACAGCGGCACCACGGCATCCAGTTGCGCACCGAGGAAGAACGCGACAGACAGACGCTCACTGCCCTCCGGCGGCGACACGACTCGGTGCACCGTGGCCCGCAGATAACCGTTGCTGGCCAGTTCGAGCAGTTCGCCGATGTTCACCACCAGGGTGTTCTCACGCGGCAACGCGTCGATCCAGCGCCCCTCTTCGATCTCGACCTGCAGCCCGGCCTGCTGGTCTTGCAGCAGGAAGCTGAGGAAACCGGAATCCTTGTGCGCGCCGACACCCTGGTGGCTCGACTCGCTGGACTGGCCGGGATAGCGCATCAACTTGATGTGTTCGTTGGGTTTGTCGCCGTAGAGTTGATCGAACGCATCGGCGCGCAGCGACAACGCCTGAGCGAACGCACGCAGCAGGCGCAACGACATCCGCGTCATCGCCTCCTGCCATTCCAGCAGCAACGGTTTCAGTTCCGGCAGTGCCGTCGGCCATTGGTTGGGGCCTTGCAGCCTCGCCCAGAACGGGCTGCCCGCCGTCAATGGCAACGCCTCGCGCTCGGCACCCAGATCAAACTGCTCGCGCAGATCGGGCTGGCCACGGGTGATCTCCGAGGCGGCACGGTTGTAACCGCGAAAGTGCGGTGAATTGATCATGCCAACGGCGGTTTTTTCGCTGTCGGGCAAGGCGAAGAACTGCCGGGCGTGGGCTTGTACTTGCTTGAGCAAGTCACTGTCGATGCCGTGGCCCGTCAGGTAGAAGAAGCCGACGTCGCGGGCGGCGTGGCGCAGGTTTTCGAGAAATTCGTAGCGCTGTTGCGCCGTGCCTTCGAACAGCGACAGGTCCAGCGTCGGTAATCCGGTGATATCGAGGGTATGCGGCATGATTCACTCCCGTGTGAATCAAACCTGAAAAACCTGTGATCGATTCAGCGTGTGCCGTCATGGCAATCGGGGGTCTATCGGTTTGATGCGTTTTGATTCGTCGTTGAGACAAAACTAAACGATCTTAAAAATACGTAGCCAATATCTTTTTCGCATTACCTTAGGCCTCTTTTCCCCTCACCCCAGCCCTCTCCCAGAGGGAGAGGGAGCCGACCGGGTTGTCTTGCGGTATACGGCGACCTGAACAACCGGGTTGGATTCGGCGAAGATCGTTCAGGCCGGCGTAGCGTTGAAGATCACCTTGACCAGTTCCCCTCACCCCAGCCCTCTCCCGAGGGAGAGGGAGCCGACCGAGGTGTCTATCGCGATACATCGACCTGAACGACCGAGTCGGTTATGGATTCGACACAAACTGTTCAGGTCGGCGTGATGCTTAACAACAACGCGGTCAGTCCCCTCTCCCTCTGGGAGAGGGCTAGGGTGAGGGGCACTGACGACTCGGTATCAAGCGTCTTGCAGCGCACGCGGCCGTTGGCTGCGTTGTTCGGCACTGGCGTCCGGCGCCTGCTGCAACTGGAAGTCGAACTTCAGCTCGGCATAACGCCCCGACGCTGCATCCTCACCAAACACCACCTCCCCGACCAAGCCTTCACGGGTCGCGTAGGCGAAGTCATCCCACAGGTATTGATCACCCGAAAGATTGATCTGCGTGGTCAGATGCCGATGCCCCGGCGCGCTGATAAAGAAATGCACATGGGCCGGGCGCTGGCCATGGCGGCCGAGCTGGTTCAGGCATTCCTGGGTCGGCCCTTGCGGGTCGCAGCCATAACCGGACGGCACGATGCTGCGAGCGCGGTAACGGCCTTCGGCGTCGGTAATGATGCGTCGACGCAAGTTGTACTCGGACTGGCTCGGGTCGAAAAACGAGTAAGTGCCCTTGGTGTTGGCGTGCCACAGATCAACGGTGGCACCGGCCAGCGGCTGGCCATGCAGATCGAACACCTGGCCTTCGAGGTGCATGACGGTGGCGGCACCCTCCTCGCTGCCGTCATCCATGCGGCACTCGCCTTCACACAGCGGCGCGCCGGCAACGTACAGCGGGCCTTCGATGGTGCGTGGTGTGCCGCCGGTCAAGCCGATCTGTGCATCCTTGGCGTCCTGCAACAGGTCGAGGAAGTGCTCGATGCCAAGGCCGGCGACCAGTAATCCCGCCTCCGAACGAGCGCCCAGACGGTTGAGATAGTCGACCGCTTTCCAGAACTCGTCCTCGCTGATGTCGAGGTCTTCGATGATTTTCGCGCTGTCCTGCAAGATGCGCAGGACGATGGTTTTCAGCCGGGAGTTACCCTCGTCGTTGGCGAAACCGGCGGCTTCTTTGAAGAAGGCTTGCAACTCGGCGGTGTGGGCAATTTTCACGGTCATGGTGGTTACCTCATCTTGTTGTTGTGTGGTTCTCGCGAATCTTCAGGACAGACAACCTTCCCTGTGGGAGCTGGCTTGCCAGCGATTGCGGTGTGTCATCCAGCATTGATGGCGGCTGGTGTATTGCTATCGCTGGCAAGCCAGCTCCCACAGTGTTCAGGGATGGATTCGAAACCATGGATCAGCGATCGTCTGTATGGATCGACGACGGATGCCGACAGAGGCCGTCAACCTCGATGTCCATGTAGGGAAACAACGGCAAGCGCATCAGCGTGTCGTGCAGGGCCTCGACGCTCGGCACATCAAACACGCTGTAATTGGCGTAATGCCCGGCGATGCGCCACAGGTGCCGCCAGACGCCTTCGCGTTGCAGCCGTTGCGCCAGCTCCTTTTCGTCAGCCTTGAGCCGGGTGGCCAGCGACGGGTCCATATCGATGGGCAATTTCACGGTCATTTTTACGTGGAACAGCATGGTCACTCTCCTGATTCAGTGGCGACGAAAACGCGCCAGACGCTCTTCGTCCAGCGTCAGGCCCAGGCCTGGAGTTCGCGGAATGTGCAAGTGGAAATCGCGGTACTGCGGCGTTTCGGTGACGATGTCTTCGGTCAGCAACAACGGGCCGAACAGTTCGGTGTCCCAGGTCAGTTGCTTGAGCGTGAGGAAGGCGTGCGCCGAGGCCAGCGTGCCGATGGAGCCTTCGAGCATGGTGCCGCCATACAGCGCAATGCCGGCGGCTTCGGCGATCTGCGCGGTTCTGAGCACGGCACGCGGACCACCGTTCTTGGCGATTTTCAGGGCGAACACACTGGCGGCGCCGTCGGCGGCGAGGCTGAAAGCATCCTCGACGCTTTCGATCGATTCGTCGGCCATGATCGGCGCCGGGCTGCGCTGATTCAGGCGAATCTGCCCGGAGCGGTTGACCCGCGAAATCGGCTGTTCAATCAGGTCGATACCGTTGTCACCGAGCACCTGACAGCCGCGAATCGCTTGGGATTCATCCCAATACTGGTTGACGTCGACCCGCACACTGGCGCGCTCGCCCAAGGCTTTTTTGATCGCCACGACGTGCTTGAGATCCTGCTCCAGCGGGTTGGCGCCGATTTTCAATTTGAAGATGCGATGGCGACGTGCTTCGAGCATCTGCTCGGCTTCGGCAATGTCGCGGGCGGTGTCGCCGCTGGCCAGGGTCCAGGCCACTTCAAGGCTGTCTCGCACGCGGCCGCCGAGCAACTCGCTGACCGGCAGACCGAGGCGCTTGCCTTGCGCATCGAGCAGTGCACTTTCGATGCCGGACTTGGCGAAAGTATTGCCCTTGGCGATCTTGTCGAGCCGCTGCATCGCCGCGTTGATGTTGTTGGCGTCCATACCCACCAGCGCCGGCGCCAGATGCGCATCGATATTGGCTTTGATGCTTTCCGGGCTTTCATAACCGTAAGCGAGACCGCCGATGGTGGTGGCTTCGCCGATGCCTTCAATACCATCGCTGCAGCGCAGTCGCAGAATCACCAGAGTCTGCTTCTGCATCGTGTGCATCGCCAGTTTGTGCGGGCGAATGGTCGGCAGGTCGACGATGATCGTCGTCAGGTTTTCAATCAGAATTCGCTGCATTTCAATGTCCCTTGAAAAGTAGTCAACCGAGGTCGCCGCCACCGACCGGCAACGTCACGCCGGTGATGTACGAGGCGTCATCGGAAGCCAGAAAGAGGATCGCGCCGACCTGTTCGTCGAGGCTGCCGTAGCGTTTCATCAGGCTGCTGTTGAGGGTTTGCGCGACGATTTCCTGATACCAGGCCTGCTCTTGCGCTGACGGTTCGGCGGCATTGCGCGGGATGCGCCGGGGCGGCGCTTCGGTGCCGCCAGGAGCCGTGGCGTTGACGCGAATGCCGCGCTCTGCGTTTTCGAAGGCCAGACATGCTGTGAGTGCGTTGATGCCGCCCTTGGCGGCGCCGTACGGCACCCGATTGACGCTGCGGGTGGCAATCGACGAGACGTTGACGATGGCGCCGCGCCCTTGCTTGAGCATGTACGGCAGCGCTGCGTGGCAGCACCACAGCGTCGGGAACAGCGAACGGCGCACTTCCGCTTCAATCTGTTCGACTTCGTAATGCTCGAACGGCTTGGCCCAGATCGTGCCGCCGACGTTATTGATCAAAATGTCGAGACGGCCGAAGGTGTTGATGGCTTCAGCCATGACCCGCGCGCAATCGGCGTATTGCTCAAGGTCGGCGGTCAGCGCGAGAACGCCCTCGGCTTGCAGTTCGTGAACCAGTTCAGAGCGATCGACGGCGACGATTTGTGCGCCTTCGTTCAGCAGGCGTTCGCAGACGCGGCGGCCGATACCCTGCGCCGCGCCGGTGACCAGCGCGATCTTGTTGGAGAATCTGTTGTTCATGACAACCTCGAAAGAAGGGTTTCAGGCAGCCGCAGCAGCGAACTTTTCGTAGTAGAAGTTCGCCGGGGTGATGCCCTGCTCGCGGATGTATTGGCTGACCGCTTCGACCATCGGCGGCGGGCCGCAGAGGTACACGTCGACATCGCCTTCATTGAGGTGGCGCGGTTCAATGTGCTGGGTGACGTAGCCCTTGAGTGGATGCGCACTCAGCGGGTTGGCCACGCAGGCGCCGAAACTGAAGTCGGGAATGCGGGCGGCGAAGGCTTCGAGACGATCGAGTTCGACCAGATCGAAATCGTTGGTCACGCCGTAGATCAAATGCACGGGATGATCGCAGCCCTGCTCGGCGATCTTTTCCAGCATCGCGGTGAACGGTGCCAGGCCGGTGCCGCCCGCCAACAACAGCAGCGGCCGCTTGATCTCGCGCAGGTAGAAACTGCCCAACGGCCCGGCCAGGTTCATGCTGTCGCCGGCCTTGGCCAACCCGGTGAGAAAGCTGCTCATCAAGCCACCAGGCACGTTACGAATCAGAAAGCTGACCTCGCCGTTTTTCTGCAATGAGCTGAAGGAATAAGCGCGGGTCTGCTCGCTGCCGGGCACTTGCAGATTGACGTACTGGCCCGGCAGAAACGCCAGTTTGCTCAGCGCCTCGCCCTTGACCGACAAGGCAATGGTGCTCTCGGACAACTGCCGGACAGCGCTTATCGATGCCTGGAAGTTCGCTTGTTCGGTCTTGCACACCTGCGAGCCTGCCGGTACTCGCACCACACAATCGCTTTCAGCGCGCATCTGGCAGGTCAGCACATAACCTTGTGCGAGTTCGTCGGCGCTCAAGGCGTCTTCGATGAAGTTGTCGCCCATGTCGTAACGCCCGGCCTCGGCGAAACATTTGCAGGTGCCGCAGGCGCCATCGCGGCAGTCCAGCGGGATGTTGATGCCTTGGCGATAGGCCGCATCGGCGACGGTTTCATGGCCACCCGCCTCGATGAAACGAGTGACGCCGTCTTCGAAATTAAGCGCAATCTGGAAATTCATGGTGCACCTCGCCGTGTCGACTAGATGTGGTAGATGTCGATGACCTGACGGACGTAATCGTTTTTCAGCACGACTTTCTTAGCCTTGATCAGCGGCTGTTCGTCACGCAGATCGAGGGTGTAGAAACTGCTGCCGAAGTAGCTGTCGGTAACCTGATAGCGGAAGCTCAAGGTGTGCCAGTTGAAACGCACCTGGCATTGCCCTTCGCTGCGCTCGACGATTTCGATGTTGCTCAGGTTGTGTGAGGTGCGGGTGTCGGGAATGGTCGCGCTGGAGCGTTCGGTCTTGATCCGGAAGATGCGGTCTTCGAGACCGCCACGGTTGCCGTACCAGATCAGCGAGATTTCGCTTTGCGGGTCTTCGGTGAGGGTGTCGTTGTCGTCCCAGGCCGGCATCCAGAAAGTCGCGTCGGCGGCGTAGAGTTCCAGCCATTGATCCCACTGGCCGTCATCGAGATAGCGCGCTTCGCGGTAGAGGAAATCGCGCACGCTGTCGTAGAGGTTGCTCATCACACGGCCTCCACAGGGATCAGTTGTGATTCGCTGGCAGCGGCTTTGAGCATGGTTTCCTGCCAGTACTTGTGTTGCAGCACGAACAGGCCTTCGTCTTCGGTGCGCATACCGGAGAGCAGCGGCTTCAAGTCGATTTCCTCGGCGGCGGCATCGGCGCCTTCGACCCAGTGGGTCGCGCCCCGGGACATGTCGTTCCAGCCACGCCCGGCGCCGTAACCGGTCTGGCACGAGCGGAACTCTTCCAGATCATCCGGCGTGGCCATGCCGCTGACGTTGAAGAAGTCTTCGTACTGACGAATGCGTTTGGCACGGGCCTCGGCGCTCTCGCCTTTGGGGGCGATGCAGTAAATGGTGATTTCAGTCTTGTCGACCGAGATTGGCCGGGCGATGCGGATCTGCGAACTGAACTGATCCATCAGATACACGTTCGGGTACAGGCACAGGTTGCGCGAGTTTTCGATCATCCAGTCGGCTCGAGCCTGACCGAAATCACGGGCGAGTTCATCGCGGCGCTCGTAGGCGGGACGGTCTTCGGGGTTGGCCCAGCGGGTCCAGAGCAGCAGATGGCCGTGATCGAAGGAGTAAAAACCGCCGCCCTTCTTCGCCCAGCTGCCGGCGCTCATGGTCTTGATCGCTTCACCCGCTTCGCGTTGCTGGCGCTGGTTCTGGGTGGCGGCGTAGTTCCAGTGCACCGAGCTCACGTGGTAACCGTCGGCGCCATTTTCAGCGGTGAGTTTCCAATTGCCTTCGTAGATGTAGGAGCTGGAACCGCGCAGCACTTCCAGGCCTTCTGGCGACTGGTCGACGATCATGTCGATGATTTTTGCCGATTCGCCCAGATGCTCAGCGAGGGATTTCACATCGGCATTGAGGCTGCCGAACAGAAAGCCGCGATAGGACTCGAAACGCGCAACTTTGGTCAGATCATGGGAGCCTTCGCAGTTGAAGCCTGCGGGATAACCGGCTTCGCTCGGGTCTTTGACCTTGAGCAGTTTGCCACTGTTGTTGAACGTCCAGCCGTGGAACGGGCAGGTGTAGCTGGAGCGGTTGCCGGACTTGTGCCTGCACAACATGGCGCCGCGATGGCTGCAGGCATTGAGGAACGCATTGAGCACACCGTCCTTGTTGCGCGCGATGAAGATCGGCTGACGCCCCATGGTCGTGGTCAGGAAATCGTTGTTGTTGGGGAGCTGGCTTTCGTGGGCGAGGTAAATCCAGTTGCCTTCGAAGATGTGCGCCATCTCCAGTTCGAACAGCCGCGGATCGGTGAACATCTCCCGCTTGCAGCGGTAGGCGCCCTTCTCCTTGTCTTCTTCAAGCATGGCATTGAGGTAGTCGATTCCCAGGGACATGGCCGGGGCCTCCATTGTTATTGTTCAGGCCAGGTCAGATTAGGGAGGCGTAGCACGGGGCAATAGCCGAATCCTGCAGATCGCTATCCGTTTTGTGCAGGACGGCGCTGCAGGTGATTCAGGGAAGTTTCAGCGGGGAGTTTTAGTGGCGGCGTTTGAAGGTTTTCGACGGCAGTTCACCGAACTGCTGGCGATAGCTTTCGGAGAAACGGCCCAGGTGCAGGAAGCCGTAGTCGAGCGCCAGCTCGGTGAGGTTGCGCACCGGGCAGCTTGGGTCACTGAGGCAGGCGTGGATGCGCGCAAGCTTGCGTTGGCGGATGTATTGCATCGGCGTAACGCCCAGTTGGCGTTCAAACAAGGTGTACAGCGAGCGCGGGCTCATGCTCGCTTGAGCGGCCAAATGTTCAGCCGGCAAATCCAGTTTCAGGTTACGTTCGATGTAATCGACGATGCGTTCGAAGCTGATGTTCGGTGCACTCAGGCATTCACGGCTGACGTTGGTGTTCATCAGCGAAATCAGTTTGCTGCCGATGATCTGCGCGTAATGCTCCTGCACCCGAAGCAACGGATCGCTGGCCTCGGCTTCTTGACAGATCATCGCGAGCAGGTTGGTGAAGCCTTCCAGTTCATCAAGCTGATAGTGATTGCGCAGGAAACGGATACCGCTGGAGGGGTGCTGCCAACGCTGCTCGTTGCACACCGATTCGAGCACGCTGACCGGCACCTTGAGGATGAATTTCTCGCAGTCTTCCGAGTACGTCAGATCAACCGGATCATCCGGGTTGATCAACAACAACTCGCCCGGCACCAGATGCTGTTCGCGCTTGTGCCCGCGCCACAGGCAATTGCCTTGCAAGAGCACTTGCAGGTGGTAAACGGTCTCCAGCGCAACGGAGGTCACGCGCACGCTGCCGCCATAGCTGATGCGGGCCAGATCGAGATCGGCGAGTTTGCGATGGTTGAGGCTGGCTTGCGGGTGGGTGGTTCTGGACAGACCGATGAAGTGCTGGCCGACGTGCTGATTGACGTAGTCGGAGACGGCATAAGGGTCAGCGTGACGAAACACGCTGCTGCGATCGCTCAGCAGATGGCTGTCCATGGGGCATTGCTCATTGTTGTCGTTATTTTGGGATCACGGGGTTTCAGGCATCACCACTCACAGTACGCCGGAGTGTCACGGTGGGCAATTGGACGAAGGTTTGGGTATTCGATAATCGAACACTTCTTGCGGATTACGGCGTGGTTTGTCCAACGCCTACACTTGCCGAAGAAATGCCCTACACGCCAAAAAAACCCGATACAGAAAAATCCTACTTATGACAGTTTTAGAAAACAAAAAAAGCCCGTTTCAGTCGAAACTGAAACGGGCTTTTCCCACCTCAACGGCCTTTACTTCAGGTCGTCAAAGTGGTCTCGCAGGAACTCGTAAAAGCGAAAGGCTTTAAACAATCTCCATACAAGGCTCAGCGTACGCAGCAAAAGCTTCATACGTTTTGGCCTCCAGGGCTGGGGGCCAAACCTCCAGCAAGCTTACCGGATCATGCTTGCTTTCAGCCTGAACGTCAGTTCGACTAGTGAGGCGGCCGGTTGAAAGCCCTCTGAGCCATCATCCCGGCACGGGTGCAAAACCGTGTCAAAGGGAATGAAACTGTTAAGTTTTCCAGCCAGACCTCACTACCGAACCAACATACGAGCGCCTGCATCACAACCTCAATAAAAGGATTTCATGCAGAGAGTTTTATTGCCTTTGTAAACCGTTATTTCTGTCTGCTTATTAAAATAAACATACCTGGAAAAAGTCGTTCAAAAAAAGCTATTACCGTTGCAAGGTGGCGCAAAGGCTCATACTATCCTCACACGTCAGTTCGGCTAGTGAAGCAACAAACCTCGGTCGCAAACCAGGGTTTACAAAAAGAACCGCCCCGCAAAGGCGGTTTTTTTTCGTCTGTCTTTTTACTGCACCCGACGACGAAAAACAGCTCACAACACCCGCGCCCACGTCTGACTCAGCAGATCCTTGCCAAAGCTGTGAACCGCTTCTTCCTCCACCAACTCAAACCCGGCCTGCTGATAAATCTTGCGTGCAGCCGTCAGGTTGCTGGTCGTCCACAAGGTCATTTTCCGGTAACCCATCTGCCGGGCAAAGCGCAGGCACTCCTCGACCAGACGACTGCCAATGCCCAGACCCCGCGCGCTGGCGTCGACGTAGAGCATGCGCAGTTTGGCGGTAGTCGCGTCCTGGCGGACGATGAACACCGAACCGATGACCTTGCCGTCCTTTTCGGCAATCCAGCAGCGCTCACAGGTGGGGTCGTAATCGCGCAGGTACTTGGCGACCACCTCGGCCACTAGCGCCTCGAACTCCGAATTCCAGCCGTATTCGCGGGTATACAGTGCGGTTTGCTGTTGCATCACTGTACCCATGTCGCCGGGCTGCGGATCGCGTAATACGTAGGTTGAGTCTTTGTTGCCTTGCAGCAGTGTCTGGATCAGCGTCATGGCGCCGATCAGTTGTTTCTGCTGCGGTTCAGGCAATCGCTCGAGCATGGCGACGATCTGTTCGCGGGAGGCCTTTTCCAGCGGGACCAGAATTTCGCGCCCGAGGTCGGTGAGGTGCAATTGCGCAGCGCGGCCGTCCGTAGGCGACGGCACTTTCTGGATCAAGCCGTGCTTTTCGAAACCGCTGATGATGCGGCTCATGTAGCCGGCATTGAGGCCGAGCATCTGGCGCAGTTCAGCACTGGTCAGGTCACCGCGCGACGCCAGCTCATACAAAATGCGTAACTCGGTCAGCGAGTAGTCGCTTTGCAGCAGATGCTCCTGCAATACACCGATCTGATGGGTGTAGAAGCGGTTGAAACCGCGCACAACGTCGGCTTGCTCGAGGAGATGGCTGCTGGACATGGCAAACGCTCAGTTAATTGCTTAAAGCAACTATATATTTGCCAAAAGCAACCATGTCAACAGAAAGCTATCGGCACTTGGCCAACACCACCTGACAGGTGTCCGGCGTGCCCCCAGAGCGCCCGGCATAGCGGATGCAGTTGCTCATCGACTTCTGCCGGGCCATGTTCAAACTGGAGCCCCAGGCCAGACCGCCCTCACCGACCGAGGGCAAGGCTTTGGCGTAGCAGGCGTCCCCGACGCCGGAAGGCGGATAGTGTTTGCGGCCTGAGCAGCCTGCCGCCAACGCCAGGCTGAGGGCGATCAAGGTGAGTAAAACCCCGCGCGAGCATCGGTTAATCATCGCATTCCACCTGCCGCCAAAGGGCTCGTGACCTGCAGAGTCTAGCCCCCTCATCTGCACAAATCTTCTAAACGTCGATGAGCATTGCGCGGTATTTTATGGGGCCGCACCGTTCAATGGCGAACACTGGAGCCTTCGTGGATAAACGCAACTGGATCGAGCTGTCCCAGGATGCCGACACCGGGATTGAATCGATTCGTGCTCATTTTCAGGGGCATGCCTACGATCCGCACTGGCATGACAGCTTCCTCGTCGGCGTCACCGAGCAAGGCGTGCAGCAATTCAATTGCCGCCGAGTACGCCATCGCAGTACCCCGGGCAATGTGTTCCTGCTGGAGCCGGGGGAAATCCACGATGGCCAGGCGCCGACCGAGGAAGGTTTTACCTATTCGATGCTCTACCTCGATCCGCACTGGCTGGAGCGTGAAATGCACGCGCTGTTCGAAGACGCACCGTCCGACAGTCAGCCCGGTTTTGCCGACACGCTGAGTCAGGACCCGCGTCTGGCCACAGCGATCAATCACGCTTTCCATGCGTTGCATGACGGCGATCTGCGCATCGTCCGGCAGACCGCCATTGACGGTCTGCTGAGCTCGCTCACGCGTCATCTCGACTGGCGCAAGCGCCAGGTTTTCGATCCGCGCCTGCCGTTGGTGGCGCAACTGGCGCGGGATTATCTGCACGCGCACACCTATGAAGATATCGGTCTCGATGATCTCGCGCGGGTCTGCGGGGTGGACCGTTTCCGTCTCAGCCGGGCGTTCAAGTCTGCCTTCGGTCTGGCGCCGCACGCCTACCTGATCCAGTTGCGCCTGGCCAAGGCGCGGCAGTTGCTGGCGCGCGGTGAAACGCCGGCACAAGTCGCCAGCGTGCTCGGTTTTGCCGATCAGAGCCACCTCGGTCGCTGGTTCCGGCGTGCCTATCAACTGACGCCGGCGGATTACCGCAAACGCTGCTCAAACCTTCCAGACTGACGCACGCCGTCTGGCGATCATGGATACCTGTGTTGATTTTCAGGGAATCCCGATCATGGCGTCATTACTGCCCTTTCTGCTGTTTGCTTTCGTTGCCTCGATCACGCCGGGGCCGACCAATATTCTGGTGTTGAGCCACAGTTCGCGCCAAGGCCTGCTCGCCACATTGCCAATCATTTTTGGCGCCTGCGCGGCGGCGGCCCTGATCGTACTGATGGTCGGCCTCGGTGCCGGCGAAACGTTGCTGCGCTACCCGCGTGTGCAGCATGCCATGGCCTGGGGCGGCGTGCTCTGGTTGAGCTGGCTGGCGTGGCAGATCTTTCGCAGCACGCCGCCATCACTGAACCCGGCGGATGCCCAGGAAGAAAGTTTCAGCGTGCTGGGCGCTGCCATGCTGCAACTGGTCAATCCCAAGGTGTGGATGATGGCGGTGGCAGTGGTCAGCGTGTTTGTTGGCGGGGGTGACAAGACTCTGCGGCTGCTGGTGTTGTCACTGGCGTTTTTGCTGGTGTCGCTGCCGTGCATGACGTTCTGGGCATTGCTGGGTGTGGGCAGCGCACGGTTGATGGGTTCGCCACGGGCGTTCAAACGCATGAATGCGGCACTGGCGTTGTTGCTGCTGCTCTCGGCATGGCTGACCGTCCTGGCATAACGCCCCTGCAGGAGCTGCCGAAGGCTGCTTCTGCGGAGGAATGGGCTGTCAGCTCAGGCCACGTTCGATGAGGAATGCCGAGATGTAATCGATGAACGCCACCACCTTCGCCGTGGCCCGCCGATGGCTCGGGTACACCGCGAGAATGTGCGGGCCGAAGGTATCCGGGTCGATGTCGTAATCGGCCATGACCCGCACCAGTCGCCCGTCGGCAATGTACGGTGCGGCGCTCCACAGCGGCGTATGCAGCAAACCGCGCCCGGCCAAAGCACTGGCCAGCAGCAAGTCGTAATTGTCGCTGCGCAACCGCGGTGCCGCCGGTTGCGCCAGACTCAAGCGCTGCCCATCGCGCTCGGCCCACCAGAATTCGCGGCTGAGCAATGGGTGCTGATAGAGCAGCCACTCATGCTGCTCAAGGGTTTGCGGAGTCACCGGCAAATCCTTGCGCGCCAGGTACTCCGGACTGCCGCACAGGGCCAGTCGATTGCTACCCACCACCCGCGCAATCAGCCCCGGCAAGTCATCGTGGCCTTCACGCAGCGCCAGGTCGTAACCACTTTCCAGCAGGTTGACGAAGGCATCGCACAGGTCCACTTGCAGGCTGATCTGCGGGTATTGCTGCAGAAAGCCGTCACACACCTGATCGAGAAACGCCCGCCCATACGCCAGTGGTGCGGTGATTTTCAGGTTGCCGCGCAAGCCGTGCTGCAACTGCTCGATTTCCTCGCTGGCCTCGTCCAGCCGCTGCAACACCAGCCGTGCGGTTTCCAGGTACACCCGGCCGATTTCGGTAAGCAGAATCCGCCGTGTGCTGCGCTCAAACAGGCGTGCACCCAGCTCCGATTCCAGGTGATTGACCGCTTTGGTCAGCGCCGACGGGGTCTTGCCCAACTGCTCGGCGGCGCGGCTGAAACTGCCGAGCTGCGCAGTGACCACGAACATTTTCAATGCACCCAGTTTGTCCATGCTTTTTCCATTCAGGCAAAAACGTTTTTCGTGAGGGAGACGTTCTGTCGACCGCTGTCAGCCACTAATCTCGCCATCAGACGCAATAACAAGGAAATCTTCAATGAAAAGATTCATCCCGAGTCTGTTGGTAGTCGCTGTAAGTTTTGCCTCGATGGAAGCCATGGCCGCTCCTGATCTGATCCTGCTCAACGGCAAGATTTTCACTGCCGACCCCGCACAACCCAAGGCGCAAGCCCTCGCCGTAGAGAACGGCAAAGTGCTGAAGGTCGGCACCGACGCGCAGATCAAAGCCCTGATCGAATCCGGCACCCAAGTCATCGATCTCAAAGGCAAAGCGCTGATGCCCGGCCTGATCGACAGCCATTCCCACGCGATTTTCGGCGGACTGGAAATGGTCTCGGCGAACATGGAAGACGAAGTCGTCAGCCTCGACGAACTGCAAAAACGCCTGCGCGACTGGCGTGCAGACGGCAAGGCCAAACACGGCGACGTGCTGAGCATTGCCGGCATGAGTTCGGTTTACTGGGCGCAGGCCGAAGCCTTGGGCAACACCTTCAACAACGGCGAATGGGCCAATGTGCCGGTGGTGTTTATCGGCAGCGACCACCACACGGCGTGGGCCAACGACGTCATGCTCAAGCGCGCCGGGATTGATGCGGCCCTGCTGAAAACCCTGCCCGACGCAGAAAAAGACACCATCGGCAAACTGGCCAACGGTGAGCCGAACGGCTTTGTGGTCGACGCCGGTTGGGACCGGGTCGCCTCGAAGATGCCAGTGCCAAGCCCTGCCGACATGTTGAACGCCGCCAAATCAGCGGTGCGCTACAACAACAGCCTGGGCATCACCGCGTGGATGGACCCTGCCGCCAACGCCGCACCGGGTGAAGCGGTGTTCGCCCTCAAACCGACCGAGAAAACCGTCGGCGTGCTGCCGGCCTATAAAGCCCTGTCGGAAAGCGGCGACATGAGCGTGCACGTCGCCGCGCTGTTGGTGGCCAACCCGAAAAGCCTACCCTCCGACCTCGATACGCTGGACAAGGTGCGCCAGCAATTCCAGGGCATTCCCAACCTGACCCTGCCCGGGATCAAGATCTTCGCCGACGGCGTGATTGAATTCCCGGCACAGAGCGCGGCGATGATCGACCCGTACAGCAACTCGCACAAACAGGGCGAACTGCTGATCGATCCACAACACTTCGGCGAACTGGTCAGCGCCATCGACCAGCGCGGCTGGCTGGTGCACATCCACGCGATCGGCGACCGTGCGGTGCGGGAATCGCTGAACGGCATCGCCCAGGCACGCAAGGATCGCCAGAGCGGCGTGACCCACTCGATCACTCACCTGCAAATGGTCAACCCGCAAGAGTTCGCCCGCTTCAAACCGCTCAACGTCATCGCCTCGATGCAACTGCTGTGGGCCAGTGCCGACGACTACACCACCGACATGATCAAGCCCTACGTCAGCGCCCTCGCCTTCCGCTATCAGTACCCGGCGCATTCGCTGCTGAAACAGGGCGCGACGATCGCCGGCGCGAGTGACTGGCCGGTGTCGACACCGAATCCGTTCAACGCCATGGCCCAGGCGATTACCCGTGTCGGACCGTTGGGTGTGCTCAATGCCGATGAGCGTCTGGACCGTGAAACCATGTTCTACGCCTACACCGTCAACGCCGCGCGGACCATTGGCCTGGAGAAGCAGATCGGCTCGCTGACGCCGGGCAAGCAGGCTGACTTTATCGTGCTCGACCGCGATGTGTTCAGCGTCGACAACAAGGCCCTGCATGACACCCAGGTTTTGCAGACCTGGTTCGGCGGCCGTCAGGTCTACACCGCCACCCAATAACAACATTGATCCCCCTGTAGGAGCTGCCGAAGGCTGCGATCTTTTGACTTTGATTTTAAAAACCAAGATCAAAAGATCGCAGCCTTCGGCAGCTCCTACAGGTTTACCTCCTGCCCCCATAACAATCACAACATCGGGACTTCACATGAAAGCCTTGCCCCTGTTCGCCCTGAGTTTCTTGAGCGTGCTGCCCTTGAGCAGCTTTGCGATCCCTTTAAACGATGACTTTGCGCTGTTGGTGGATCTCACTTTAGCCAGTGATTACCGCACCCGGGGCATCTCGCAAACCCAGAACGACCCTGCCATGCAGGCCGGCCTGACTCTCGCGCACAGCAGCGGTCTGTACCTCGGCGCGTGGAGTTCCAACGTCGATTTCGGCGGCGGCCTGAAAACCCGTCAGGAAGTCGATTACTACGGCGGCTGGCTGTGGCAGGCGACCGAGGAAGTCAGCCTCGATCTGGGCTACATCAAGTACGCCTACCCCAAGGAAAGCCAGTTCAACCAGAGCGAGGTCTACGGGATTCTCGGGGTTTATGGGGTGAAGCTGGCGGCGTATTACTCCAGTGATGCGCCGGGAATTGATAGCAAACAGAGTTCGCTGTACAGCTACATCGGTTATGAAACTGAACTGCCGTACGACTCGGGGTTGAAGCTGCGTTACGGCAATATGGATTTCAAGGATCCGCATTTGTACTCGGCGTCCGGGCAGGCCGAGGACAGCTATCGCGAGTGGGAAGTCAAACTCACCCATAACCTCGCCGGCGTGGTACTGGGCCTGAGCTACATCGACACCGATCTCTCACAAACCCAATGTCTGAGCAATTGGGGTTTCAAAGACGTCTGCACCGCCACCGTCGTCGCCAGCGTCAGCAAATCTTTCTGACCCAGCGAAATCCCACTGTAGGAGCTGCCGAAGGCTGCGATCTTTTGATCTTGATGTTAAGAACAACATCAAAAGATCGCAGCCTTCGGCAGCTCGTACAGGAAATGGGGGTCGAACTTGTTACAGGATGTTTACAAATTTTTTACTAATGCTCTTCTACAGTTACACGCGTAACCGCGTGATGTTCTATTCAAGTAGAGGAATGTTTGACATGGCTTTGGGCAACGGACTGCGCTTACCGTCCATCACGCCTACCCGGCTGGTGCTGCTGTTCTCCCTGGCGCTGGTGGCGTTGTACAACCTGGCGACCTGGGAGGCGCTGGGCACTCTGATCACCCTGCAAGGCGCGCACAAACTGGCGTTTTTCGCCTCGTTCGCGCTGTTTTTGTGGGCCGCGATCACCCTGCTGCTGACACTGGTGTCGTTTCGCTGGACACTGAAACCGGTGCTCACCGTGGTCGCCCTGCTCTCGGCCTGCGCCGCGTATTTCATGAATGAATACGGCATCGCCATCGACACGGTGATGATGCAGAACGTCTTCGAAACCAACCCCGCCGAAGCCACCGCGTTGTTCAGCGGCAAGCTGCTGGCTTACGTGCTGTTGCTCGGTGTATTGCCGGCGGCGTTGATCTGGCGCTGGCCGGTCAGTTATCGGCCGTTCTTTCGCGGTCTGCTCAACAAGATGCTGGTGATCATCGCCTGTGTGCTGGTGATCGCCGCCTCGGTGGGCGCGTTCTATTCGACCTACGCGCCAATCTTCCGCGAAGAAGACAAACTCACCCACTTCATCAACCCGACCAACTACATCTACGCGATCAGCAAGTACACCAAGCAACGCCTGGGCATCAAAAAGCATTTCGTGGTGCAGGCCATCGGCGAAGACGCGGTGATGAGCGCCAAGGCGGCCAGCCGCGAGAAGAAATCGCTGATGGTCTTCGTGGTCGGTGAAACTGCTCGCGCCGATCACTTCTCGCTGAATGGCTACGAGCGCGATACCAATCCCGAACTGAGCAAACTCGACATCCTCAACTTCACTCAGGTGCATTCCTGCGGCACGTCGACGGCGGTCTCGGTGCCGTGCATGTTCTCGATGTTCCCGCGTGAGGATTACAGCGACAAGAAAGGCAAAACCTACGAAGGCCTGCTTGACATTCTCCAGCGTGCCGGCGTGCAAGTGCTGTGGCTCGACAACAACAGCGACTGCAAAGGCACCTGCCTGCGCGTACCGCATCGCGACATTTCGAAGAATCAGCCGGGGCCATTCTGCGACGGCAACAACTGCCTCGACGAGGCGCTGTTGCAAGACCTGCAAAGCTACATCGACAGCCTCAAGGGCCACGCGATCATCGTCCTGCACGCCGACGGTAGCCACGGCCCCGAGTACTACGAGCGGTATCCGAAAGACATGGAGCGCTTCAAACCGATCTGCCACACCAACCAGTTGGGCAGTTGCAGCCGCGATGAACTGGTGAACGTGTACGACAACACGATTCTGTACACCGACCATTTCCTTGCCAAGGTCATCGAACTGCTCAAGCGCAATCAGGACTCACTGGACACGTCGATGGTTTACGTCTCCGATCACGGCGAATCGCTGGGCGAGAACGGGCTGTACCTGCACGCGGCGCCGTATGCGCTGGCGCCGCAAGCGCAGACCCATGTGCCGATGGTGATGTGGTTTGGCAATGGCACGCTCGCCAGTGAAGGGATCGATCGCGGTTGTTTGCAAGGCAAGACCGGGCAGGCGGACCTGAGCCATGACAACCTGTTCCACTCGGTGCTGGGGTTGTTTGATGTGAGGACGTCGGTGTATCAGCCGGGGCTGGATATTTTTCATGGCTGCCGGCCGGCGATGACGGCCACGAATTAACCAAACACTGAAGATCCCTGTGGGAGCTGGCTTGCCAGCGATAAGGCCGGCACATCCGGCATCTGTGTTGACTGACAAGCCGCCATCGCTGGCAAGCCAGCTCCCACAGGGAATGGTGCTCTCAGGAGGTGAGGTTTGCCAGATAGGCCCACGGGTAGATGCCGCGTTGATGGCCATCGCTGAAGATCATTTGCACGCCGTAGCCCTGCGGGTTGAGTTCGATCAGGCGCACGCGATCATCCACCAGTGGTGTCATGCCTTTGAGGCGAAACGCGCGGCATTGCGAGCACGGGCACTGGCGGCGCAGTTCGGCGTGATAGAGCTGTTGTTCGCGGGCGTCCGGCCAGCTCAAGCGCAAGGTGCCTTCGCTTTGCGAATTAGCCATCGACAGCGGGTTCATTGCAACTGACTCAAGGCGATGCGCACGGCTTTGCGCACCTCCGGGTCGCCGTCGTCCTGCGCAGCCTGCAACGCGGCCACGGCGCCGCGATCATGCAGTTCGCCCAAGGCCAGCGCGGCTTCCTTGCGCAGGTTGCTGATGCGATGGCCGAGGGTGTCGATCAGGGCGTCCAGCGCCGGGGCGAAACGTAAACGGCCGAGGCTGCGGGTAGCGCGCAGGCGCACTTGCCAATAATCATCGCTCAAGGCTTCGACGAGCGCGGAACCAGCGTCAATGTGGCCGACCTTGCCCAAGGTCGTCGCGGCTTCTTCGCGTACTTGCCAGGCGTCATCCCGCAAGGCCTGGCGCAGGGCTGGCAACACTTCGGCGCTGGAGGCCAAGCCCAAAGCGCCAGTCGCAGCACGGCGTACTTCGGTGTCGGGGTCAGCGCTGGCCAATCGTGCCAGGGCGGGCAATGCGTCGAGCTGCTTGAGCCAGCCGAGCACGCCCACGGCTTCACGACGAACGCTGGCGTCGGCATCGTTCAGCGCCGAAACCGCTGCCGGCGCGGCTGCGGCGAAACGCAACTCACGCAAGGCACGGAATGCGGCGATACGCACACTGACGTCGGCGTGATCGGTCCACGGCAAAATCACCTGCCCCGCCGCTTCCGTTTTGAGCAAGCTCAGGCTCTGCGCGGCGGCCGATTGCACGGCGGGCGACGTGTCGGTCAAGGCTTCACACAAGGCTTGCACGACGCCCTCATCTTCCCAGGCTTCCAGCAAACGTGCGGCTTCAGCGCGAACCTCTTCGGCGGGATCTTGCCTCAGGCGATCAACCAGCCAGAGCAAGCCATCCGGTTCTTCCAGATCCGCCAGATCAATCAGCGCAATGCGTCGCACACCGGCGTCTTCGGCAGTCAGGCGCGGTTGCAGATCGAGAATGTCCTGGTTATCGGTCACAGCAAATATAGAGGTCATAGGGCAAATCGCGGCAAAGGGTTTTCGGGAGGCAGACCGAGCGGGTTGAGGCGCGGCAGCGGTCGGTCGTTGTCGTGGCGTAGCAGGTCGAGGCAGTGGCGTTTGAGTCGGGAGAATTCGGGGCTGGTGACCAGTTCGCTGGTGCGTGGCCGGGCGAAATCCAGGCGCAAGTCTTCGATGATTCGCCCCGGTCGCGCGCTCATCACTAGCAAGCGGTCGGCGAGGAACAGTGCCTCGTCGATGTCGTGAGTGACGAACACCACCGTGGTACGGATACGCGTCCAGATGTCCAGCAGCAGTTCCTGCATGTTCAGACGTGTCAGCGCATCCAACGCGCCGAACGGCTCGTCCATCAACAGCAGACGCGGGCGGTTGACCAGCACGCGGGCGATCTCCACCCGTTGCTGCATGCCGCCGGAGAGTTGATCGGGCCAGCGTTCGGCAAATCCGTCGAGGCCGACCAGTTTGAGGATTTCATCGGCGGCGCGGTGGCGCTCAGCCTTGCCGATACCACGCATTTTCAGGCCGAAAGCCACGTTGTCACGCACCGTACGCCACGGAAACAGCGTGTGGTGCTGGAACACCATGCCGCGCTGTGGAGACGGCCCGGACACCGCCGCGCCATCGACTTTCAGACTGCCGGCATGAGCGCTGAGGTGACCGGCCAAGGCGCCAAGCAAGGTCGATTTGCCGCAACCGGACGGACCAAGAATGCACACGAACTGACCCGGTTCAATCTGGCAATCAAGTTCGCGCACGGCTTCGAACGCTTCACGCCCTGCGCCGAGGACGATGGATAACTGGCGAATGTCGATCCGCCCTTCCGGGGTTTGCATCACGCTCATCAGGCTTTTCCTCGCGGTCGATGCCAAGGCGTGAACAACCCGCCCAGGCGTTTGATCAGCAGACTGCTGCCCATGCCCAGCACGCCGATCAGCAACATGCCGACGACGATGTCGGCGTAGTTCTGAATCGTGTAGGACTCCCAGGTGTAATAACCGATGCCGAACTGACCGGAGATCATTTCCGCAGTGACCAGACAGAACCATGAGGTACCCATGCCGATCGCCAGGCCGGTGATGATGCTGGGTGCGGCGCCGGGCAGGATCACTTCCAGCAGGATCGACCGGCGCCCTGCCCCGAGGCTTTTCGCGGAGGCGATCAGACGCGGGTCGACGCCTTCGACGCCGTGCACGGTGTTGAGCAGAATCGGAAACAGCGCGCCGGTGAAGGTGATGAAGACCATCGACAGTTCGGAGGATGGGAACATCAGGATCGCCAGGGGGATCCACGCGACGGCGGGGATTGGGCGCAGGACTTCCAGCGGTGGCAGCAGCAGGTCTTCGGCCCACTTCGAACGGCCAATGGCCAGGCCGAGAGCAATGCCGATGACTAGCGCCGCGAGGTAGCCGGCGAACACACGGCTGAGGCTGGCGGTCAGGTGCTGCAGGAGCTTGCCGGAGTCGCCCAGGCCTAGCGCTGCTTCGATCACGGCCACGGGGGTGGGCACGTTGGCGAAGGTGACGAGGCCGAGGTTCCAGTGGTGGCTGGCGGCGAGTTGCCAGAACAGCAGGCAGAGCAGCAGTGACGCGGCTCTTGATGTCCAGCGGATGGGTGTTTTCATCGAGCGGGTTTCCGGTTCTGGATCTGTGTGATGACTGATATTTACCCCCTCACCCCAGCCCTCTCCCCCAGGGGGGCGAGGGGGAAAGGGAGCCGATCTTCGTGCTTTTCAAAACCTGCGTTCGGCTCGAAAGGGAGCCGACCTGCGTGCTTTTCAAAACCTGAGTTCGACTCGAAAGGGAGCCGACCTGCGTGCTTTTCAAAACCTGAGTTCGACTCGGTATTTCAGGTCGGCGTAGCGAGTCCAAACACCGCGGTCAGTCCCCTCTCCCTCTGGGAGAGGGCTAGGGTGAGGGGCTTTTGATCTTCTATCAGCGGACAGCAACCGCTTGAGTAGTGGCATCGGCGAAATCGAGAACCTTGCCACCCCGCGCCGACGCATATTGCTGAGCCTGCCCCTTAAGCAAAAACGCACTCAACCGGCCCTTCGCATCACTGGCAAACCACGCCTGCTCAGCCAGCAACTTGATCCCGCTGTCACTGGCCTGTGCATACACGGCACGGATGTTTTTGCCTTCCTGCTTCAACGCCGCCAACGCAGTGAAAGCGGACTCAGCGGAGGCATAGCGGCGCACTTTGTCCTCACCGCGCACCCAGATTTCCGCGACATGACTGAAGTCAGTAATCGCTTTCCCCGTCGTCGCATCCGTAGCCTTCAGTGGCGTCTGTGCGTAGTTGGCCAGCTGCGCCGTGTAGTCCAGACCCGACGCGTTGAACGCGGCGCGGATGTATTGATCGTCGATGAACGTATTCAGATCGAGGCCACGATCAGCCTTCTTCAACAGCTTCAACGTATCGATGGCCGTACCAACCGCCTGACGATATTCCGGCTTCCAGCTCAAGTCGCGGGTCTGCACGCCGAGTGGGCCGTGGAACAGGTAGTTCACTTCGGCATCGACGCCGGTGACTTTGGCGATCAACTCGCTGTATTTCTCCGGCTCAGCGGCCAATAGTTGATTGGCCTCGATGCTCGCCCGCAAATAGGCGACGACGACTTCCGGGTACTTCTTCGCGTACGCCTGATCCACCAGCGCACCATGGAACGTCGGCGCATTGGCCTGGGCGCCGTCGTAGATCTTGCGGGCGAAGCCCCGGCTCGGAAACAGCTCGGCGAACGGCACGAAATCGGCGTGGGCGTCGATCTTGCCGGCCTGCAACGCCGAGCCGGCGACTTCTGGTGGCTGGGCAATGATGTTGACGTCCTTGAGCGGATCCCAGCCCTGCTCCGCCACCGCGCGCAACAACATGCCGTGGGCGGTGGAGGCGAACGGCACGGAAATGGTCTTGCCCTTGAGTTCGCTCAGCGATTGCACGCCGGACGCACTCGGCACGACGATGCCGTTGCCGCTGCCCTTGATGCTCCCCGACAGTACGCTGATGAACAGGCTGTGCTTGCCGGCAGTTTCGAACGCAACACCGTTGAACGCACCTGGGAAATCGGCCATGGCGCCGAAGTCGAGTTTGCCGGCGACCATCTCGTTGGTCAGCGGCGCGCCGCTGGTGAAGTTCTTCCACTGCACGTCGTACTTCGCGTCTTGGTAGGCGCCGTCGTGGGGCAGATATTTGTCGAGCAGACCGAGTTCACGAATCAACAGACCGCCAGCGGCGCAATTGATGGTGGTGTCCTGGGTGCCGATGGCGATGCGGATGGTTTCGGCCGAGGCCGACAAAGTGAACGAAGCCAGTACCAGACCGGCGATTGCTGCACGCAACATGAGTGTTTCCCCTCGAATCATTTATTTGAGTTCGTCTCCGCCGCGATCAGGGCGCGGTGGGAAACGAGGGGTTTTCGGTGAATCCAGCGTCCGGGGTTCACCGGATGGCTTTGGGTTGTCACAGTTCCAAATGTAGGAGTGAGCCTGCTCGCGATAGCGGTTTTCCAGATGTTGATGTGCTGACTGACACACCGCTATCGCGAGCAGGCTCACTCCTACAGGGGATCGGGTTTCAACGCAGGAGATAGGGGATCTCGACCTTGACGGCACCCGTCGGACAATCCTTCTCGCACGGCATGCAGTACCAGCATTCATCGAACGCCATATAGGCCTTCTGCGTCGCCGGGTTGATCGCCAGCAAGTCCATCGGGCAGACATCGACACACACGGTGCAGCCCTTTTCAGCGATGCATTTGTCCTCGTCCACGGTGACGGGGGCGTTGGAGCGGAAGAAGATTTCCTGAGCTTGATAGGCCATGGTTCGGGCTCTCTGGTTATTGATGTATCAAGCGGCGAATGCACCGACCCGCAAGCGGTCGTAAGCCTGCATTTCTTCGGCGTCGAGCGGGATGATGTAAGGCTCGACGGCTTTCTTGAAACTGGTCATCTGGCCGTCATCGCCCTTCTTCAAATGGCAATGGCAGAACCATTCACTGTCGTTGCGCTGCGGATGATCAACGCGATAGTGGTACAGACCCCAGCGGCTTTCGGCGCGGAACAACGAGGCGCGAGCGGCCATTTCGGCGCAGTCGCGGATCACGCTGGTTTCCATCGCGCGCATCAGTTCGTGGGCGTTGTTGGCCTTCATCTGCTCGAGATCGCGCTCGATGTCGCTGAAGCGTTGCAGGCCGATCTGCATCTTCTTGGTCACTTTCGGCGGTTGCAGGTAGTCGTTAACGAAACGCCGCAGCTTGTACTCGACCTGCGCCGGCGGCAGACCGTGCTCGCGATCCAGCGGGGCGTAGACCCGGGCCCTTTCCTTTTCGATCTGCGCGGCATCCAGCGCAGAAAACTCGCGGCCGGCGACAAAGTCTGCGGCGTTATGCCCGGCAAACCAGCCGTAGGTGAAGGCGCCGAGCATGTAATTGTGCGGCACAGCGGCCATGTCACCGGCCGAATACAAGCCTTTCACCGAGGTCTCGGCGCGTTCGTTCACCCACACCCCGGAGGCAGAGTGACCGCTGCAAAAACCGATTTCGGAAATATGCATTTCGACCATTTGCGTGCGGTAATCGGTGCCGCGATTGGCGTGGAATTGACCACGACTCGGGCGCTCATTGCTGTGGAGGATTTCCTCGATGGTCTGGATGGTTTCTTCTGCCAGGTGATCGAGTTTGAGAAACACCGGGCCGTTGCCGCTCTCCAGTTCCTGGTGGAATTCCCACATCATCTGCCCGCTCCAGTAGTCGCACTCTATGAAGCGTTCACCCTTGTTGTTGGCGGTGTAGCCACCCAGCGGACCGGTCACGTAGGCGCAGGCCGGACCGTTGTAATCCTTGATCAGCGGGTTGATCTGAAAGCACTCGAGGTTGGCCAGTTCGGCGCCGGCGTGATAGGCCATCGCATAGCCGTCGCCGGCGTTGGTCGGGTTCTCGTAGGTGCCCATCAGGTAGCCCGACGAAGGCAGACCGAGTCGCCCGGCAGCGCCACAAGCGAGAATTACTGCCTTGGCCTTGATCACATGGAAATCGGCCGTGCGGCAATCGAAGCCCATCACACCGTTGACGGTGCCCTCCTCGTCAGTCAGCAACCGCGTGCAGACGAGACGATTGGTGATGCTCACCCGCGCACGTTTCAACTGCCGATAGAGGACTTTTTTGATGTCGTGCCCTTCCGGCATCGGCAGCACGTAGGCGCCCATGTGGTGGACTTTTTTCACCGCATAATCGCCGGTCTCGTCCTTCTCGAACTTCACGCCCCAGCGGTCAAGCTGCTCGATGGTTTCGAAACTGTGGGTGGCGTAGGCGTAAACGGCGGCCTGATTGACGATGCCGTCATTGGCGATGGTGATTTCCTTGGTGTACTGCTCCGGTGTCGAGTGGCCGGGAATGATCGCGTTGTTCAGGCCGTCCATGCCCATGCTGATCGCGCCGCTGCGTTTGACGTTGGCCTTGTCGACCAGCAACACGCGCAAGTCGCGGTTCTTTTCCTTGGCCTTGATCGCGGCCATCGGGCCGGCAGTGCCACCGCCAATGACGACAATGTCGTATTCCTGTTCGAGCACGTTGCGGGTCATGCCTGCTCCCCTTTTTGCCGGTCGATCCGCAGGCGGTACTGGAACGCATCGCCACGGTAGTAAAGGTGTTCGAAGTCCAGCGGTTGGCCTTGCGCGTCGTGGGTCAGACGCTCGATACGCATGATCGGCGAGCCGGCCTCGACGTTCAGCGCCTGGGTCAGATCGCTGTCAGCCAGCACTGCGTCGATGGCCAGATCGGCATGGCCGAGGGCGATGGCGCAGTCGTTTTCAAGGATCAGGAAGATGTCGCGGGTGACCAGATCGGCCTTCTCCAGCCGCTCGCCGACGGCTTTGGGCAGGTAGGTGATTTCCAGCGAGATCGGCTCACGATTGATCAGCCGTACACGTTTGATCTGCGCGACGATCTCGCCCTCAGCGACTTGCAAACGCTCGGCGACGCGCTTGTCGGCCGGGATGAATTTGAAGCTGCGCAGGCGGTTGATCACCTCATAGCCACGGCCGGTCATCGACTCGGCGAGGCCTTGCAGGCTGCTGACGTTCTGAAAGGTTTTCGGCTTGGCGACGAAGGTGCCTTTGCCGTGGATCTTGAAGATCAGCCCTTCCTTTTGCAGATCGCCCAGCGCCTGGCGCACGGTGATGCGGCTGACTTTGAACAACGCACCGAGTTCGCTTTCGGAGGGCATCTGGCTGTCTTGCGGGTATTCGCCGTCGAGAATCCGCGCACGGAGGACGTCGCGCAGTTGGGTGTGCAGCGGGACGCTGCTAAGGGAGAGAACGTTATCGGTCATCACGGGATCACTTGTTATAACGAGTTATGACGTGATCTTAGAGTTGTTATGACAAGGTGAGAAATATTGTTTGGGCATAACCTTAGATGCATGACACACGCGATTCCCTGTGGGAGCTGGCTTGCCAGCGATGGCGTTCTGTCAGCCAACTGATTGGCTATCTGAACCACCGCTATCGCTGGCAAGCCAGCTCCCACAGGGGATGGTGTAAGACTGGAGGTCAGTGGCGTTTGAGGATCTGGTCCATGACCCAGTCGGTTTTGAGGGCTTGTTCCGCGACGGCGGGATGTTTGGAATCTCCACGAATATGCGCATTCATTCCGAGCACGTGATGCCACTGGATGTGCTCGTGATGGGGGATTTCCAGGCTGAGGTGTTCATCGGCATGCAACTGCACGGGATGCTCATCAAACACCGAAAAAATGATCCGCCCGAGACTGCCAATGATCTCGACCCGATCCTCACGCCGATCCGCCACAAAGCTCCAGCAACCCATGCCCAGTGCCCCGGAGGCGAAACGCCAACTGGCGCTGACGGCATCTTCCGCTGCATATAACCCTGCCTGATGCGCGGTGAATCCGGCGACGTCAACAATGTCACCGAGCAGATACTGAAACAGATCAAAGCCATGACTGGCCAGATCGGCAAAGTAACCGCCACCGGCCACCGCCGGATCTGTGCGCCAATTGCTGCGACCGTCCAGATCCGCCGGCGAAGGCGCCTTGGTCAGCGTCCAGCTCAGATGCCGCACGTCACCGATGCGCCCCTCCTCCAACCATTGCCGCACCTGTGCAAAGCGCGGCAACGAACGGCGGTAGTAGGAAACGAACAAGTGCAAACCAGACTCGTCAAATGCCCGTTGCATTTCGCGGCTTTGCCCGGCATTCAGCGCCATGGGCTTTTCCACACAGCAATGTTTGCCGGCCGCAGCGACTTTCAGGCTGTAGGCGTGGTGGCTGTCGGGCGGTGTGGCAATGTACACCGCGTCCACCTCGGGATCGTTGATCAGCGCATCGACGTCGGTGTAAACCCGCTCGATGCCGTGGCGCGCGGCATAGTCAGTCACGGCCTCAAGGCGTCGGCCCATCACCGCCACCAACGCCGAACCGGGCGCCTTGTAGAAGGCCGGGCCGCTCTTGCGTTCAGCGACGCTGCCGCAACCGATCATGCCCCAGCGCACCACGTTCATGTCTCTTCCTTTAGCCGATGCGCAAGGCGCGCAGATCGAGGTGACCGTCCTTCAGCGGCGGGCACCAGTAATAGCCGCCAGTGATCGGCCGGCTGATGCGATACAGACCATCGGTGATGCCGTCTTCCAGGCCGCTCATACGGCGCAGTTGTGCTTCGAAGGCATCCAGCGAGAAGCCGAAAGCGAGGAACATCAGGCCGGCACGATCACCTTCGATCCACGGCATCGAGCGACGCACAACGAACGCTTCCGGCGCGAAGCTTTCCTGCGCGGTGCGTTTGACGTGGGCGGAGACTGGCGCGTCGTCGATCTCTTCGTTGTCACTGAGGCGACGGCCCATGATGTTGTCTTTGTCGTCGGCCGAAAGCTTGTGGAAACCCTTGAGGTCATGCTGCCACTGCTGGATCGCGGCGAAGCTGCCACCGACCATGCCGTCGGTGCCTGCGCTTTGCAGGGCGGCAGCGATGGCGGCTTCGTCGTGGGGGTTTTCGGTGCCGTCTTCATAGCCGGTCAGGTCGTGGCCGTCCTTGTGGCGGAAGGCTTCCTGCATCTCGACCAGACGCAGGGCTGGTGCCAGTGCGGCTTCGAGAGCGTTGCAGCGGTTGAGCAGTTCACCACGGTCGACGCCGTGCAGCCACACCCACAGCGCGTGCTGGGTTGACGGGTTCTCGACGCCAACGCCGGTCAGCGCCGGGAAGCTGCGCAGGCCGTCGATCTGCACGTTGAGGGCCTTGGCCAGGGATTCGCCGAAACCGACCACTGCCGACTTGCCGTCCACCTGATTCAGCAGATTGTCGAGCGCCTGCGGCAGGGCTTCAACCGACTCAAGGGCGAAAAACAGGTGACGCGCTTGCGCAGGAACAGGGGTGGCGAGAATGCCCGGCTGGTAGTAACTCATGTGAACTCCTTGGGAAAGTGCGCGGGAGTTTACCTGTGGCCGGAGGGTTTGTGGGGGTTTGGATGGAGTCAAAAGCCCCTCACCCTAGCCCTCTCCCGGGGGGAGAGGGAATTGATTGGGGGATATTAAAGATCTACACCGACTTGAACGTGCTGTACCGAATCCATAATCGACAAAAATCTTTCAGGTCGATGTAACTCGCAAGACGCCTCGGTCGGCTCCCTCTCCCTCCGGGAGAGGGCTGCAGTGAGGGGATGTTCGAGGTAAGACACTGAATTGAGCGTGCATCGGTGAATCCATAATCGACAAAGACCTTTCAGGTCGATGTAAGACGCAAGACACCTCGGTCGGCCCCCTCTCCCTCCGGGAGAGGGCTGGGGTGAGGGTGTGCGTCATTACGCCAAGCGCTAGGGCTCAGCCCCGTCCAGCGCTTGAACGCCCGGCGAAAACTGCGCACATCGCTGTAGCCGACTTCCTCGGTAATCCGCTCAATCGGCATATCAGGATTGGCCAGCAAACTCAGGGTCCGCGCCTGCCGCACCTGCTCCAGCAACGCCTCGAACGTCAGCGCATGCTCAGTCAAACGCCGGCGCAACGTACGGCTGCTCATATTCAAATCGCCAGCAATCTTTTCGATGTGACTGCCGCTACTCAAATCCCGCGCAATCGCCCGTTCCACAGCCTGAATCAAATCAAGTTTCTGATGCACCTGCGCCGCTTCCAGCTCCAGCAATGCCACCGCCTGACGCAACGCCAGCGAATGATGATTGGGCAGATTCACGTCCAGCCATTGCGCATCGATCAGCATGCGGTTGTGCAGGCAACCGAAGCGCACGTCCGGCCCGAGCAGGCGCTCGTATTCGCTGAGGTAATCCGGTGCGGCATGCACAAATTCCACGGCAATCGCCTTGAACTCACCCCCCACCAGCGCGCGGCCATACACCAGCAAACTGGCGAAGAACTCCTCGACCGCAAACACCTGCACATCGGCAAATGGCAGACGACATTCAGCATCGAGATGCACCTGAGCGCCGACCACATCAACACTGGACACCACAATCCCGCCCGAGGTGTGTTGATGACGAATGCCTAGCGCAAAGGCATCACGCAAGGTCTTGCACAGCGACAACACATGCCCAAGCAGACCCAAAGTACCGAGTACGTTCTGCGCGCCGACCCACAATCCCAACCCCTGATTGGGCAGCACTTTGAGCGCGCGCTGAATCATCGCCACGGCTTGGCGATAGGAAATCCGCTGCGCCGGATCCTGCAGATCCTCAAGGGTGAAACCCAGCCCACGGCACAGGCTCTGGGGATCGATGCCTTTGTTCTGCGCGACTTCGGCGAGGGTTTGCAGGAGGAACGGCGAGACCAGCGCCAGTTCGAAGGTCGGGTCTTGGACTTTTACGTTCATGGGGCTGACATTCCGGATCACGCTTGATTGTTATTTTTGTAACCGGTTGTGTCGATGGAAGTTAGCACAAGGTTTACGGACTGTCCGCAGATGCCCCCCTCGGTGTCCGCCAATACCCTGCCCCAACGTACGCCAAACGCTTATTTCTAGCGTACCGGCGCTCCGAGCGACCGGTACCAGGTCCCAATCACAATAATAATGAGGACAGTCATGAGCCAGAACCGTGCAACATCCTTCTTGCCGCTCGCCCTTTTCATCGCAGGTTGCACCCTGACGTTGCCCGCCCTGGCCACCGAAGCCGGGGTCGACAACATCGGCACCGGCACCGACGGCTTCTTCATGCTGCCGCTGGAAGTCGACAGCCTTCCGCAGAACATGGTCGCGTTCAATCTCTACTACAACCATTACAAGTCGACAAAGCTCAACATCAGTTCGCTGGGCGGCAAGGTACCGAAGGTCGAAATCGAATCCACTGCGGTGATTCCGCGTCTCGATTATTTAAGCCCCGTGCGCGTGTTCGGCGGGCGTCTGGCCGGTTACATCGCCCAGCCGTGGTTGAAGCAGGAAGTCTCGGTGTTCGGCTTGAGCGACACCCGCGAAGGCATGGGCGATACCACCATCGCGCCGATCATTCTGTGGGACATGGGCAAAAACCTGACCCTCGGCGCCGCCGTGGAAATCACCGTGCCCACCGGCGAGTACAGCGTCGATCGACTGGCCAACACCAGCAACAATTTCTACACCTACAAGCCGCTGTTCTCGTTCACCTGGTTGCCGACTGAACGCACCGAAGTCTCGATGAAGACCACCTACAGCTTCAACGAGAAGAACAAGGACACTGACTACAAGTCCGGGCAGATCTTCCACTTCGATTATTCGGCCAGCTACAAGATCACCGACGACCTGATGCTCGGCGTCAACGGCTACTTCCTCAAGCAGACCACCGACGACAAACAGTTCGGCCACACCGTGCAGTTTGCCGGGCAGGACGTCGATGATGGTGTGCGCGGCAAGGTGTTCGCGATTGGCCCGGCGCTGCACTTTACCTTTCTCAAGTACGCCAGTGCGGAGATTCGCTGGGCCAAGGAATTTGATGTGGAGAACCGGCCGGAGGGGGAAATGTTGTGGGCGAAGGTGAGTATTCCCTATGCGTTCTGAGTGCATTTGTAGGAAAGAACACCCGGTTTTGTAGCCTGAAAATCTGAAAATCTGAAAAACGGAGGGGAGGAATACGCCTACAGCGGCGGTCGAGATTACCGGACAACGGGGGGGAAACGTCTGGCAGATTTAAAGGGTGCGCTTGCAGATACTGGGCTCCGTTATCCCATGGTTGCTCAAGGGTTCATGGGGTGCATCGTCAGCCAGTGACGACAACGGGCCGTTCCCCCCTTAGACTGCTTGACATTGATCACGGAGGTCATATGAGCATATTGCTTTCCCCGTTTTATTCTGAGTTCGAATCCGAAGAAGAGGCAGAGAGCTACGATCGCTGGTTTCGTGCCAAGGTGCAGGCTGCACTGGATGATCCTCGCCCAGGCATTCCCCATGAGGAAGCCATGGTGCGGCTCGACCAACTATTAGAAGAGAAACGCAAGAATCGACGCACTGCCGCTTGAATGGAGTGATCAAGCTCTGGACGATCTGGCTGACATTATCGATTACATTGAACAATACAATTCCAACGCTTCAGCGGCTCTGCAGCGCAAAGTGGGTGCAGCAACGCAAAGGCTTTCATCAATTCCCTATGGTTACAGATCCGGTCGAGTACCAGGCACTCGGGAAATGGTGGTCAATCCAAACTATCTACTGGTCTATCGAGTGAACGGGCGCATCAAAATCCTGACGTTAGTCCACACCCGACAACAATACCCACGAACCTCATAAATATAAAAAAAGGGCGACCAACCGGCCGCCCAAACGTACTACACGAGAGTCTTTTACAACGTCAGTTGCCCACGTTCTTCCTCGGTCAACTGCTGCTTCGCCTGTTCATCCAGCGCCCCGGCGCCCAGCACCTGCACCGGGCTGTTCGGGTTGTAACCCGGGGCCGGTGCACGGCTAGCGCCATCGCGGGACGGCGCAAGTTGTTCATTGCCGAAGCTCAACACCTGCACGGTGAACACCGAAGCCTGATTCTGTCGCGAAGCCGCCTGCTGCTGACGCGCCACGTCTTCCGCCGCTTGGGTGGCCGACGATGCCGCCGAACTGGCCGAAGTAATCGCCCCGGTATTCACCGCCGACACCACCGGCACACCCGTCGCCTTGCCCTGCACCGAAATGTTCGCGGCGTTGACCACCGTCAGCGCGGCGATGTTGACGTTGCCCGACACGCGAATCCCCGCCTCGCCCGCATCGATGGTGCCCAGCGGCGCGATCAGGTCGATGTCGCCCGGCGCCACTTCGGCGATCGGGTTGAGCGTGGCGATACCGGCGCCGGTGCTTGGCACCGACGGCGACAGGGTCACGTTGCCCCAGGTGTCGTAGACGCGTTTCGGTGGGGTGTAGACCACGGTGGTTTTCGAGCCACGACCGGCGTTGATATCGCCCTCGGCGGACCAGCCGAGAATCGAGCCGCCGAAGGTGGTCATGATCCGGCTCTGGCCGAGCAAAATGCTGCCCTGCGAATAGAGCTGAATATTGCCCGAACCCTGGGTGATGATCCCCGCTGTCGATGGCGGCGCCGCGCCTTCGATGCCGAACACCTGACCGCCGCCCGGCGTGAGCATCTGGATGTCGCCGCCGAACAGGGTCTTGACCCCTGCCCCGCCGTACATCGTGATGTCGCCGTCGTAACGGATCGGATTGCCCGCCACATCAGTGGTCGGGAACAACGCAGCGATGGCGTTGCGACCGCGCAGATAACTGCCAGTACGCGGGCCATCGACGTCGTTGTATTCCAGACCGCCGGCACGCAGTTCAGCGAAGTACACCTGGCGGGCGAAGATTGCCTGTTCGGCGCTCGGCAGTGCGGCGAAGAGGGCTTGCGCCTGTTCTTCGCTGCCGCTGAAGCCGTAGCCGAGGGTCAGCCAGCTCTGCAACTCGTCCAGGTAGGTCTTGACCACTTTGCCCGGTTGCCCGTTGAGGGAAGCGTTCGGATCGGCCAGGTTCTGCGCGTTAAGGTAACGCGCAATGAATCGCGTGTAGTCCGGCCCCTGCACTCCTGCGCCGGCCTGCAACACGATGCTTGCCCCCGATCGGCTGTCTCCCGCCGTGATCGGTCCGAGGCTGGTAATAGCGGCCTGATTCTCCATCAGGATGTTGCGCCCGGCATTGACATCCAAAAGGCCCGGGCCGGCGATATCGAAGCTGCTGTAGAGAATGTCGCGCCCGGCAGATACGCGCGAGACATCCCGCGGGTCGTTGTGAATGAACAGGTTGCCGGTCGAACTGACGTTTTGTCGGGTTCCGCCCAATTCCTCATTCGGCGCGATTGTCGGCTGCCCCAGGAAAGTACCGGACGCGACGATATCGCGACCGGCCATCATCCACACCGGCCCCGCCGCTTCATACCAGGTACGAGCGGACGGGGAAAAACTCAGCGTTTCGCCGCTGCGTAAACCGACCAGATCACCAGTCAAGGCATAGAAACGCGCCGGGCCCTGTACATCGCTTAACCCCGAGAAGGTGTCGGCGCCAAAGGCAAACAGCGGATAACGCAGGTTTCCCTTCGGGATCACACCATCGGGGCTGTAGTTGCTGACCAACGGCACGTTCGCGCTGGCTCCGTATCCCGAGAAGGCAGGCGCAAAGGGGGTCGCAATGGCTGCCGGGCTCGCGCCGGACTGATTGATCGCATAACCGCCGGCGTAGATGGAGTCACCGGCCAGCAACGACAGTTGCCCGTTTGTCGAAGGCGCCAGCAATAACGAGTACCCCACCGCCGGAAACAGATTGCTTGATGCACCGAAAGCGGCCGACGGTCCCGCATAGATGGAACCCTGGCCTGCAACGGCCCGAAGAATCGAGGGGTATACAAAGCGACCATCAGTCGGCGAGCTGTTCATTCCACTTACGGTTTGAGACGACGTCGTGATGACTTCAGCCATCTGTGTGCTCGGTGTGAGATTGCCTCCGGCGGAAAACAGATCGATGGCCGTGTGCCCGGTCCACAACGAGAAGCCGCTCAGTCCACCACCCGCATGGACCTCGCCATTGTCAGTGGTGAACGGCGTGGAGTTCTGCAGCCTGACCCGACCCGGATCCGCTGCGCCCCCTATCACCAGGTCGCCGCGTGTGCTGATGCGCATCCCCGAATCACCCGGTATCAAGACCACGCCACCGCCGGCCGCTCCGGTGCTGGCACTGAACAAATCGTAGGCTCTGGTTTCCCGGGCGTCCTGCTGGAATTGCTCGACGCCATATTGCAGGTTGATCGCACCCGCAGCAGCGCCGGTCAGCTGTGCCGCACCCCGTAGATTGATCAGGGCGCCTTGAAGGTCGTGTCGCGGCGGTGTCGTGCCGTTCTGCCCCGACCTCGCCTGCAATGACGGATTGAGCATGCCGCCAAGACGAATGTCCATGTCGCCACCGCCGGTCAACTGCAGGCTACCGTCAGCGCCAACGCGGCCGGTGCTGCCCACTGCCACGATCAGTCCCTGACTGCGGGGGTTAAGCAACTGATCGCCTATGGCCCTGAGCATGCCTGCATCCGCGCCAGCGCGCAGGCTGATATTGCCGCCGCCCAACGTGCCGAAGCCGGTGAACCCGACCAGGTACGACCCGGTGTCGGTGCTCTGGTCCGGCAAGGGCTGCGTGGCGTAGCTGCCGAAGTTGATCCACCAGGCCGTAGGAAGATCCGCCTTTGCGTCGCCCTGACGCCAGAGCCAGTTGCCCACAGCAACGCTGGGGACCTGTTCACGCAGTGGCGCGTTCATTGCGTAGCTGCGCCGCCCGAGCGTGTCCCCCGACACCGAACCACCGGCACCGATCGTCAGGTTGCCGCCCATCTGCGGATACCACGCCTGATACAGGCTTTCTGAACCGCCATTGACCCATTTTTCGTAAGCGCTGCCGGCGCTGCCCAGTACCGATCCATCGTCAGACAGGCGGCCGCGGGCCTGGTTGAAACGTGAATCGACATCGCTGGACTGAGTGCCCGCCGTATAAACGCCGAACGGTGAGTCCATGCGCAGATTGCCCGCAGCCATCAAATCCAGATCGCCAGTACCGGTGCGCAGCACGCTGAACATCTGCGAGTGGGGATTGGCGGTTATCCCGCCCTTGTTGGCCAGGCAGTTCCCCGGATCGATGTCGCACCAGAACAGATCGTCGTCACTGACCGGGGTTCCGGCGGGTATGCCCATCATGTTGCCATCCGCCCACAGGAACTTGGCCGGTGGGAGACAGACCCCGGGAATCAGATCGCACCAGAAACTGTCCTCATCGCTGACGACGCTGCCCGCCGGATACCCCAACGGGTTATCCGCCGACCAGGTGCTGTCGAGCTTTTTCTCGGTGACGATAATCCCGAGGTGAGTGTCTGCCAGCCGTAAGTCACCGCCACTGGTGACGGGTTTCACCACACGACTGTCAGCGGCTTCCAGGTCGGCACCTGCAACTATCCGCATCGACCACGATGCGCTGCCCGACGGCAACATGCTCGCGATCGCCCAGTTCGCGCCCTGGCGTGTACCGTTCAATGAACGAAGTTCGATAAAGGGTGTGTCGGCAGCCAGCACCACATCGGTCATGGACGGAATCAGGGAGCCGCGCAGCAGTGCCAGCGACCCACTCAACTTCGCCCCCACCGCACGCTGTTGGTCATCCAGAACACTGGGCAGCGGCACGCCTTTTGGCCAGAGCATGGCCTGCATCCCGGTAGCCTGAGCGAGTCGGGTCCCGGCGCCCAGGCGGCTGCCGGCCGGCAATATCACACTGTCATTGAGCAGCGTTCCGGCGACATACAGCAGGTTACCGGAGGCATCGTGTACGGCTGCGCTCAACACGGTGCCGGCCGGCAACGTGTAGGGGCCGGCGAGCACGCCCTCGGTGGGCAACAGCGTACCGCTGGCGAGGACGGCGGCCTGGATCGGCAAGTCATAGTTCAGCTTGACGCCCGCTGGGAACAACGTGCCCTCGGCCAGCGTCACGCCCGCCCCCGGCACAATCAGATCGCCGCCAAACGGCTGGACGCCCGGCAGCAGTTTCCATCCCGCATCGTCCACGGTTTCCGGTGGCGGCGCGAAGCCATCGTTGATGCTGCCGTAGATGTCCAGGTCACCCCCGGCTCGAATCACCAGGCTCCCCGCCTCGCCAGAACCGTAGAGCGAAGTTTTGCCGGTGTTCGGGTTGAGACTGGCGTAGCGATAGCCGGACAAGTCCAGATCGCCCTGCACCACCATATCGCCGTCGGCGGTTTTACTCGCAATCTCTACACCTGGTCGCAAATGGAAGGCATCGGCATACCCCGCATTGTTCAACCCTGCCAGTTTGCGCTGCAACAGATCAGCGTTGCCCAAGGCTGCGTTGATGAACAGGTCGTTGTCACCGTGGATGCGGTTCAGGTAAGCCTGGTCGATGATTTGATAAGGCCGACCGCTGGCCGCCGGATCTACCCCGTCGGCGGCATCGGTATAGCGGCGCACGGCATTGAGCCCGATGGACCGCGCACCCTGGATGATCAACGCGCCACGGGCATCGATGGCGATGTCATCGGCGCCCAGTCGCGGTGCGTTCAGTTCCAGTGTGCCGCGCAGGCGACCGTCATTCTGACCCGCCAGGGTGCCGACTGCCGCGTCCGTGCCATGGCGCAGGTCTATCCGTGCACCGGGAGCGAGGGTCAGCAGGCCGTCGCCGGAGCTGAGCTCGACCATGGCCCGGTTGGGCGCGTCGATAATCTTGCCGTAACTGTCGACCCGCAGTACCCGACCGTGAGCATCCAGTACCGCGCCGCCCGCCACATTCAGGCCATGGGCGGCCGACAGGCGAATATTGCCGACACGTTCGCCGCTGGCATCGACCAGGCCGTTCACCGTCAGGCTGCCGTTGTCCACCGATACCGAGACCTCGCCCGCCTTGAGGCCATCGCCGATCACCAGGTCGCCCTGTTTGAACTGGAAGCTGCGACTGCCGAAGACTTGCCCGGCGTTCAAGCGTTGGTTGAGCGCAGCAAACTGTTCATTCAGCGCTCCACCCAGGTGTTGCGCGCGTATGTCCACGCCAGCGGATTTGTAGGGTACCCACGTGCCGCCGGCATCGTAATGCCCTGTACTGCTGCCACGGATTTCGCCTTGCAGATCGACCTCGCCCGCGGTGTCTGACAGTGCCACGACACTCAGATTGCCGGCCTGATTGTTCTGCGCTGACAGATCGATGCGCGAGCCGGCCGCCTGACGAATATTGCCGTCGCGGCTGTACAACGCCACGTCGCCGCCCCAGCTGTACTGATTGATATCGTTGAATGGCAGGGTGCGGCCCGCCAAGTCTAGGGTAGCCCCGCTCGTCAGGGTCAGATCGCCCTCGGCCTTGACCTGCAATTTGCCGCTGGCCAGCGCAATCCGGCCGTCGAGCACCACATTACGCCCCTCCAGCGTCAGTTCGGCACCCAGTGCATCGGCGGGCGCCACCCCGGTCGGCCCGCTCAATACCAGACTGCCGCCGGCCTTGAGCGCATTCACCGAGCCGCCCTCCCCGGTCAGCAGAGGTGTGCGCAGGTTCAGGTTGCCGCCGCTGTAGAGATAACCCTTGATCGGGTCGTAAGCCCCCTGCGTTTCATAAACCGCGAGGCTGCCCTTGTGGTTGGCGGTAATGCGGTCACTGGCGTTGAGGTTGACGTTGGCAAAGCCCAGCGCAAGACGAGCGTTCTGATCCAGGCCGTTGGGTTGGGAATAAGGGCCGTAGCCAAAATCGATGCGCTGAGCCTCGATGTTCAGCGTGCCGTGCCCGGTGCCCGCACCGCCGCTGGCCACGGCCCCGGGCGCCTGAGTGGTGCCGTTCCAGATCAGGTTGGCCGTGCGGATGGTCGCCACGTCGCTCGTATCCCCCAGGCCGTAGATGGCCGGGGTCGTGATCATCAGATTCTGCAACCTGCTGCGCCCGGTCTGAGGATCCAGAGTGTCCAGCGCGACGCTGCCGTAGAAGTTGAACGCGTCGCGAGTGGTCAGGCTGAGCGTTTCCAGGGCTGGCGCAGCAAACTGAGTATCGCCGCGCAGCAACCGGTCCAGCACGCCCTGATTCAACGTCAGGCCGGCAGGCAGGCGACCGACCGCCGCCAGTGTTTCAGTGGTACCGATGTTGACCGCACCCACAGCCAATGCCAAGTGACGGGTGCCGAAACGCACCGCTTCGGCCAGTTCGAACTGATTGTTGGTGGCCGCCGTAATGCTGCCATTCGAATAAAGCATCGCCGGATTGGCGCATGCCTGGCGATCGCAGGTACCGATGCGGATGCTGCCAGACGCAGTGCTGACGTTGACCTCTGGCGCCAGCACATTCGTCCAGCCGTTGGACACCACCAGCAGACTCGCGGCGCCGGGCTGATAGACGAAACCGCTCGAGGAGTCGTACGGCACCTCGCCGCGTCCCAGAGAGTTGACGCCGGCACCGGCCTCGACCGTGATGGCACCGTCCCCACTGTTGGTCCAGAGCAGCACTTCGGGTGCTGAAAGCAGCGCACCTTCACGCAAGGTGATGTTGTAGGTACTGCCCGTGAAACTGACGATGTTACCGGCCGTGCCGTAATTCACCGTCGGGGTCGCACCGATCGCCAGACGAGAAGCGCCCAGCCGGTTGAGCGTATCGGCATTCAGCGAGACGCCGGCAAAGCCTTTCGTGGCTGACTGCCCGGTGGCGAGAATCTCAAAGCTGTCGCCACTGCCGCCACGAATCACCGCAGTCCCGGCCACGCCTCCCTTGGCGGCTGCGAAGGCGATCCGGCCGTTGAAGTCCAGTGCGGTATCCTGCTTGCCCCCCGCGATGACAAACAGGTTAAGCGCTTTAGCGTCCATGGGCGCCAGCGCACGCGGAACACCCCGGCGCGCCGCATCGCTGACGATGAACTGCTCCAGAGTGGTTTCGTTGTATTGCGAGTAACGCCGCAACACATCCGCCGATGTCACGATGACCTGGCTGGCGAGGTTGTCCCGCACACCGGTATTGGCAATCGACATCCGCGCACTGCTTGTCCACGAGCCGTTGCGCATTGCAACCGCGCCGTTGGTGGCGCCCGGTGCGGCCTGGCCGTTCACTTCCACCCGGAACGCGCCCGGCAGCAACGTGAAGGTGGAAGGCAACAATGTATAAGTGCCTGCCGCCAACCCTGGCACGCCGCTGCCCAGGGTGATCTGCTGACCGATGCGCGGATCGACCGCTCCCGCTTCCCCCAGTATCGGTGCGTATGCACTCTGATCGCCCGGGACAATGGCGTACACCGGGTTGCTGGCCAGCCCCGGCAGACTGAACGTTCCATCGCTGGCATTACGCACCAGTGGACTGAACCGCGCATCGGTGGAGCCACCGCGACCGGAGACAAACCCGGCACCGCGCAAATCTCCGCCGCCCGACAGGTCGATCAACGCGCCGGACTGCACATCCACGTACTGCGAGCGCAGGCTCACCCCGGCGCTGTCGCCACTGATGCCTTTCAATATGATCGGCGCGCCGTTGTAAAGGTATTCGATACCGTCGGTGGTGCCGCCATAAGGCATCACCAGACCGGCCGCACTGACCGACGTCGTACTCCCGGGCAGCAGGCGCAGTTCCTGGGTTTTGGTCAGCAGATCACCCAGACTGATGACGCCCAGAGGCGCACGCAGAACACCGCCCTGATCGATCCGGCTGGCGCTCATCGCCAGCGTGCCAAACACCGAGTACGGCAGCGCTGTCGGCGCCGGACCCTGGCCAGTGATGCGCAATGTCCGATGGGTATCGGCGAGAGAACTCTGACTCTGATAGCCGACCCGGACTTCGGCCGAGACCCCGCTCGCAGGGTAGACCTGCGCGGCGCGCAGATTCAGGTCCCCCGGTGTCCACAACTCTGACTTCACCTGGCCACTGGTGGGCGCAAGAAACCGCACGTCCCCGGTGCTGGTCAGCGATACCTGGTCAAAGCCGCGACGGCTGACTTCAACCGGGGCGTCGTTGTTCTGCAAGATCGACCCTTGCGCGCCGAACGACAGGCTGTTGGCAATATCCAGTACGTTGGCATTGACGTTGAACTGCGCCGGCGAAACTTGCGCAGTCGGACTGTTCAGGACCCGGGGACGAATGGTGCCCACCACACCGTAATAAGTCCCCACACCGGACAGCCGCACCGAAGGCGCTGATAGATTGACCCGCGTCGAGTCGCTGGAAGTCTGCGCCAGGGACAAGGCCCCAGCATAGAGATTCAGACTCTGATTCATGTGCAGGTCGACGTCGCCGTCAAATGACAAGAGGCCGTTGCTGAACACGCTCAGATTGTCGAATCCGCCCGACATCAACGTATCGGTGCTCAGGCGGGCATGCCCGTAACGAAGAGTGTTCGCGGCGTCACCGGGCTTGAGGTCCACGGGCAACACTGCATCGCCCGGTCCGTGACCAATGACGATTTCCCGAGCTCGCAGAACCTCGGCACCCGCCTTCTGCGTAGCGTACAGCGGGGTCTCCAGAGCTACCTCCAGCCGTCCGCCGGCAGCACCGCTGCCACCTGAAGCGGCGCGCAATTGACCATTGATCCACAGGCCGTTATACGAACTCAGGCTGATACGTCCGCCATCCGAGGCAACGCGGGTCGGACCCTGCCCGGAGATGTCCAGCACGGCCTGCGTCCCGGAGGCATCCAGACGTGCACCTTCGCGCACAATCAGAAATGCATCGGCCGCCGTCGCCGTCGCACGCTTGGGATCGATTTCGCCGCCGATGATAATGCTGCCGCCCTTGTCGACCTGACCGTAGACCCGACCCGACGCATCGACCGCCGTGTGGGCACGCCCCGCGACGTCCAGCAGCGCCTGCTCGCCGATCCAGATCGAGCGGTTGTGCGCCTTGCTGTCGGCTTGTTGCTGTGAAGTGGCAACGTCGATCGAGCCGAACTGTTGCTGACGTATATCCAGGGTTCCGCCCCAGGCCTGCAGTTCGCCTTCCAGGGTGATCTGCCCGGTCCCGCGCAGATTGATCCGTTGTCCGGGATCGACCGTGATGCGCGATCCGCGTCCCAGCGTCAGGGTGCTGGCGGTGTCGAACCGGTCGAGTTCACTCGAGCCGGCTTGCAGCGCCAGACTCGCACCGGCGCGCTGACTGAGTACGCCCTTGAGCGGGTCTTCCTGATAAAGCGTGGGTGTCCACCGCTCCATCGCCTGGCTCGGGTCGACCCCGCTGACCGGATTCAGCGTTGTGTCGGCAAAACGGTAGACCGGCATCGTCACATCGATTTGTGTGCCCGCCGTCACCTCCAGACCGTTCAGACCGGTAACCCGGTAGGCAGAGAAACCGTTGTCGAACAACTCGGGCGTCAGCTGCAAGGCATGTTCGGGCAGCGTGTCTGCGGACGCACCGATCCGCACCCGATTGGCCTGAATAGCGAGCGTACCGCCGCCCGTCACGCCATGACCGAGAATGTCGCCGGCCATCGTCAGATGCGAATCGCCCAGCGCAGAAATCGCGCTGGACTCAAGACTCACGTCGCCACCCTTGCCGCCCCGGGTCTTGCCATTGGCCAGAATCGCACCACCGGACGACACATCGATCAAGCTGCCCGTCGCCACATCGATATCGCCACTGCTGCGGATCGAGACCCGGCCTCCGTTCAGGTATCCGAGACTTGCCACATCGTCCGGATCGGTACGCAGATTGCTCCAGAGACCACGGGTGTCGAGGCGTACATCCCTGGCGATTGTCACCTGCACCGGTTCACCCGCCGGTGCAGCAATCAGCATGTCGTCAAGGGTGCTGCTGCGCAGCTGGTTCAGCACGTTGCCCAGATTCAGACTGCCGCCGCGCGCCGTCAGATCGGCCGCAACACGGACATCCGGTGCGTACAGCGTGATGTCACCCCCGGTGTCTACCTTGAGCGCGTCGTTGACTTCAATCCGCTCAAGCGCCGAAATCTTCAGTGCGCCGAGATCAAAGCCATTGAGCTGGCCGGCGTCGAGAAACAACTTGCCCTGACGGTCTTGCGCGACGGCGCCGTTCAGATCCCCGGTGAATTCCTCGTCCCGCCGTTCGCCGCCGATCAGAACCTGATCCAGCAGCGGATTGAGGGTGTAGCGCAATCCGCCGGACGCCGCCTGATAGCTCGGCAGATAACTGCCGACAATCAACTGCGCGCGCCGTGCCAGCGCAGTCTGGCTCTGCTCATAACCGTCGATGACCGCACGCGGCGCCTGAGTCTGTCGTTCACCTTGGAAAACCTCACCCAGCAGTTGCCCGTCCAGCACCGCGTTTCCAGTGCTGACCACCAGTTGCCCGGCATCGCGACCCACGGTGTAACCCGACTCTGTACGACTGGACGGTGCAATCAGCGGGTTGTAGAACGTGCGGGTCTGGCCCCACCGCTCACTGTGATCCTCGTAGCCCTTGTACAAACCGTTGTAGAGCTGATCCCCCGGCGCACGCGAGACTTCATAAAGACGACCGTCTGCACCGCGCAGCCAGCTCTGTCGAATCTCGCCGCTTTGCACATCGAGGGTGCCGCCGGACAGGTTGATCAGTGATCCTTTACGCGTGACCACGTCGTTGCCGGCAAAACTCACTGTGCCGCCCTGCGCCATCCACTCGCCGATGCCATGCCCCTGGGTGCCCAGATAACCGCCGACTTCCAGCAGGCCACCCGCGGTGTACCAACGGTCCGTCGCATAGCCATTGGTGCCGGCCGGCACGTAGACCAGTTCACGCACATCGACCCAGACATCGTTACTATTGAGCGCGCCGTTCTCGCGATTGACCGACGCATCGCGCTGCTCGTTGCCCTGCACGTTGATCTTGATGTTGTTCGATTCCATCGCCACCTTGACGCCGACAGCGCCGGCAACGTCGATCACCGCGCCTTCGCCAACCAGGCTGCGACGCTGCGCGGTGACAGCGACCTGCCCCCCGGTGGCCAGGGTGATCGAACCGTTCTGGAATTCGACACTGCCGCCGCTCTGGAGATCGATACGCGACTGATCGCCGCGAATCCTGTTATTGAGGTTGACCCCGCTCAGGGCCGCCTGATGCTGACTGTCCAGCGCCGTCAGGTCGCTGCTGTCGAGCATGACCGCCGTGACACTGCCGGGCGCCAGGGTGACGCTGCCGCTCGTGTCACTCGCCGGATTGAGCAGGTGAATGGTCCCGCGAGTGGCGACCGAGGTGCTGCTCAACAACACGCCGCCCTGCTCCACTTCATGCCCGGTCAGGGTGATGTCACCCGTGGCAGCCTGAATCAACCCGCTGTTGCTGACCCGGCCGCCACTCTCGCCAGCCTTGAAGCCGGGCGTGACTTCGTTGCCAAAGGTTGTCGAAAACGTGTTGCCTTCTGTGCCTGAGCCTTTGCGGATGTAAAAACGATCACCGGCACCCAGCACGGTCTGGCCTTTGGCGGTGTTGAGGGTGCCGTCATTGACAACGTCTTTGCCGAGCAACAGCGTATAGCCACCGGCGTCGGTCGAGACGGCGGGCTTGTGGGTTTCAATCAGCGCACCGCGCTCCACCAGCACCTTGCCGGCGGCATCGGTGAACGTCGGCTGGCTGCCGTTGCTGTCGAAATACAGACCACGATCCCGGAACTGGATGTCGGTGATATTGGCAGCGGCGGCCACCAGGTTGCGCACGTTGACCTGGCTGCTGCCGCTGAACACGATGCCGTTGCGGTTGATCAGCATCACCGTGCCGTCGCCCTTGATCTGGCCCTGGATCTGACTGGCGCGTGCGTTCGGATCGTTGACACGGTTGAGCACGGCCCAATTCGACTGCTGAGCAAATTCGACTGTGGTATTTCGCCCGACGTTGAAGGTCTCCCAGTTGAGAATGGCCTTGTCGGCCGTCTGCTCGATCTTCACGTTGGTCTTGCCATCGGCTTGCGTCTGCTGCGGGCCTTTGGCGTTCAGCCAACCCTGAGTCAGGCTGTTGTCGACCTTGAGGCCGCCCTCGCCCAGCCCGTCCGGAACGGTCTGCAGACTGCCCAAGGCCACCGCGCGCCCGGCAGCCTGAGCCGCCTGCTGTGCGGCAATGGCCGCCACGGTGTTGTTGAGGGTCTGCAACGAGCGTTGCAGTTGCTGGTTGGCTTTTTGCTGCTGCGCCAAGGGTGGCGTCATCCCCGGCAAACCAGCCGCACCGGGCCGGGCGGCCGCGGCTTGTTGCGCAGCGCCCTTGGCCGCGAACCAGCCAGAGCTGAACGCGGTCGCCGCCTCGGCACTGCCGGCTACCAGACACAATGCCACCGCGTGCGCCAGGGGCTTGAGCAACCACAGCGCCGGATCGGCAACGTCACGCCTGAAAGTCTGGCCGGGGATATTGCGACGGGATGGGCGAGCGAGCATCACTACGAGATCCTTTTTGATTGCCACACGAAGCTGCAGGCCAGCAAAAACCTGCTGTTACGACATAGGCTGTTGGCGAGGGCCACGACCGAACGGATGTCACACAAACTTCATGATTGAGGTGTAAATCGGCCAAAAAAAATGGCAGCAGCCCTAAGGCTGCTGCCATTTCATTGTGCGTGTAGCAGGACTTACAAAGGACGACCCACGCCGTTGCAGACGCTGGCGTTGTTGATGTCCAGGTTGTTGCCGGAGGAGTTGGTGATGAAGTTGGCGGTCACAGCGTTTTTCCAGTTGGTTGGAACCGGAATGAAGCCGTGGGCAGCGGTAGCAACAGCGTTGCCTGGAGTGCTGTAGTGCTGGGTCAGGAAGGCCTTCACGTCAGCGGCAACAGCGGCGTCCTTGTAGCACTGGCCGAAGATAAAGTTGGTGTAGGCCGCCATGGCATAGCCGGTCCCTGGGTTGGCTACGACCGGTACCCACTGCGCCGGGTTGGATGGAGTGGCTGGCAGAGCAGCCGATGACAGGGCAGCATTGACGTTGGCGCTGGTAGGCTGAACACCGTTGATGCGCGCCACTACGGCGTTGCTCGACGCGTTCACACCGTCCGGACCGACATAACCGATCGAACCGTTTACAGCGTTCACGGCGGTAGCGACGTCAGCCGTGTTGACCACACCTACCCAGTTGCCCGGCAGCGGAGAGCCACCCAGACGAGCGCTGGTAAAGGTAGTGTTGACGGCGAACTGGCCAGGGCACACCGAGTTCAGGTGACGAGTGAGAATTTCAGTGGTGCCGCTGGAAGCCGTGCGATAGACCACGCGGATCAGGGTCGGGTCGGTTTTGGCGTCGTTGTTGAGCAGTTCACCCCAAGTGGTCTTGGCACCGGACAAGGCGTCGCACAGTTGCGCGCTGGTCAGGTTGAGGGTGGTGTTGCCAGTCTTTTTGTAAGGGATCGCTACCGAGGTGGCAACCGATGGCAACTGAATCAGCGGGCCGTAGGAAGTACCGAAGTTGGCGGTGTAGTTGCTGAGTTCCGTAGCGTTGAGAATCGAATCGCTGGCAGCGAAGTGCACAGTGCCGGTGGTGCCGAATTGCGAAGCGGTGTTGGAGAGGAAAGCACTTTTGCCGATGCCGCTACCGGTTACGGCGTAGCTGAAGTTGGCAGGCAGGATGCTGTTGGCAGAACCTTTGTACAGAGCGGCAGGCAGTGAAGCGCCACCACCGGTTACGGCCATGGCCTGGGCGGATGCCAGAGCGGCGACGGTCAGTGAGGCTGCGATCAGAGTGCGCTTGAACATGAAGAATCTCCTTTTCAACTAGGTTTGGGAACACAGGTTTTCGGGTGACTTGCATGACACTGGGAGGACTCACCGGGGCCCTCGCTAGCGTTGGCCTTGGTTAAGTCGCACTGAGAAATTCGCAGTTTCCGGTGACAGATAAAGGAAAAAACCTCGGGAGGTGAGCGGTGTTTCCGAAGGGATTTTCTCGGGTGTTTGTCGGATGCTGCGCAGCGTCTGGATCGGGGGTTTGGCGGAATCGGGCTGGAGGCGTTGGCGGGTGGTTGCAGATGACAGAAAGGAGAACCCGAGGATGGTTCTTTTGAGGGTCGGGTGATGCTGAAGTGCTGGAAAAAAATATGGATTATTTGTTGCCCTGACTGGCCCCATCGCTGGCAAGCCAGCTCCCACAAGGAGCCATGTTGTCAATGCGATCTGCGACACAACACAAGAACCTGTGGGAGCTGGCTTGCCAGCGATGAGGCCAGGTCAGACACCCTAAAAACATCTGACACACCACTACTGGATCAACTCAGTGCTCTCAATGATCGAATGCAATTGACTTCACAACACAGAACACTGTGGGAGCGAGCCTGCTCGCGAAGGGGCCCGATCAGACACCATCAAAACCGGCTACTGGACCAGTTGGTTGATCTCAATGATCGGCAGCAACACCGCCATCACAATCACCAGCACCACCCCGCCCATCACCACAATCATCAGCGGCTCCAGCAACGCGGTCATGCCCATCGCTCGCCGTTCGATATCACGCGACAGGGTTTGCGCTGCGCGCTCGAGCATCGGTGGCAATGAACCGGTTTTTTCACCGCTGGCGATGAGGTGAATCAGCACCGGCGGGAAGACATTTTCCACCCGCAACGCTGCTGCCAGGTTGACGCCCTCGCGCACCTTGGCCGTGGCCTCAGTGACACTCAGGCTCAGGCGATCATTGGACAATGTCTGCCGCGCCGCTTCCAGTGCACGCAAGAGCGGAACCCCGGCGCCGCCGAGAATCGCCAGCGTCGAGGCGAAACGCGCAGTGTTCAGGCCAAGGATAAAACGCCCGAACAACGGCAACTTCAGCACTCGATGATGCCAACTCAAGCGCGCCGCTGGATTACGCAAATACAGACGCCAACTCCAAAACGCGCCGGCCATGATCCCGGCGCACAGCCAGCCCCAACTGCGAATGAAATCACTGGCGTTGAGCATCGCCAAGGTCAAGCCCGGCAAATCCTGCCGCGCCTGGGAAAACGCGCTGACCACCTGTGGCACCACGTAGCTGAGCAAGAAAATCACAATGCCGATCGACACCAGCCCGACCACACCGGGATAGATAAACGCGGTGAGAATCTTGCCGCGCAGGTTGTTGCGTTCTTCGATGTAGTCGGCCAGCCGCTCCATGACCTGCGCCAGATCACCGGACTCTTCCCCTGCGGCAATCAACGCGCGATAGATCTCGGGGAAATCCCGTGGCCGCGCCGCCAGTGATTCCGCCAGTCGCATACCGCTGCGCACATCCGCGCGCACGGCACTTAGGGTGTGGGCAATGTGCTTTTTCTCGGCCTGCTCGACCGTGGCACTCAGCGCTGCCTCCAATGGCAGACTCGCGCCCAACAGACTCGCCAGTTGCCGCGTGGCCCAGGCCAGGTCATTGTCCGAGAGCTTGGCGCTGAACAATCCACCGCCGCCGTGCTGGGCGACGTTGCTTTCCTTGTGCACCGATAACGCGGTCAACCCGCGCCCGCGTAATGTTGTGAACGCGGCAGCCTGGCTGTCCGCCTCAAGGTGCCCGGATTCGATCTTGCCGGTGGCATCGGCGGCTTCAAAACGATAGCGATTCATCAGGCGTCCCGTGTCACACGGAGGATTTCTTCAGGGGCAGTGGCGCCGCTGCGGATCCAGCGTTCACCGTCCTCACGCAGGCTGAACATCCCGGCCTTGGCCGCCGAGGCGCGCAAGGCCTGCTCCCCCGCCCCTTGGTGGATCAGGGTACGGATGTCGTCGTCGATGCAAAACAATTCGTGGATGCCGGTGCGGCCGCTGTAGCCGGTTTGATTGCACTCCGGGCAGCCGACCGGGCGCCAGGTGCCGGGCGCGGTGGGGTCTTCTTCCTTGCATTGATTGCACAACCGCCTCACCAGTCGCTGCGCCAAAACCCCGAGCATTGACGACGCCAGCAGAAACGGCTCGACGCCCATGTCGATCAAGCGGTTGACCGCCGACACTGCGTCATTGGTGTGCAAGGTCGCCAGCACCAAATGTCCGGTCAGCGAGGCCTGCACGGCGATTTGCGCGGTTTCGAGATCGCGGATTTCGCCGATCATGATGATGTCCGGGTCTTGCCGCAGGATTGCTCGCAGCGCCAACGCAAAAGTCATGTCGATCTTGGCGTTGACCTGAATCTGGCTGATCCCCGGCAAGTCGTATTCCACCGGGTCTTCCACGGTGAGGATGTTGCTGGTACTCGCATCGAGCCGTGCCAGTGCCGCGTAGAGGCTGGTGGTTTTGCCGCTGCCGGTTGGCCCGGTGACCAAAACGATGCCGTGGGGCTGGCGGATCAGGTGATCGAGTTTGGCCAACACCTGCGCGTCCATGCCGAGGGTTTCCAGATGCAGGCGCCCGGCCTGTTTGTCGAGCAGACGCATCACCACCCTTTCGCCATGTCCGGTTGGCACCGTGGAAACACGAATATCAATCGGACGCCCGGCCACGCGCAACGCGATGCGCCCGTCCTGCGGCAAGCGTTTTTCGGCAATGTCGAGCTGGGCCATGATCTTGATCCGCGACACCAATGCACCGTGCAACGCCTTGCGCGGCGAGACCACATCGCGCAGCGTGCCGTCGACGCGATAGCGCACCACTGAATGGGTTTCGAACGGTTCGATGTGAATGTCGCTGGCCTCGTCGCGCGCGGCCTGGGTGAGCAAGGCGTTGATCATGCGAATCACCGGCGCGCCGTCCTGGGTGTCGAGCAGGTCGGTGATTTCCGGCATGTCTTGCATCAGGCGGTCGAGGTCGACTTCGTTTTCCGCCGCACCGACCACTGCCGCCGCGCTGCCCGTGTCGGCATAAGCGCTGGCAAGCAAGCCATCCAGCTCATCATCGCGCACCCGCTGAATCGTGGTCGCGCCAAACTGACGCCGCGCCTCGCTGATCGACCAGCCCGGCGTCGACGGGCACACGGTCAACACGCCATCGCACAACAAAATCCGCTGCGCCTTGGCCCAGGCGTAAGGCAGCGCGCTCATCTCAAGCCCTCCCCAATCCCTGTAGGAGCTACCGAAGGCTGCGATCTTTTGATCTTTGGACGTTTGGGTCCGTCGAAGAGCAAGATCAAAAGATCGCAGCCTTCGGCAGCTCCTACAGGTCCGTTTTCCAGATCAAGGGGCGATGTCGGCGTCATTGGATCGGCACCGCTTTAATGGTTGCGCGTGGGCCGGAGCTCGGTAACACCGCCGGCACACCTTGCGCCGCCGTCGGCAACTGCGGCGCCTGCATGTCCGGCATCGCCCAGCTGCGTTCCGGCTGCAACCCACCCTGGGCGCGGCGCATAAAGTCGTAGCGGTTCAGCGTGATGCTGCGCCCCGCTTCGCTGTCGCGGATGATGTACGGGCGCAGAAACACCATCAGGTTGGTCTTGGTGATCGCTCGGCGTTCGTTGCGAAACAGGGCGCCGATCCCCGGAATGTCGCCCAGCCACGGCACCGAGTCATTGCTCTGGCTGTAGCCGTCCTGCAGCAAACCGCCGAGCACCATGATCTGCCCGTCATCAAGCAGAATGCTGGTGTCGATCGCGCGTTTGTTGGTGACAATCCCCGCCGAATTGGCACTGGCCGAAGCCCGCTCATCAATGCTGCTGACTTCCTGATAGATATCAAGCTTGACCGTGCCGCCCTCGGAAATCTGCGGGCGCACATTGAGCTTCAAACCCACTTCTTCACGGGTCACGGTCTGGAACGGGTTATTGCTGGTGCCGCCACCGCCAGTGACGTAACTGCCGCTGACAAACGGGATGGTCTGCCCCACAAAAATGCTTGCCGCTTCGTTGTCGAGGGTCAGCAGGTTCGGCGTCGACAGCACGTTGGTGCCACCCTTACTTTTCAAGGCGCGGGCCAGCACCTTCAGGTCGAGAATCTTGCCGATGCCGGGGATGTCGACAGTGCCGTTGACGTAACCCAGGTTCAAACCCTGCGGCAGTACGTCGATGCTGGTTTTGCCGCTGACGTTGATCCCCGAGCCACCCAGATTCGCGCCACCGATCACGCCATTGCCACCGAGGTTGCCGGTCTGCCACTGCACGCCGAACTCACTGGCATCGTCCTCGCCGACTTCGACGATCAGGCTTTCGATCACCACTTGCGCGCGGCGCTGGTCGAGCAGATCAATCACCTCGCGCAGGTTGCGATACAACGGCTCCGGCGCGGAAATCAGCAAAGTGTTGGTGGTGGCGTCAGCCTGAATGGTCACGCCGCCGGCACTGAAGGCGACGTTCTGTTCGCTGTTCTGCGTACCGCCGCTGCCGGTTGCGCTGCCACTGCTGCCCTGCGCGTAACTGCCACCCGTGCTGCCGCTGCTGTTGGTGGTCGAGGTGCTGCCGCTGGTTTGCGTGCCGCTCTGGCCATTCTGTCCAGCGCTGCCGCCAGTGCTTGCACCCATCGCACTGAGCACAGAACGCGCACTGTCACTAGTGCCGCTGTCGCTCTCACCGGTGAGCAAACCGCGCAAGGCCTGCGCCAGTTTCGCCGCTTGCGCGTTACGCAGATAAACCACATGCAAATTGCTCGGATTGCTCTGCGCGTTATCCAGTTTGTAGATCAGATTACGCGCCAGCTCCGTACGCTCCGGGCTGCCAGCGCGAATGATGATGGTGTTGGAACGCGGATCACCAATCACCGCGATTTTCTGCGTCGGATCATTGCCCGGCGCATCGAGCAGATCCGCCACCATCGGCGCAATGTCGGCAGCGATGCCGTTCTGGATCTGCACCACATCGGTGTCGATCGCGCTCGGTGAATCAATGCTCGCAATCAACTGCGCAACGCGGGTCAGATTCTCGGCGTAGTCGGTGATGACGATGGTGTTATTGCCCGGATAGGCGTTGATCGGATTGTTCGGAGAAACGATCGGCCGCAGCACCGGAATAAGGTTGACTGCGTTCTCGTATTGCAGACGAAACGTGCGCGTGAGCATGCCGTTACCGGCCGGTTTGTCGGCACTGTAAATCGGCCCGCCAAGCAACTTCGCATCCGCCTCCGGCACCACCTGCGCCACACCGCCAACATCGACCACGCTAAAACCCTGCATGCGCAACGCCGCCAGCAACATGTCGTAAGCCTGCCGCGCCGGCACCTGACCTTCCGAGACCAGCGTCAACGTGCCCTTGACCCGAGGATCGACCAGAAACTGCTGCCCAGTCGAACGCGACAACGCCCGCACCACCGCTTGAATATCCGCGTCGACAAAATTCAGCGTCACCGGTTGATCGCCCAGAGGATTACTCGGCAAGGCAATGCCCGACGCCGCCGCACCGCTGCGCGCACGCTGGGTGATGTTGTGCAATTGCTTCGGCACAGGTCGCGCCTGAGCCTGCGCGCGCTCGCGATCGAGCACCGCGTCGCCGCTGCGCTGGGTGTTGGCCAGCGGCCGGCCCAGCTCGCTGTCGACCAGCAACGGCGGCTGATTCTGCGGTGTGGTGGTGTTGCTGCACGCGCTCAACGCCATCAGCAGCATCGGCAACGCCAGACGTGCCGGTTTGGATCCTGACCCCTTCATGAAGCTTCCTTAGCGCCCAGCGCCTGATCCATGCGAACGGTGCCTGACAAAGTGCCGGCGGTGACTTCGGTCGAGGGGTTGTCTGCGCGTTGCAAACGGGCCTCGACCACTTGCAGAGAAAGTTGTGCCGGGTTGCTCAACAGCCAGTCGAGCACGGCGTCGGCCGGTGCCGCGTCGAAGGTCAACTGCCAAGCGCCCGCCTCCCCGGCTTGCAACTGATAGTGCCCGGCGAGGCCGCTGGCCTGCAGAGTCTGCTCCAGCGACTGCGCCACGCTTTGCCCGGCGGGACGCACGCTGACTTCACGCAGCAATACTTCCAGCGCTTCAGTCTGAGCGCGCAGCTTTGGCGTCTCGGCTTCCCAATAAGCGATTTTCTTCAGCGGTGGCTGGATCAGCGCAACCCACAGCAGCAGGCCCACCAGCGCTACAGCCATACCGCCAACCATGCGTTTTTCGCGCAGCGCCAACGGCTGCCAACGGGCCTGCACCTGAGCGTTAAAGCGTTGCCACTTGGCGCGATAGAGCGCGAGCGAGGCCTTATTCATCTTCTTCTGCTCCGCCGTTGTCATCGCTGTCGCTTGGGCTGGCTTCAGTGGCCGGACGCAAGGTCCAGCCCTCGTCATCCGCCGTAACGCTGATACCGGCCTGGGCCAAGGTACTTTGCCACTCCTGATCATTGCCGCCGCGACGGGCTTCACTCAGCAGACTCAGTTGCAAGACGCCGTCGATAAACGTCAGCCGCTCGACACTGCCGGCCATCGACGGCATGCCACTACCGGCCTGCAACACCAAACGATTGAAGGTCTGCGCCGGATCATCCGCCGCGCCCTTCTGCCGCGCCGCCAATTGCTGGCGAGCCTGTTGCAACGGGTTGAGAATCACCGGCAACTCGGGAAACGCCTGCTTTACCCGCAGGTTCATCTGGGTTTTCAACTGCTGGCCCTGCCCGGCCTCGCGAGCGGCGTAAAGGTTCAAACCGATCACCCAAATGGCCACGGCCAACGCTGACAGGGCGATCGCCCTGCCCCAGCCGCGATGCTCGGTTTGTTGTTGCTGGACCGCGCCATGCAGCCCCCAACCCGGAAGCGGCCCGGTCCAGCGCTGCACACCCGCCATCGGCAGTTCAGCACCCGGCGGCGGTTGCTCACCGATCCAATGCAAAGTGACGCCCGGTTCCCACACAACACCGTCAAAACCGTCATCGAACAACGGCTGCACCCGCGCCGCTTGTACGCTATCGCGCAGCAACAAATGCCCGTCCTGCACGCACGCCACGGTGCCGGGCAGCACCGGCAAACGGTACGGCGCCGGGTAGAGACCACGCAGGTTCAGCCCGGCGCTTTTCAGCAACTGGCCAAAGCGCAACAAGTGCTGCCGCGGCGCCCAGGCGATCTGCACCTGCCCGGCCTCGTCCCGCGAACTGTGCGCGATGTGCATCTCGCTGCTGTCGCCCAGCATCAATGCCTGCGCCGCACACTGCACCGCCGCGACAATCTTGTTCGCAGGCAGCGGCGGTAAATCGAGACTCGCCAACAGGCTGTCAGCCGGGTGCAGAAAACACACCAGCGGCGGCAGTTTCGACTGCTGGCTCAACTGGCTGAGAGTGTGGCGTTCTTCCCGCGTGACCTGGCCCTGACGATCCAGCCAAGCACAGTACAATTCACTGTGCAGATCCAGTTCCGCCAAGGGCGGCAACGCCACTTTCAACTGGCTCATACGCCCACCCGCGACCAGATCACCTGCGGTAAGCGGTCCTGACTGCGATGCAACAACGCCTCAAGACTGACCCGCCGCTGATCACGCCGCGCCTCACCGCGCAGGCGAAACCAGTCACTGGTAATGCCGACCTTGACGCTGGTCAGTTCCAATTGCGGCATGCGCAAGCGGTTAACAAAATCACCACGGTTGATAAACCAGCGCCCGGCATCGCGCTCAGCAATCAGCGCATTGGCACGCTCCAGCGACAGCCCCGGTACATAAGCCGCTAAAACCGGCGCGGTGGCCGTATTGCCATTGAGCCAGGTCGTCGCGGGGATCACCGTCAGGTACGGCGCCAGTTTGCCCATCACCGCCTCATTCACGCCGTAGACACTGCGCAAATCATCGATGCTGCGCAGCATCGGCAACGTCGGTTTTTGCGGTTTGTGTGAAGCGTTGGGCGAGGTCGCGCGGCCACTGTCGAAACCGCTTTTCGGCGCCTCGGCTATCTGCGGATTCAGCAGTCGCGGATAAGAGGCAATCACCCGCTGACTGATGCGCTGACTCAAACCGGCGCTGACCCCGATCAACTCGCACAAGCGCTGAAACGCCGCGACCTGCGCCTCATCGACACGCTCATTGGCCACCAGATTGCGCAGGTTGAACTTGCCCTGCTCATCCTCCAGCCGCCCTTCAAAACCTTGCGCGGAGAGACGCTGCGCCCACGGCTGATCGAGCCGCGTCAACGGATCGCGCTGACGCGCATCCCAAAGTAATTGACGACTGATCTCAAGCCCGCCCTGCACCAGCCAACGCCCCTGCACACGCTGCTGATCCGCCTCCAGCGCCCGGGTCGACACGCTCTGGCGCGTCAACATGCCCGCCGCAATCACCGCCACCACGGCCGCAATCAACAACGCGCTGATAATCGCCATGCCCTGTTGCTTCGCCCCCTCAGGCGAGCGGCTGTTCATGGCCGGCCTTACAACTGCCAGGAACCGATATCGGCATTCACGCCGTCGCCGTCCGGCTGACCGTCGGCACCGAGGGAAAAGATGTCGATCTCGCCATTCGCGCCAGGGTTGAGGTACTGATAAGGACGCCCCCACGGATCGTTAGGCAAGCGCTCCAGGTACGAGCGCCAATTGCTGTTCTTCGCATCCGCCGGCCGCTCCACCAACACCTTCAGCCCCTGGTTCATGCTCGGGTAAGTACCGTGATCAAGGCGATACAACTTCAACGCCTGCATCAACCCACCAATATCCTGCTTCGCCGCCGTCGCCCGCGCCTGATCCGGCCGGTCGAGCACCTTGGGCACCACCATCGCCGCCAAAATCCCCAGAATCACCACGACCACCATGATCTCGATCAGGGTAAAACCATGCTGCCCACGCGGCGTGCGCATCGGTTGCTGACGCGATTTGAAAGGTGCGATATCCATCTCGACATTCCCTGGCTTGATTCGATTCGACGCGCAGTGTTGCAAGAAGATATGTCAGTGATGTTGAAAATCCTCGGGTGTTTTCGTCGTCAAGCCGTCAAGGACGCGGGTTAGCGTCGAGGGCTGGGTTTTGGTTTTGGGCGGTTTATGCGTGCGCGTTCGCGGGAAGAGGGTTTCACGTTGATTGAGGTGCTGGTGGCGCTGGCGATTATTGCCGTGGCGATGTCAGCGGCTGTGCGGGTGGCGGGGTTGATGACGCAGAGTAGCGGGGTTTTAAGGGATCGGTCGGTGGCGATGATTGCGGCGCAGAGTCGGATGGCTGAGTTGCGGTTGGAAGGGAAGTTGCCGATGGGGATGAAAGCTCAGGACTGCGATCAGGGGCGGTTGTTGTTGCGCTGTGAACAGCTGATCAGCGCAGCCGAAAACGGCCGCTTACTCAAGATTGGCATTCAGGTATTTGACCGCAACCAGGATGCTCCGCCGTTGGCCAGGCTTGAGACTTTGCTGTCCCGAACCGAAAGCCCCTCACCCTAGCCCTCTCCCAGTGGTAGAGGGAACCGATTGGGGGATATTCGAGAGCTGCACCGACTTGAAAGCCATTCATTGAATCCACAATTGCCAAGCTCACAAAGCCAAATCGAAGATCCTTCACCCAAGCCATAATCGCCAAAATCTTCCAGGTCGACGTACCCCGCAAGACACCTCGGTCGGCCCCCTCTCCCTCCGGGAGAGGGCTGGGGTGAGGGCTGCTTCTAATCGCAAGCCCCCAAACCCGGCAACAGACTCGCCACGTTCTGCGCAATGGCCTGAACCAAAGCAACCATTCAATCAGCCCCATCCAAATCAACCAGCCCCACCACCGGAACCTGCCAAGCAGGCTTTTTCCCACTCTGACCATCAAACACCCGGCGCGCCTCGCGAAAATCATCCACGTGCTCCACAACCCAAGTCCAAATCGGCGACATGCGAACCAACAGCTCCATACCCAACGCCGTCAGCTCATACTCAACATGGGGCGGCACTTGATCCAACTCCCGCCGTATCAGCAGACCATCGCGTTCCAGCGCACGCAGCGTCTTGGTCAACATGCGCTGAGTCACGCCCGTCATTTGCCGTTTGATCTCGGCATGACGCATCGTGCCGTACACACCCAAGGCATGCAGGATACCCAGTGACCAGCGGCTACCGGCGTGCGCCAGGACTTCGCGCCGCACGCCATCATCGTCTCGTCTTAGCGTCTGGCAGATCGCTTCTGCCTGGCTAAGGGTTTCCTCATCGGTCATGTGTCCCCCTGGTATCACGCGTGTGCCTTCTTCTGAGCGCTGCGCAATCGTGCCAGCATCGCCAAATCATACAGACGACAGATCTCAGGAGACATCATGACCGCAGCGACCCACCCTTCCCCACAATCCATTCTCGTACTCGGCGCCGGCGAACTCGGCCTGCCGGTGCTGCGCAATCTTGCGCGGGTAGCCAAGCGCTCGCCCGGCAGTTCCATCAGCGTCCTGCTCAGGGATTCGACCATCAACACACAAGCTCCCGAGAAAAAACTGGAAGTCGATGAACTGCGCAGTCTGGGCATTCAGCTAGTCGCTGCAGACCTGGTTAACGATTCCATCGATCAACTGGCCGAAGTGTTCGCAGCATTCGACACCGTCATAGGCTGCGCAGGCATGGTCGCGGGCCGTGAAACGCCGATGAAACTGGCGACAGCCGCGCTCAAGTCCGGCGTGAAGCGCTATTTCCCCTGGCAGTTCGGCGTCGATTTCGAAGTGATTGGCCGGGGCAGCCCGCAGGACTTGTTCGATGCGCAACTCGACGTGCGCGAGTTGCTCCGCGCCCAGGATAAAACCGAATGGGTGATCATCTCGACCGGCATGTTCACCAGTTTTCTGTTCGAGCCGGTATTTGAAGTCGTCGATTTTGAGAACCACACCGTCAACGCCTTGGGCAGCCTGGAAACCAGCGTGACGCTCACGACACCGCAGGACATCGGCAAGCTGACAGCGGACATCGTTTTCTTCGAACCGCGCTTTCGCAATGAGATCGTCTACCTGTCTGGCGACACGGTGACCTATGGACAAGTGGCGAGCCTGCTAGAACGTGTGCTGGGGCGGCCGTTCAAGCGTAACGTCTGGACGGTTCCGTACCTGATGCAGGAACTGGAAAAAGACCCCACTCACCACATCAAAAAATACCGCGCCGTATTTGCCCAAGGCAGAGGCGTGTCGTGGCCTAAAGCGGGGACGTTCAACGAGCGGCAGTCGATTCAGGTCACTACGGCGGAACAGTGGGCTCGGGATAACTTGGCAGTCGATTGACGCAAAGAAAGCAACCCGCCACTCGCGGGTACAGATACGCGTACATCGTCTCAACATTGATCGCGGCTGAAGAGCAAGCCCGCTCCCACCTTGGAACACGCTCAAAGGTGGGAGCGAGCCTGCTCGCGAAGGCGCCAGAATGAACACCCGATCAATCAGCAGGTGATCCCGACACCCGCATCACTCCGGCAACTGCAAATTATCCAACGCCCGATTCACCGCCAACTCCCCGAGCATGATCAACTGCGCAATCCCCAACAGCGCCCGACGCTGCGACGCCGGCAACAAACTGGCGACGTTCTGCGCAATGGTTTGAGCCGAAGCGAGCGTTTCACTGGCATCGATCAGCAGTTCTTCGTTTTTGTTGTCGGCCGTCACGGCGTACATCCCACGATTTTTACGTGGCGGCGGCGTGGACCCGGGCGGACAGAGGTAATGGTCGAGCGCGCGGTCGGCGGCTTCGTGGAGTTTTTTGGAATCGATGGATTCGTAGGGGGAAACCGAGGCGGTTTCGGGCGGGTTGGGTGTTGGTTTGATCATGAGTGAATCTCCAAATCGTAGAAAAGGAGCCATCATCTTTCGCTACCAAACGAAGGGGTGGTGGCCATACGAAGGTTGGTAGACCGGTGACTTGGAGAACCGGCGCGCCCGAAGACGCCCTGCGCATGGCCACCATAAATACACAGCCCCAAAAGGTCTGTATCGGGTGACGCTATGCGCCAAGTCTAAGCCGGGCTACCAAACCCGATCGCTGATTCGTCAGCGACCCGACCACAATAGAATCCGACCCAAAAGCGCACAAGCCGGCGGATTCTGGCGTAGCTGTAGGCAAAGGCGCAAGGATGTGTAGCCTGGGAGAGTGTTTGGAGATGTCTTTTTAAACGTTGGCGTTTATCGAGCCTCATCGCATCCCGATTTCTAAAATCGATCCCGTCACGTGTTGCTAGAGATCACCCGAGCTTGCCCCCCGCATTGCGACCGTCTCCTACAGTCAACCAATAATTTGTAAGTAAATATTGAGCGCGCCGCCTGCCTCGGGCATGCTGCGCGCAGCACATTTACATAGACAGTAAAACTTTATGCGCCCCTCCCAGGACATGCCCATTCTTCTCGCGTACACGCTGGTCACCCCCGCATTATTTTGGCAGCCGATATCCCCCGCCCCTATATCGACTCCATTCCGGTCAAGGAAAACTGAAACTTTGAAAAGGAACATTTCATGAGTGGCAAACCTGCTGCGCGAGTGACAGATCCAACCAATTGCCCGCTCCCCGGGCATGGCACAAACCCTATTGTCAGCGGCTCGCCCAATGTAAATTTCGACGGCCTTGCCGCCGCTCGAATGACCGACAAGTCCGCCTGCGGTAGCCCAATCACGGGCGCCGTCAGCGCTACGGTTTTCATCAATGGGCTGAATGCTGCGACCAAAGACAGTACCGGTGGCCACGGCAACGTGGTTATCGGTGGATCCGGCACGGTCATCATTGGCGACACCGTCGTATCAGCGCCTTTCAGCGGTCTGACGTCGATGCCCGTGCACTTCAGCGACAAGTTCAGATTGGTTGACCAAGAGTCGGGCGAACCTTTGGCCAATCTTGAATATGCCATTCAACGCGCTGATGGCAGCCTGGAACACGGCGTAAGTGATGAGATGGGATACACACATGTAGTGAGTTCGCACCTGCCCGAGACAATCCAACTGTTTCTGGAGGACTAAGGCATGGCTGAAGTCCTTAGCAGAAATGGCAGGAAGATGTCTCCCGTCGCCACCAGAGCGGTAACGCCCGTCAAAGACGAAACCCAGAAAACTGTAGAGCTGAACGCAAAAAAACAGAAAAGACGGGCCGAGAACGAAGAGTATTTGAAGGACAAAAACGTCAAGGCATATTTGTTCGCTATTGGCGAAGCCGAAGGCGGTGACTATCACGCGAAATACGGTCATGGCTGGGCCGAGGGATTTAAAACCGGAAAATGGACTTTCACTGACGAATCCACCCATCCGGGCGCTGGCTACGGCGGTAAAACTACGGCATCGGGCTTGTATCAAATCAACGTTGCCACATGGCGAGAGTACGGCGAGAAGATGGGGCTGACAGATTTTTCGCCCCATACACAAGACCTTATTACGGTCGACATTCTTCGCACGCTCGGAGTGATCGACAAAATCAAAGCCGGAGACATTCCGGGCGCAATGCCGAAGGCGGCCACAAGGTGGGCGGCACTCCCGGAAGGGCCAGGCAAGAAGAACCACTACCCGCCTCAACCGTACGCCGAGTATCCAAAGTTTTTGGGGAGCTACAAATCAGCTGGAGGAACTACTAAATGAAGGCCCCGATTTTCTTGCTCCTCGCAATATATTGCACGGGTACAAGCGCCGCGTTTGCCGGCGGTACGCAAGCGACAAACGACAAGCACGGGCCAACTGGCATTGCAGTCGATGAGCCCTTGGTGTCAGCCAGATTCAAGTTGATCAAACAAGGATGGAAGCCAACCCGGATGCACATCAGCGATGGCTATGAATACAGCGGTGTAGAGCGCGAACTGGCTGCACAAAATTTCCTGGAACTCGATACCTGCTCTTTTGATAGCTCGCGCTGCATCCTCTTCTACTCAAAGAAAGGCACCTGCTTGCGCGTTGACACCATTGGTGAACAACTGAAAGACATGAAGGTTACGCGATGGACCGATGAATGTCCGGATGCATCTCCAGAAACCAATTAAGACGACGCGAGTTAAGCAAACAAAGGGGCAGCTTATTTTCGCCCCCCTCCTTCGTAGTTTTATATGAAGTCAGAGCAAATGAAAAAAACTGGAAATTTAACCTGGACAATACAACTGAGCGCAAACACTCAATAACACCTGCACTTTCTCGACGAAGGCGCTTGCGATTGTGTATCCAACTGAGGCAGGAGGGGCGAATTGGAAAACCTTGATAAATATGCGGAGCAGTTTGATTCGAACTATCCAAACTATGCAGACGCACGCTATTCAGAAATTTTAGCATTGGTGGCCAGATACGACTCAACTACCGCATCTAAGGTATTGACCAGTGATTCATTCAAGCAAGCTTTGGAAGTAATTTTACCTTTAATTGCAATTAAAAATTACAAGTCTCAAATTCCGTTTCCAGAAGATGTATTTACCGCGATCAAGGCTATCCTTAACGTCAGAAAGGTCTCTATAGACGCATCTGATCGATTTAAGAACTTAGAGCCATTTTTCGATACCCTCGTGACTACTCGAGGCTTTCAGTTACCGACAATTTCAGCAGTATTTCATTTTTGCCACCCAGATTATTTTCCGATTGTAGATAGAAATGTCCAAGCGGCTTGCAAAGTGCTGATCGATCAAAACCCAGCGTTAGCTGGATATGAATATCCAGAGCTTCCTGCGCCGGGAACCTCCGCCGCGAACAAATTGAAAAAATATAGGCAATTCATCAAGGTAATCGACAAGTTACTGGATTCGAACCTAGACAAGCAGAAAATTAATGACTATAGAAGCTTGGATAAAGCACTCATGGTTTTGGGGGCTATGGAACTGAAAAACGAAAAAAAGAGGATCAAAACAAAGGAGACTGATCTATTTTCTGAAAAATAAATCTGGTCCTTTTTTTCTTGGCCTTTGAAAATTTGTCGCAATAGTCTTAAGACTTATAAAGGATGTCTCCGATGTGGATAAAGCTACTGCAAATATGGAATAAACCTTATCAGTGGTTTGAGTCTTTCGTTAAACCTGGCGACGATCTAGGTGTTAGAGGCTTGTATCGAATTTTTGTTTTTGCTTTAATGGTGGTGTTATCGATTTTTATAATCGATATTGGTTTAACTGCATATTCATACAAATCTGAAGAGCCTAATCACGGTATTTTTGGCGATTTTTTTGGTGGCATTGCTAACCCATTTTTGACTTTTCTCACTTTTATGGGTCTGCTTTTAACGATAGTCGTTCAGAAAGTAGAGTTGAGAGATTCCAGGGAGGAAATGCGGCGCTCAGCAGATGCGTTGAGTGAGCAAGTAGACGCTTTCAGAAAACAAAGTTTTGAGGTCACTTTCCTTAAAATGCTTGAGATACACTCTACTCTAACCCAATCCATTGACTTGCTTTTATCCAAAACTAATAAAATAGTCACCGGCTCGGACTGCATGGAACGATTCCACTCTAGGCTAAAAACAAAATATCGAAACAGGTTTAGAGATGGCGGAAAGGAATTCCACATTACTACGCTTGAAGGCCTGAATGAACTTAAATTTATGTATGCTGACTTTTGGGAGCCAACTAGGAAAAACTTACACAGTTGGCATGAAAGCCTATCTGTCGTTCTAGGATACATACAGTCCGAATCAAACTCGGTCGAACCTTACCTATCAATGGTTTCCGCTCAACTTTCGGAGTATGAAAAAATACTTGTCTTCTATCATGTTGCGCTTCATGGCGAAAGTCGTTTAAGAGCATTGGTTCTAGAACTTGGTTTCCTAAGAAACTTACCAACAGACCTACTGCTGCATAAAAGTCACATGCATTTGGTACCGACAGCAAATTTTTTATAAGCTCGCCAAATTTTTATATTCGAAAAAAGGGGATTGTTTTATTATCTTGAAACATTCCCTTCCTCTAAAATAAATCCATCCCCTTCCCCATTCCCCTATAAATCATAACTATATTTATAGCCTTGTATAACCCCTGAAGTCTGATAAGGACGCTTCTTATTAGTCATACGCCCGCTCTCAGAAAACAAGTAAAGATTCTTTTTTGCCCTTGAAGCTATCACATATAGCATTTTTGATTCAGAGCTCAAGCCAACATAATCTGGCCTATCAATTATATCGTTCCAATGTGGGATAAACCCGCGGAGCAAACCATATGCAATTACGGTGTTATATTCTTCACCCTTCACACCATGACAAGTATTGATTACAACTCCAACCGACTCTTTGAAAAAGCTCTTAAACACACAGACATTGTTTCCATATTGACCTTCATTAGCCTCAATATTTTTGCTCGCCTTTTCAAAAAAAACATCATACTCATCCTTGAGTCGTCCTGCTATATCCAAACCCAGTTTGGACATCATATAAACAAAACACTTAGACAAGTAAGTAGTCCCTACGACCTCTAATGAGCAGAATGAATTTATAATATACAGTAACTCCTTAGAGCTTCTATCAATTGCAAAGCCGAATTCCCTATCTAACTTCTCAAGTGCTTCTGACGCCCAACGGCTTCGAGTAGCCACCAAACGCCCGGAGGGTTCGGTTAGAACAAGCTTTGCAATTAACAGCCAAAAATTGTCTTGCTGCCCATAAAATGGAGTAAGGGCCGGGGCATCAAACTTTACATCTGGAAGTAGCTTTATCAAATCTCTAGTAATTGATCTAATATGGGCCCACTGAGGGGCTATCACGCAAATCTCTCTTTCAGAGACACCTGAATCAATTGTCGACTGTATTATTTCCGCAATCACATCCGGCAACTGAGCTTTATCTATACTTTTATTAAAAAATTTAATTACGCCAGGCTCATTAGAATATGAGGCCTTTGACACCACTCCCTTGACCTCTCTAAAGTAAGAGAAGTAATCAACCACACGCTGAGTAGACCTGTAGTTATCCTTAAATTCAAAAAGCCTGAGGTTGGCTCCTTTAAACTCAACATTAAGTTCGTCAACATCTCTAGAAACGGCACCTATGTTTTTATATATCGCCTGATTTGTATCACCGACGATAAACAATTTCGGCTTTATTTGCCCCCCACCATAAATTCCTGACAATATCGCATATTGCAAATCGCTGACATCTTGAGCTTCATCAATGCAAATAAGCGGGAACAGTGAGCATAAAAGCTGGGACACTTCCTTGCGACCGGAAACGATTAGAAAAGCCAAATACAAAACCTGATCAAAGTCAATTTTTTTATTAACTCTTAAAAATTGGTGATACTTTTCTAATGCCGCCTCAGCTGATTTAGACCTATTGTAAGCTTTCCCAAAACGATCAAGCCTTGTATTAACGTCATCGTAAACTCCTACCCCGCACTCTTTTTTTAGCCTGGCGAGAACTCTCTTTGACTCATACTCATCTACAATTGAATACCCATTTTTCGTCAAATCTAAATAAGCAGCATACGGTTTAATTATCCAATCCAACGCAAAAGAATGAATAGTCCCCGCCCAAAGCTTATTATGGTCATAAGTATGATTGACCTCAATTCTTGACCGCAACTCTTCAGCAGCACGATTAGTAAATGTTACAGCCAATACCTTTTCTGTCCGAGAGGATAAATCGAAAACACCCTTTGCAATTCTTGCTGTTAATGCTCTTGTTTTTCCGCTGCCAGGACATGCGGAAACATATGCATTCCCATCATACACAACAGCATTAGACTGTTCCAAACTTAATTCCATATCATACATTACCGACGCAACGAATTTATTAGAAGACTCAAATCATCGTCTGGGCAAACCTTTAAAAACTCATTTATACAAGATGAAGGATCTATCTTATTTGCCTCAAAAAATGCAATCGGCTTGTCCTTATCCTCTAATATCGGCATCGGATTTCTCAAGCGATGCGCACACATTTTGTACAAGACCTGCTCAGATAGTCGACCGCCACAAGCAAAGGCTATTGCAGCCAATATATAAGGTGGAATGAAGACCTGTGAAGAAATCCTCTCTGCCAACAGCAGCGAAAACCACCCCTTTCCTACTTTTTCAGCTAATCGAAGTACTTCCTTTCCGTAAATATCTATGTTTGAATTTGAAAGCTTGTTTTTTGACGCAGTTATGTTAGACGGCTTACTGTATATCGAGGAGAGAACTTCGATTACTTCCAGTGAATTATCAGCCATGATGAAATCAACTTCAAATGTATGCCTCGCATAAAAAGCTTTAACATACACATTATCAGCGATTAAATCATCTAGAGCTGCCTTTCTCTGCTGGCCGGACTTCTGAGAGTTTCGGCAATCTCGCTGATAGTCCGTATCATCTTCCGGATCATTCGGAAGCACAACAATACTTTCATCAAAGTCCGTGATAATAGCGCAACACTTCCTAATTCTCTTAGCATCAAATAGCTTTGAAATATGCTCAAAAAAGGCACTTTCCATATTTATCAAACTAATCCCTAGCTCGTCTAAGGACACACCCAATACATTCTTAACCAGTGCAGGAATGATTATAAGCTCGGCATCCCCCTCAACAAGCACTACTCCCTTTGCGAATAGCAGTGTCGAACGTGTAGCATTTAAGTATCTTTCAATGCGACTACACTCTTTTTGCGAAATCCCATTTGCTGGCTGAAAAACATCAACTTCACCGCTCTCCAACCCTAAAATATTCATCTCTGAGATTTTTGCCACAGATGAAATATGCGTGGAGTGTGTAGAAAGAAAAACTTGCGTCTTTCCGGTTGAATGCTTTTCGAATAGCGTTTTTTGTATATGAGTATGAATATGGGCTTCAGGCTCTTCGATAATCAAAAATTGACCAGCCTTTTCCGCCTCTTGTTTACGCTCATACTCAAGAAGCTTAAGTGCAATATAGATTAAATTAGCCCCACCCAGACTCAATTCACTCAAGTCACCGCTATAGCCATCTATATAATTATCCCCAACGGTCAGCGATAACTTTTGCAACAACTTATCAAGCTCACTTGGCAGTGAAGACTGAATATCAATAACTGGCGAGAATGTATAACCAACCGTATTATGCAGTGTACTTTGTATCCCTTTGGACAAGCTCTTTATTTGATCCAGACTTGAGATCGCTCCGTTAAGCTCAGAGACCAACGTGGAAATCCCATCCGCTTCAATCTCATCAATCTCTGACTCAAGTCCTTTCAGCAAAGAAAGCAATGGGCTACTTCGATGGTTCTTTAGATCTGACACCACATCTCGGAGAGCTTTAACAAAAGTAAATGACACTTCTTCATGAACTGGATATATCTTTACTCCATAAGCATCAAAATTTAAATCTTCGGGATCAGGAAAAATACCATTCTCAAAATCCCCAACTAACTCCTTATACGATTCATCACTCAGAAAATTTACTTTAGACCTTCCTGTAAATACCACTTCGTAATCATCGATAACAATACTATCTAATACTTGCTTCGCCTCATCAAAATCATAATTAGAGTCGAACAATTTTTTTCTAACAATTAGATTTGGTCTAAAATAGTACGTTAGTGTACCTTGCCCTTCACCCACCATATGACCAGTAAGATGCTTTAATATCTGACACCCTTCGTGAGCCGTTAACTCTGAAAAGTCTACGGAAAGAATTATCCAATGACCACGCCAGGAAGATAAACTTCGACAAAAATCAGCTTCGCACAACTTAACAATATTTCTAGGAAGGGTGTCATCTAGAAGGAGACGCAAAGTGTATAGAGCGTTAGACTTCCCCGAGCCATTTTCGCCCAATATAGTATTGACCCCCTTATTAAATACAAGCTCTGAGGCTAAAAAATTCCTGAAATTTCTAATTTTAAGAGAGCTTATATACATACAGCCTTCCATGCCTATAGGTGCTTTAACTGATTAGCGTCATTTTTCGAAATCAGAACACACGCCGTTTTCTCCACAGCCCGTCATTTGGAATTTTTACTACCTGATGCGAAATTGGTAGTCGCTGTGAGTTCTACATTCTTAGACTGGAATCAGTGTCGGCGCCAATTTCAGCAGAGATTTTTTTCTAAAATCACTCCTATCGATACAAGCCTTTAATCTGTTGCGTGACTCCACAAGGCAGAGCGTGATGGATTCCATGCATCATCTTGGCAAATTGCCGAAGCCTCACTTTGCCTTGATCTCCCACCAATCCAAAACCCTCTACCCGACTGAAACGCCAAAATAACTCCCTTCTCCCAACAACTCACGGCCTCACCAACCTAGGCAACACCACCCCCTCCCCCAACCTCTCCACCCCCAACCTTACCCTCTCCCCACCCTGCTCAATCACCACCCCATCCCCCTCCACCGCCACCAACTTCACCCCAGGCCCAACCCTCTCCCCCTGCAAAAAACTTCTCGGCGGCCCATCGTTCAAACTCAGTATCGCCACCGCCCCCCGACTCCCCGCCATCACCCCGCTCACCTTGATGTCCATCGGCGCCGTTTGATTGGAAAACCACTGCAACGCCGGGCTATCACTTCGCGCCGCCAGCAACTGCGGGGCCGCTGCCGGGGTGTGTGATTCGGCGGAGGTCAGTAGCAGCGACGACCACGTCGCCACGCCGACCAGCGCTGCGAGCAGCGCGAGGGCCTGGACCATTTGGGGTGGGGAAAAGCGTGCGGTGAAAGTCATGGGTTGAATCTCCTTTTTATCCCTGCTGTCAGCCTACGCGGCAATTCTCTCCGTTTTATTTCACACGCCTTACATGTTGGCCGTGCACGATGGCGCAGGACGCAAAGGAGCGCGCGCGCGATGAACAGGCAAGAGGGTTTTACGCTGATCGAGTTGATGGTGGTGCTGGTGATCATCGGCATCGCCAGTGCGGCGATCAGCCTGAGTATCAAGCCCGATCCGTTGCAGTTGCTGCGCAAGGATGCCGAGCGTGTGGCGCAGTTGCTGCAAGTGGCGCAGGCGGAGGCGCGCGCGGATGGGCGGCCGATTGTGTGGGTGAGTGATGCCAAGGGGTTTCGCTTTAGTCGGCGCAGTGACAGTGGCAAGGGGTTTGATCATTTCGCGCAGGATCCGCAGTTGCGGCCGCGTGCCTGGCAGAGTCCGAAAATGGAGGTGCGGGTGGAGCCGAAACAGAAGGTTGTGCTGAACGCTGAGTGGATCAATCCGCCGCTGCAATTGACGTTGTCGGATGGCTTGAATCGCTTGAGTGTGCTGCGTGATGGCAGTGGCAGGATCAGCCTGCAATGAAGCGCCAGCAAGGGTTTACGTTGATTGAGGTGATGGTCGCGATTTTGTTGATGGCGGTGGTGAGTTTGATTGCCTGGCGGGGGCTGGACAGTGTGACGCGGGCGGACAGTCATTTGCAGGCGAGCAGTGAGCAGAGTGACGGTTTGTTGCGGGCGCTGAATCAGTTGCAGCGAGATGTGGAGATGCGGGCGGGGATTGAGTTGACTGAGCCGAAGAAGGTTGGGGTGGATGATGAGCCGCCGACCACCCCGCCCGCTCTGACTGTGCGCAGTAGCGACAGTAAGGGGTTTCGGCTGGACATTATTCGCACGGCGGCGGATCAGCCGGGGGCTTTGCAGCGGGTGCGGTGGTGGGTCAAGGGTGACACGTTGTATCGGGCGGTGGCTGAGTCGCGGAGTCGGTATCCGTTGCCGGCGCCTGGGAATGGGGTTGCTGTTTTGAGTGATGTCAGTGATGTGCAGGTGCGGGTTTGGGAGGTGGATAAGGGGTGGCGGCAGTTGAGCGGGAATCGGCGGGAGGATCCGTTGGGGTTGGAGATTCGGTTGAGTCGAGGGACTGCGCAGGGGGTGGAGAAGTATCGGCAGGTGATTGGGCCGTTGGATTGATGCGTATCCCTGCAAAGCTCCTACATTGGGATTGGTTGAAATCAGTTGGAAATTGGTCGGTTTTCAGGCCGCCATCGCTGGCAAGCCAGACTCCCACAGGGATTGAGTACAACCGGTAGATATTGGTTGGCTGGCAGGCCGTCATCGCTGGCAAGCCAGCTCCCACAGGAATTGGGTGAGGTCAGTGGGGATTGGTTGGCTGTGAGGTCGTCATCGCGAGCAGGCTCACTCCTACAGTTGGATCGGGTGCATCAGCAAGAGATTGGTTGGCTGGCAGGCCGCATTCGTGAGCAGGCTCGCTTGTATGGTAGGACTTGAAGGGAGGAGGAGGGACAAGGCTCGATTCTGACTGTTGACGCAGCACAGACCGTGGGAGATTTCGCCCCTCCTCCTTTCACCCAAGCGCCGATAAAGA